>NZ_MTJN01000002.1:4130009-4447702 GCF_002017865.1 Rhodoferax fermentans | reverse complement strand
CTGGTCTGCATGTACAAAAACATGGAACCAGTTGAGCGTTGGTTGGGTGGCTTGGTTGGCTGGCGGCGCAAGCAATCTGATTGATCGAATCCAAGCTGGTGCAGTAGTGGACTTCCTCGATGTCCATTGGCGTGAATGGCATTGGCCAGCGTTCAACTTAGCTGACAGCTACATTGTCTGTGCCGTATGTGTATGGATCTTGCTCTACAGGAACAGCTCACCTGCGCATTCAACGTCAACAAAAGCCGACGCTAAAGTATGAAGCGCAATTGGAACTTGCTTGTTTTCGCTTGGCTGATTGCAGCCACTGCAACGGCCAGCGCTCTGTTCATTGGCGAGGTCATGGGAATGGCACCGTGTGTGCTGTGTTGGTACCAACGAATTTTCATGTTCCCCTTAGCTGTCGTGCTGGGCCTTGCCTGCTACAGCAACGATCGACGCGGAGCAATTTACGGGCTGGCTCTGGCGTTGG
This sequence comes from Rhodoferax fermentans, assembly GCF_002017865.1. Lineage (NCBI taxonomy): Bacteria > Pseudomonadati > Pseudomonadota > Betaproteobacteria > Burkholderiales > Comamonadaceae > Rhodoferax > Rhodoferax fermentans. The sequence goes on along the minus strand of NZ_MTJN01000002.1, from coordinate 4,447,230 downwards.
GTGGGGTCATGGTGGCTGGATACCACACCCTATTGATTGCCGGTTTTGTATCAAAGGCCTGGATTCCCTGCGGTTTAGGCGTGTCTTGTACTGAACAAAAGCTGGAAATCCTCAATGGATTGCAGATTCCCTGGCTTTCGCTGACCGCCTTTCTCACCGTCACCTTATTGCTTTTTCTATACATCAAGAGGACTTCAAAATGAATTCAAAAAAAATGACTGTCGCAGTTCTGCTAGGCATTGTGGTTGCGGTATTTTTATTGGGAATGAATTTCTATCAAAAACGTGTCCAAAATTCCCAGACGGAAAAGGTCAGTAAGGCCGAAAACCGAATGGTTCGTTTCCATTCCCCATCATTGGGGCCAAGTGACGCACCAGTGACTATCGTTGAGTTCTTTGATCCAGCATGTGAAACCTGTCGGGACTTCTATCCAATTGTCAAAAATTTGATGAAGCAGTACCCCAAGGATGTTCGCTTGGTTCTCAGATATGCCCCATTCCATGCTGGCTCAGACAAAGTTGTAAGTTGTTGGAGGCATCCAAGAGACAGGATAAATATTGGCAAACGCTTGAGACAATTCTGGCTGCACAGCCGTCGTGGGCCAGTCATGGCTCGCCCAACCTTGATGTAGCCTATCAAGCTGCTGCCCAGACAGGTCTGGATATAAAGAAAGCGTTGGATGATGCGCAAGCAGCAGAAGTCGAGGCTGTGTTGAAACAAGACGTTGAGGACTTGACTGCGCTGGAAGTGAAAAAGACCCCAACATTTTTTGTCAACGGCCGAGGACTACCCAGCTTCGGTCCCGATCAACTTGCCTCTTTGGTCGCTGAAGAAGTCGCCAAAAACAAGAAATGACTAACCAGTCTTGCAATTCGGATTGCCAACGACAACCACTGCAATCAACCGGCCATGTCGTTTAAACAAGCAAAAAATTGTCTCTGGGCAACTGTATTGGCGATTTTCTTGGGTGTTCCGCTGATTTTTTCGATCAGTGCAACTCAGGACCAATCCCAAGTCCAAGCTTAAGTTGAAGGAAAAGGCACGTACAACAAGCCGTGTTGACGGTGAGGCTGAGGCACGGCTAATTGAAGTCTATCGAATGATCGGCGCGGCAAACAGTCGGGATGCCTTACGCAAAGCGGAGAAGTTGGTTGAAGACTATCCAAATTTCAGCTGGCACAACTTGTGTACGGCGACTTACTTGCAGCCCGTTCGAGGCCGCTTCAGACTATCGGAGACGTCCCTTCTGATATGGCGAAGATTGGAGCGCAGAATTTGATGAATCTGCGTGCGGAATCACAACTACGTCTTGCTGCGATCAAACAAATTCCGCCACCAGATGCTATACCGTCCCAATTCGTTTCACTTTCCAGCCGCAACAAACACGCCCATCGCAGTGGACACAGAAAGGCCCGTCTTTATCTTTTTGAAAATACAACGACAGGGACGCGTCTTCTTGCCAACTACTATATTTCAGTCGGAAAAGCCGGGGTTGGAAAAACAGTGGAGGGCGACCGGCGAACACCGCTGGGTGTCTACTTCATCACCAGTAACCTTGACCCCAAGACCCTGAAGGACTTGTATGGATCAGGCGCATTGCCCGTCAATTACCCCAACGTTCTAGATCAGCGGCGTGGGAAAACTGGCGGTGCATATGGTTGCACGGCACACCTTCGAGTCAATTTACCAGGGCCCCGCAGGCTACAGACGGTTGTGTGGCTGTTGCCAATCCTGATCTGGAAAGAATCCTCAGGACAGTAGAGGTTCGGACAACACCAGTGCTTATTGAGAAAAATCTGAACTGGGTTCGCCCTGACAAATTGGCGAGTCAAAGGCAGCAATTTCAGAGACTCTGCAGACTTGGGCCAATGCCAAAAGAAACGGTCGTGAAAGCGAACTTTTGCAGTTCTATGCCAATGACTTCAGCGCAGAAGGCAAGGATTTAACGTCATTCAGCATGAGTCTGCGTGCAGAACTAAAAAAGTTGGGCAACAAGCCAGCGAGCCTCAAAGACATCTCCCTGATTCTATGGTCGGACGAAGCAGAAACCATGGTTGCGACCTTTGGTGAAGTCCTGGACGGCGAAAAGGTAGGGCGCACCGTCCGTCAATATTGGCAGCACCGCCCTGGCGGCTGGAAGATCATCTTTGAAGGATTGGTTTGATGACAACGTAGTCTTGGAACACCAGGCAAATTTAACTCCACTTAGAAAGTATGTATATGAAAAATCACCAAATCCCCCTTGCACTTTTAGCCGCGTGTTTAACCATGGCAACATCAGTCAGTCACGCTGAAGTTGTCGTCACCGGAGCGTGGGTTCGGGCTACAGTACCCAATCAACAGGCGACAGGAGCCTTCATGCAACTGTTATCAAAGACGGACACGACGCTGGTCTCTGCGCGTTCCGACATTGCTGGTGTTGTGGAAGTCCATGAGATGAAAATGGAAAACGATGTCATGCGGATGCGCGCAGTTGACGGGCTAAAGCTGCCTGCAAATCAGCCAGTGGAACTCAAGTCGGGCGGATACCACTTAATGATGATGGACCTCAAGAAACAGCTGAAGGCCGGCAGAGAAGCGCAAATAACATTGACTTTCAAAAATGCCAATGGCGAAAGTGAAACTACCTATGTTCATGCACCTGTGGCATTAACAAAGCCAAAACGATGATCAATCCAGGGGTTTGCGAGTCCTCACACCTGGATGTGCACCCTGCACATGACCCGACATATCAACCGAAGAAGTCGTTTGTTTTTGCGCCATGACGTTGAGTTCATTGAGAATTCCACAGTGCTCAGCATCCTGCGCGCTACGGCACGTCTCACGAAGCCCCTTGAGCTGCGTTTCCAATTGCCGCAGTTCTTTGACCCGAAGCGCAACGTGTCCTATGTGTTCGTCCAAAAGCGCGTTGACTTCGCCGCAATTTCCAGTGGGTGCGTCCCTGAAACGGAGCAAGACACGGATTTCATCCAAGGTCATGTCCAGGCTGCGGCAGTGGCGGATGAACGACAGGCGCTGTCCATGTGATTCGTCATAGACGCGGTAGTTTCCTTCAGATCGCTTGGTGTGCGGCAACAAACCCTCGCGCTCGTAGTGCCGAATAGTCTCCACTTGTACACCCGTCAGATTGGCTAGTTCACCGATTTTCATGTCCGCAATCATAACTGCTTGACTCTTTAGTGGCTACAGGGTTTCTAATTGCCGCTCAACTAGGAATTGACAATGATCACGACACCTCCAAAACCATCATCAACGCCGACATGCGGATGTAGCAGTGCATGTGCAACCTCAATTTCTGATTCGTCTCAGGCATTGCCGCAAAGTAAAAAGCAGGCGTTCCTGTTTTTCGAATCCCAACCATGGATTGCTCCTCTGAGGAGGGGGAAATTCGCCATGCAGTGGCCAATATTCCCGGTGTGCGCAGCCTTCAATTCCAACTTGCAGTTCGGACGCTTTCGATTGATGCCGAGGCTGAATCATTGCCACTCGTTTTGGCTGCGATTCGCAAAGCTGGATTCAAGCCTACGCCACTAAGCAGCAATGCGTCTGAGAAGGATTCAGATGGCCACGACCACGGACACGAGGGACATGATCATGACCATAACAATGCCAGCTTTCCAAGCGGAATTCAAAAATATGTGCTGGCCCTAGCGCTGGCAGTAGGTGCAGAGTCCATTGCATTCTTTGCTCCAGATACACGCATTTTCCAAGGACTGGGAATGGTGCTTTCTGTGGGTGCAATTGCACTTGCTGGTTTCTCCACTTACGTCAAGGGCTTGGCCGCCCTGCGCAATTTTCGACTCAATATCAACGCGTTGATGACCGTCGCGGTCACCGGTGCATTTGTGATCGGTCAGTGGCCAGAGGCTGCCATGGTTATGGCACTCTATGCCATCGCTGAGTTGATTGAAGCGCGTGCAGTGGACAGGGCCAGAGGTGCCATCAAGAGCCTGCTGGATCTGACCCCTGAGACTGCGGAGATTCGTCAGTCCGATGGATCGTGGCAAATGTTTCCGGTGGGTAGTGTTGTGCTGGATGCCGTTGTGCGCATCAAACCTGGCGCACGCATTCCTGTTGACGGGGTTATTGCCATTGGCAGCACATCCGTAGATCAAGCGTCTGTGACGGGTGAGAGCATTCCAGTGGACAAGGCTCCAGGTGATGCTGTATTCGCCGGGACGATCAATGCCACAGCCACTATTGAAGTGCGCGTAACCGCCTTACCCAGTAACTCAGTGCTTTCCCGCATCATCCACGCAGTAGAACAGGCGCAAGGTTCACGAGCACCCACACAGCAGTTTGTTGACAAATTTGCCGCCATCTACACACCCGCTGTGTTCGTCCTGGCTCTGGGGGTCGCTTTACTTACACCCTGGCTCATGGATTGGACCTGGACTCAAGCAGTCTACAAAGCGTTGGTTCTGCTGGTGATTGCATGCCCGTGTGCTTTGGTGATTTCTACGCCAGTCACGGTGGTCAGTGGTCTGGCTGCCGCTGCCAGACGCGGCATTTTGATTAAAGGTGGTGTTCACCTCGAAGGCGCCCGAAAAATCAAGGCACTTGCGCTGGACAAGACGGGAACAATCACCGAGGGCAAGCCTGTTTTGGTGGATTCCGAGTTTGTTAAATCAGAAGTACCTGAGTGGCAGGTTTTACGTTGGGCAGGCGATCTTTCAGCGCATTCTGATCACCCGGTATCTAAAGCCATCGCGAAAAGTCTCAACCATGGAAATAGTGTTCTCCAAGACTTCAAGGTGGTTGCAGGAAGGGGGTAGAAGCCCTTGTTGATGGGCAATTATTGATACTCGGCAATCACCGCTTGATGGAAGATCGAAAACTATGTAGCAGCAGCATCGAAGCACGATTGGCGGAACATGAAGCGCTGGGGCGCACGGTCACCATGCTGGCATCGCAAACCCAGGTGCTGGCCATTTTTGCAGTAGCCGACACCATTAAAGAAACGTCACGAGAAGCTTTGGCCCAATTGCACGCACTGGGTGTCACTTCCGTCATGTTAACGGGTGACAACGAGGCAACCGCAAAGACCATTGCCAAGCAGGCTGGCATTGATGATGCGCGTGGAAACTTGCTGCCAGAAGACAAACTGACTGCTATCGAAGAGCTTCAAAAACGATACGGTTTGACTGCAATGACCGGCGACGGTATCAACGATGCGCCTGCATTGGCGCGTTCAGACATTGGTTTTGCCATGGGTGTTGCGGGCACGGATACGGCCATGGAGGCCGCCGATGTTGTCATCATGAATGATGACTTGCGGCGTATCCCAGAAACCATTGTGTTATCGCGCAAAACGCAAGCCATTCTTTGGCAAAACATTACTCTGGCTCTTGGTATCAAGGCAGTTTTTCTGATGCTGGCATTGTTCAATGGCGCATCGATGTGGATGGCGGTGTTTGCGGATATGGGGGCAAGTTTATTGGTCGTTGGTAACGGCCTGCGTTTACTGAAGAAGTAACTCAAGGCGGCAAAAAGTTTTTAAATGAAAGAGTGAAATCATGAGCATTTTTGACAATCTATTTGGACGTCACGGCGGTGGACATGGTGGTGGACATGGTGGTCACCATGATGATCACCATGGGGGCCACTATCGAGGCCCGACCGGTGGAGGTTACGGACCATCAAGTCCGTCCGGACCGGCAAATCCAGTTGGCGCGAGTTGCCCTGGCTGCAATGCATTGAACCCGATAGCGGCAAGATTCTGCGTTCAATGCGGCGGATCAATGCAACCAGCGCGATGCACTCAATGTGGGACGACGCTTGCTGCCGCTGCCAAGTTCTGTGGTCAATGCGGTAAACAATCCGTTTGAAACGCGAATTAAAACTGACCTGGAAGACTTTTAACAAGGAACTTAAATGCTGTCGATTTTCAAAATTTACACAAAGCTGGTCATTGTGGTATCGATCATGTTTGCGGGCCTGGCTATGGCGCAAACAGGTCCCAGTATGAGTGAAATTTATGCGAAGGCACAGGCAGGGAAACTGGATGAAGCGCAAGTAATGGTGCAGCAGGTGTTGATCTCTCATCCCAGCAGCGCCAAAGCCTTCTTTGTCCAAGCAGAACTGTACTCTCGTCAAGGCCAGCTTGACCGCGCTCGGGAATCATTGGCAACCGCTGAAAAATATGCGCCTGGACTCCCATTTATAAAACCTGAAGCATTGCGGACACTGCGCGCGCAGCTTGCTGCCAAACCACCATTGAAATCTACATCCAGCTTGCCCACAAACTTCAAGGCACAACAAACACAGACACCTGCAGCTTGGCTCATGCCTCTGCTTCTCACCGGTGGTGTGATTGCTGCTGCTTTTTTCTTTTTCCGCAGGCGCAAGGTCAACACTTGCACTCAACAATCTGCACTCATCCAACAAAGTGGATTAAGCGGACCACAGATGTTCGGTTCAGGCGGTGGTGTCATGCAACCCGCATATCCGCAGCCCGGATACCAACCCGGCTACCCACAACCGCATTCTGAACCCGGTTTGGGAAGTCGAATTGCAGGCGGAGTTGCTACAGGGCTGGCAGTGGGTGCTGGGGTTATGGCAGCTCAAGCAATCGGTCGTAACCTCATGGGTGATCAAAGTCGTTCGTCCGTTCAATCTGACTCGTTAAGCGATAACAAGTTTGAACCAATACCCACAAACTCAGATATGGGTGGGACGAACTTCGGAATGAACGACACCACTTGGGATGATGGCGGTGCAGGAATCGGAAGTGGTGGCGAGTGGGAAAACTGATATTGACAAGAAAGTCGTAAAAAGTTGGATTTACCCGTACTCCGATTTCCCTCCAAGATTTAACACAATTGCATCAATGTCAATTCGATATCGGCAGTCTTGTCTTATCAACATAAAAATCGATGCAAATGCATCTTTATCAAAGAACTTTGAATAATGAAAAAATCGCTGATCGGTCAAATTTGCCAAAACAAAAACAATCCCCATCGTTAGGACTGGACTACAAGGATAAAGAAGCCGACGGCCTGAAGTTGCTAGCAAGTTACGGATATTCCTATGACATGACAATCTCCGACAAAGACGGACGCACCGGTATTGACTTTGGGGTGTATGGTGTACCCGAGAGCCTTTTAATCCACAAAGGAGGGATTATTCGATACAAGAAAATTGGACCAATCACTAATGAAGCACTGCGCGACGAAATAATCCCTTTAATAGGAGAATTGCAAAAATGAAATGTCCTCAATGTACGGAAACCACGCTAGTCATGACTGAGCGCCAGGGTATCGAGATTGACTACTGTCCATCATGCCGAGGGGTGTGGCTGGACCGTGGTGAACTTGACAAGCTGATTGAGCGCAGCGCTCAGGCCATGCCAACTCAGCCCCCCCTATCAGCTCAACCAGTTCAGTCGCACTACGAGCCAACGACTCGCCGACCGGACTTTGTGGACTCGGACTATAAACACAATTCTGGCCACGGCGGTTATCGCAAACGCAAGTCGTGGTTAAGTGAGTTGTTTGACTAAATTGTCATGAGACGATTTTTCAGTCCACTTTCCTCTGCATTGAATGACAACCCGCATCATCGTCGCCTGACGATAGGGCTGGTAGTATTGTTATTGGCATCAGGAGTCACGGCTTACAGCATTGCACCGCTGTCACCTGCTGACTCAACATTGCCCGTTCGACAGCTAATCGAAGCTGTAACCCCCACCGCAACAACTGCACCAATTGACCAAGAAGCAGTTGTACCGATGGTGCTTTACCGCAGCGAATTCACTCGTACTTCAGATTCAGCTAACACCCTGTTGCAGCGATTGGGGGTCAGCGATAACGCGGCAACAAAATTTCTGGTCAACGATAAGGCATCGCGTACGCTGCTGGCAGGCACCCCAGGGAAATTTGTCTCGATTGAGGCAGACGGTCAGCAGCGACTGCTGCGATTGAAAGCCCTCTGGCCAAATGCGGATGGAGTTCAATTTTCTCGTCTGGTGGTCGAGCGGGGTGCCAATGGATACACCTCCCGGGTGGAAATGGAGCAACTACAAAGCTCGGTGCGACTCGCCAGCGCTACTGTACGCAATTCGTTGAACGCTGCAGCGGCGCAAGCCAAGCTGCCCGGTACCATTGCTACGCAACTAGTCAGTGTTTATTCAAGAGTGGCCGACTTTCGAGATGTATTGAGGGCCGGTGATAGCTTTCGCGTCGTCTATGAGATCCTAGAGGCTGATGGCGAAGTGTTGCGCGTTGGCAAGTTGTTGGGAGCTGAATTTGTCAAAAAGGATAGGCGATACCAAGTTATGTGGTTCGAGCAGGCCGGTCAAAAAGGCGGTTTTTATACACTGGACGGGCAAAGCATTGATCGCAAGGCAATGAAGCTACCACTGGATGCATCTGTAAGTAGTGATTACGGGATGCGAATCCACCCTGTCTTTGGTAAACCCAAGACTCATGAGGGGATTGACTTTGCTGTAGCTTCGGGCACGCCGATACGCAGTGCAGCCGATGGCATTGTGTCATTTGCTGGCTGGCAAAAGGGCTACGGAAAATTTGTACTTGTGAAACACCGCGACCAAAAGGCCACGGCTTACGCTCACTTGAGCCGCATTCAAGTCCGAAAGGGCCAGCGCGTGGTCTTGGGTGAGTTGCTGGGGTCAGTGGGGCAAACCGGCACAGCCACTGGACCGAACCTGCACTTTGAATATTTAGTGAAAGACCGCCCGCAAGACCCAGACAACATTGCGCGCCAACCGGCTGATATATCGATATCTTCAACGAATAGCAGCGAATTCAAACGCATGGCGTTGGCCATGCGTCGGCACCTTGAGGTGGCCCCGCTTGTGGCAATGACTACTGTTGAATAAGGGGATGACTAAGTGGGTTATGACTCAGCGCTACCAGCAAATCGACTTATGCAACGTGAATAGCAAACCATTTGAGTACGACGACATCGGTGGGCTCGATACGTTTGCTGTGCTACGCCAGCGCATGAACGGGCACAAACACTCATCGGCACATGCAGCAACTACTCATCTCGGTTGAAATGGAGCTCGCTGTTAGGAGTTGGCGGGTTGCAAAACAATAACGGCCATTCCCACCAACGCAATGCCAGCTCCAGCAATGTCCCATCGAGTCAGCCTCACACCGTCTACCAGGTAGAGCCACACCAGGGCCACCGCAATGTAAACCCCCCCGTAAGCGGCATACGTTCTTCCAGCCGCACTGGGATGGAGCGTCAACAGCCAGGCGAATAGTCCCAGCGATAACGCTGCAGGAGCCAGCAGCCACGCGGTTTTGTCCTGTTTGAGAACCAGCCATGGCAGGTAGCACCCCACGATTTCAGCAAGAGCGGCGGCCACGAAGAGCAAAACGATTTTTGCGAGATCCACGATGTTTCTACCGGAAGTGAGGGGGGATCATATTGGCATACTGCTGGAACACCCAAACGGATGGCCCTGTGCATCGTGGTGGGTATTGCGCTGGGCCAGTGGCTACCCGATGTGTTCCAGGCCATTGGCCGACTGGAGGTGGCGCTCAACGACAGCATCATGGTTGTTGCCTTTGCCCCGTTGGTGGCGTTTTTGCAGGGCCTGTCCAGCATCACCATGCCGTGGGACACGCTGCTGATCTCGGTGGCGCTGTACATCGTGATCCCGGTGATCCTGGCGCAGCTATTGCGCAAGTCTCTGCTGCAAAAAGGTCAGGCCGCTTTTGATGCCACCATGGAAAAGATCGACCCCTGGTCTATCACCGCACTGCTGGCTACTCTGGTGCTTTTGTTTGCGTTTCAAGGTGAGGCCATCCTCAAACAACCGCTGGTGTTTGCACTATTGGCGGTACCGATTTTGGTTCAAGTGGCTTTCAACTCGGGCCTGGCCTATTTTTTGAACCGCGCAGTGGGCGAAAAACACGCCATTGCCTGCCCGTCGGCGCTAATCGGTGCCAGCAACTTTTTCGAACTGGCTGTTGCGGCGGCCATCAGCCTGTTTGGCTTCAACTCCGGCGCCGCCCTGGCCACGGTGGTGGGGGTGTTGATCGAGGTGCCAGTGATGCTGCTGGTGGTCAACATCGTGAACCGCTCCAAGGGGGGTACGAGCAAGGTGCAGTTACCAACGACGCAGGAGCAAAAATATGACCAACATTACGATCTATCACAACCCCGCTTGCGGCACCTCCCGCAACACCCTGGCCCTGATGCAACGGTCCAAAGTGTCAGGGTGCTCAAGGAGACGCAGGAAGAGCCCCTCGGCTAATTTTTACATTTTCGGGGGTTGGGCAAAAATAGCCATGTTGCGTTTGTCGGTCGGCCTGGAAGATGCCGACGATTTGATCGCTGATCTGGAGCAGGCCCTGGGTTAGGCGATTCGAGCAGGGTCTGCTTTGAGTCCTGCCGATTCATGCATGGTATGACAGCCCCCGTGGGGGCTGGATCGGCGGCACTGAATATCGCCTGTTGTCGAGAGAACTGGCTCTTCCATCGAAGGGCCGGATACTCGATGTTGGATGCGGAACCTGTTGGTTTACCAGGCAGTTGGCAAGTCTTCCGGGCCAACACGTAACCGGTATTGATCTCAACGCGGAGTGAAGTGTCGCTGTAGCTCCAAAACCAGGTCAAGGCGGTCCGGGTCGGCTTTGATGGTATGCAGCAGCAGGGCTGCTTTCACCATGTCTGTGGTTTGCCGGTCAAGCATGCCGTCCTCCTATTCGTGTTGATCCGATGATTCCCAATCTCGCCTGGGGCACGCCTGATTGCAATCAGTGTCCATGCCGATGGTGAATGTCCGGGAAGTGCCCATGGCTGTGGCGGATGACAACATGCTTGTGGGGGTGTACATGGGCACCTTCACCATTCCAATCAGAATCGTGGGTGTGTTGATGGTGCGCGTCATGGTTATGCGGGTGCACATGCTCCAGCGGTTCATGGTCATGCTCGTGTTCATGGGTCTCCGTCAGGTGCAGCCAAACCCCTAGACCCATGAGCGCTGCCGCCACCCAAAACGCCAGCCCGGTGGATTCCCCAAACACCAGCAATGCAATGGCGGCTCCGATGAATGGTGCGGTCGAAAAATACGCGCCTGTGCGTGCCGTCCCCAGACCTCGCAATGCCAGGACGAACATCACCAAGCTGAACCCGTAGCCCAGCAGGCCTACAGCCATCGTCGCGGTGACGGTTGCCATGCTTGGTAGTTGCGCTCCCAGCGCTACGGCCAATGTACTGTTGACCAGTCCCGCCACAATGCCCTTGCTACCGGCAATAAACAATGCATCCGATGCTGAAACCTTGCGGGTCAGGTTGTTGTCAATTGCCCAGCACAGGCATGCCACGCCCACCAGAACGGGACCCACCCAGTCCGCTGAGCTGGTACTTTGGCTAGGCCAAGACAGCACCACACCCCCGGCCACGATGGCCACCATACCCAACACAATGCGCTTGTCGGCGTTCTCCTTGAACACCAGCCAGGCAATGGCGGCAGTCAATACAGCTTCCAGGTTCAGCAGCAGTGAGGCACTCGATCCGCTGGTACTTGTCAATCCAAACATCAGGGCAAGGGGACCCAAGACACCACCAAATAGGATGGCCCCCAGCAACCAGGGCCATTCCGCCCGGGGCAATCCAGATGCGTGCCAACCGCGATCCCGTACCAAGCGGATCAGGGTCAGGCCCACACCACTACCCAGGTAGAGTAGACCGGCGAGCAGAACTGGGGACATGTCACCGACTAGCAGCTTGGCAAACGGTGTGCTCGCGCCAAATAAGGCAGCGGCAGACAGTGCAAAGAGGACATTACGGTTCATGTGCTGATTGTCCAGCACATATTTGGCTAAAGTTCGGCAATTCAAATGACTAAAGTTCGGTATGAAATTCGTTATGACGGCATTTACGAACTGCCGCAGGAGCCGCAGCTCAGCCGCAGCGCCCCCACGTAACAGGCCAATCAGATATCAAGTCCGATGAGCAGCATCAACGAAACGGCCTACCCCCAACTGAGTTCGGAGATTGTCGAGAAAGAGCTGCTCGCTTTTTTTACGCCGACGCAGCAGGAACTTGGCTTCATTGCTGACGCATACCGCAGGACCACGACCCAGGCATTGATCGCCATCCAGCTCAAGGTGCTGCAGCGACTGGGCTATTTCATCACGCTCGTCAATGTCCCCAGGAACATCATTGAGCATGTCTGCAAGCACCTGCGCATCCCGGCGTTCCAGTCTCATTTATTGCGGAACTACGATTCGTCTGGCAGTAAGTCGATCCACCAGCGCCTGCTGCGGGAATATGTTGGGGTTCGTACTTTGGGTTCTGAGGGGCAGGCCTGGCTGGATGAGCAAGCATCCAAGGCAGCCAAGACCAAACAGGAGTTGCCAGACATCATCAATGTGCTTCTGGAGGAATTGCTCCATCACCGTTACGAATTGCCCGGCTTCGTGACATTGTCGCGCGCTGCAAACCGAGCCAGAACCAAGGTAAACGATGACATACACCGCCAAATCACGTCCACGCTGAATGACCAGCAACGTGGGCAAATTGATCGTCTGTTCATGACGCAAGCAGGGCGCAGCCAATGGGAACAGCTCAAACGCGAGCCCAAGCAACCAAATGTTCGAGAGGTTGTGAGCTTTCTGACGCATATTGAAGCCGTCCGCAAATTGGCCGACAGTCTGCCCAAGCCCGAGGATATCCCGGTCTCCAAGAGAACACAGTTCGTGCTCGAAGCCAGGGCCCTGAATGTGCGCGAGATGATGGCACTCAAGCCAATAAAGCGCTATGCACTGGCCGTCTTGCTCATTCACGCTCAGCTGCAAAAAGCCGTTGATGACATCGCGGATATCTTTATTCGATCCGTACGCAATATGCACAACGTTTCGCGGGAGCGTCTGAAAGAGTATCAGCTGGAACATGTCGCACAAGGGGAGTTGTTGATTGCACAGTTTCGCGACATGCTGACGGTCTTTGACGATGAAGCAGATGAGCCTGAATGCATTCAAAAAATGCGCACCGTGCTGGGCGATGATCCGGTCAAATGGATTGAGCGCTGCGATGAGCACATTGCTTTTGCTGGCAACAATTACTACCCCTTCATGCTCCAGCCATACCGCAGCAAACGGGCCTTGCTGTTCCAGTGCCTGGATGCGATGAAACTGAAGTCTTCGTCGACGGACGATAGTCTGTTAAGGGCCATCGCATGGGTTGCGCAATTTCGCTCCAGTCACAAGGAACACATACCTGCAAGCGTCGGGGCAGATTCAGTCAACCTTGATTGGCTGGTTGACAAGAAGTGGCGAACCTTAATTGAGGGCAAAGGTGCCCAACTCGGTCTGATGCATCGCAAGTATCTTGAGCTGTGCATATTTTCCCATGTGATGGAGGAACTGAAATCTGGTGACTTATATGTCCAAAACAGTGACCAGTTCGACGACTACCGGGAACACCTGGTGAGCTGGACGCAGTTCGAGGCGGAGGTGGCTGATTACGCAAGCATGGTTGGGCTACCGGTCGAGGGCGATGCACTTGTGACACAGCTCAAACAGCAGATGCTCGATGTCTCACAACGAGTGGATGATCGTTTCCCAGACAATGACCATGTTGCAATCACAGAGGCGGGCCTGCTTATTCGACGCACCGAAAGAGCGCCACCCCCAGAAGGCTTGCCCGAGATCGACCACGCCATCACGAATTCGATGGCCACCGCCAGCATCTTGGATGTCCTGACCGAGACAGAACGCTGGCTGGACTTACATAAACTTTTCGGGCCACTCTCTGGTTTCGAGGGCAAGGTGGATGATCCACGCAAGCGTTTTCTAACCACCTTGTTTTGCTATGGCTGCAACCTCGGGCCGACGCAGACGGCTCTATCTGTGAAGGGCCTTTCCAGAAAACAGGTTGCCTGGCTAAACCTGCACCACGTCACAGAAGAGCGGCTGGATAAGGCCATCTTCAAGGTGGTCAATGCCTACAACCGCTTTTCTCTGCCTCAGTATTGGGGAACAGGCAAAAGCGCATCGGCGGACGGCACCAAATGGAATGTTTATGAGCAAAACCTCATGTCCGAATACCATTTGCGCTATGGCGGCTACGGTGGGATTGGCTATTACCACGTGTCTGACATGTACATTGCGCTGTTTGGCAACTTCATCCCTTGTGGGGTATATGAGGCTGTCTACATTCTTGATGGTCTGGTCAAGAATGAGTCAGATATCCAGCCGGACATTTTGCACGGTGATACTCAGGCGCAGAGTGCGCCCGTGTTTGGGCTATCGCATTTGCTTGGCATAAAACTCATGCCCCGCATTCGCAACATCAAAGAATTGGTTTTCTTCAAGGCAGAGCCGACGATCCAATACCAGCACATTCAAAGCTTGTTTCGTGGCAACATCGACTGGGATTTGATCGCAGTTCACTACCGGGATATGTTGCGGGTGGCGGTGTCAATCAAGCTGGGCAAAATCACGCCGTCCATGATCCTGCGTAGATTGGGAACCTTCAGTCGGAAAAATAAGCTGTATTTCGCTTTCCGAGAACTTGGCCGGGCCATCCGTACAGTTTTCCTGCTCAATTACATCAACGACTTGGAGTTGCGACGCTCAATACACGCGGCAACCAATAAGAGCGAAGAGTTCAATCACTTCCTGAAATGGTTGTTCTTCGGTGGAGAAGGGGTGATTGCTGAAAACCTGAGACACGAGCAGCGCAAAGTCATCAAATACAGCCAGTTGGTGGCCAACATGGTCATTCTTCACAACGTGCAATGGATGTCGCGCAAACTCAAGGAGCTGCAGGCAGACGGCTACGAGGTGGGTGAGCCGATTCTCAAATCATTGTCACCATACCGCACAACGCATATCAACCGCTTTGGTGACTACACATTGGATTTGTCCAGGCCGATAGAACCTATCGACTACAAGATCAAATTCTCTTGAAAAACAATGGGTTAAGCCCATTTCTGCGAAATTTTCAGGAATCACGGCCGACCCTCAAACCCGCGCTCGCGCAGGCCGGTGTGCGGCGTGGGTGGGCAGCCCGTTACCCCGGCAATGGCCTGGGCTGTTTGCCAAGCGCGCAACAGGTCGCTGGCGTAGAGGGCGTCGACCTCTTCGTCACCGAGCGCTTGCGCCACCTGTGCCGCTTGCCACTGGCCCACGTCGTTGAGGCCAATGTCCAGCTGGCCCTGAATGCGCTTGTCCACGTTCCAAGCGGTTTCACCGTGGCGTATTGCAATGATGCGGGTGACTTGCATGGGGGCAGTGTGGATGGACAAATGCTATAAAAAGTGCAGCTATTTGGGCTTTTTGTGCAAGGGCTATGGCCCTGTTTGGCTTATGAAATTGTAAGTCTCTGGAGGTCCAGCGGCATGCTGGCTGTGTCCGGCAAACGGGTGATGAAACGTTCAAATGCCGGTGCGCTCAGGCCTGGTGTGCACAGGAAGCCCTGGAACGACTCACAGCCCAGGCTGGCCAGGTAGTCGCGCTGGGCTTCGGTCTCGACCCCTTCGGCAACCACTTTCAATTTGAGCCCGCGCGCCATGCCGATGGTGGCGCTGACAATGGCGCGGTCTCCCTCGTCGTCGGGCAGGCCGGTGACAAAGGAGCGGTCGATTTTGAGTTTGGAGATCGGAAAACGCTTCAGATACGCCAGGCTGGAGTAACCGGTGCCAAAGTCATCAATCGACAGCGCCACGCCCAGATCGGCCAGGGCGTGCAGCCGGCCCAGGGTCTCGTTGGCATCGCGGATCAGGATCGACTCGGTGAGTTCAAGCTCGAGCAGCTGCGGCGCCAGCCCGGCGGCGCGAATCACCGCCGCCACCGTCTCGACAAAATCGGCCTGGTGGAACTGCAGTGCCGACACATTGACCGACACCGTGACCGGTGTGCCCCGGTTTTGCCATTGGCTGGCCTGGCGCACCGCCTCTTCCAGCACCCAGGTGCCCAGGGTGGTGATGAAGCCCGATTCTTCGGCCAGCGGGATGAACATGCTGGGTGGCACTTCACCGAGTTCGTCGTCGGTCCAGCGGATCAGTGCCTCGGCGCCCTGCAGGCTGCCGTTGGCCAGTGAAATCTGCGGTTGGTAATGCAGCCGGAACAGGCCTTTGTCCATGGCTTGGCGCATGGCGTGGTCCATTTTCAGGTGCGACAGCAGGTTGACATTCATCTGCGGTTGGTAAAACCGGAAGCTGCCTCGGCCGCGCGACTTGACCAGGTACATCGCGGTGTCGGCGCATTTGATCAGGGTGTCGAGTGTTTTGCCGTCTTCCGGGTACAGCGCCACACCGATGCTGCAACCTACCGAAAACGACATGTCGTCGATCTGGAAGGCGTCCACCATCGCCTCCAGGATGCGCTGCGCCAGCACCTCGGCACCCCGGGCGTCGAGTTCCTGCAGGAAGATCACAAACTCGTCTCCCCCCAGGCGACACAGGGTATCGGTCTCTCGCAGGCAGCTTTTGAGCCGCTGCGCCACATCCACCAGCACCCGGTCACCAAAGGTGTGGCCCATCGAGTCGTTGATGTTTTTGAAGCGGTCCAGGTCGATGAAAAACACACCACATTCGCAGCCATTGCGCTCGGCCACGCGCAGCGCATACCCGGCCCGCTGCGACAGCAGCAGGCGGTTGGGCAGGCCGGTCAGGGTGTCGTGGTAGGCCAGTTGTTCGATGCGTTTCTGGGCCGCGTGTTCTTCGGTCAGGTCACGGAAAAAGCAGATGGTGTGTGACACCCGGCCGCGGTCGTCTCGCAGCAGCACCCAGGAGACATGGGCTGCGCAGGTTGACAGGTCGGCCTTGCGAACACAGAGCTGGCCGCGCCAGAGCCCGTGCTCGAGCAGCTTGCTGTGGATCTCGGCAAACACCTCAGCGTGTTGCGGGTCAAAAAAGAAGTCGCTCGGGTTGGCCCCTTGCAGCTTGTCCTGGGCATACTGAGTCAGGGTCTCGCAGGCCGGGTTGACGGCCAGAATACCCAGCTCAGGGTTGGTGATGAAGATCGCCTCCAGGCTGGATTCAAACACCTTGGCCGCCAGTTTGAGCTGGGATTCGGTCTGCAGGCTCTGGGTGATGTCCCGAAACGAAAACACCCGCCCGGTGGCTTGGCCACGGCTGTACTGCGACTGGGTGACCCGCTCGAGCACACGGCCATTGTTGAGCACCAGGATGTCGGAGGCTTCCAGCAAGGGGTTGTCATTGATCTCTTGCAGGCGCTGCTGGTAGTG
Organism: Rhodoferax fermentans; assembly: GCF_002017865.1. Classification (NCBI taxonomy): domain Bacteria; kingdom Pseudomonadati; phylum Pseudomonadota; class Betaproteobacteria; order Burkholderiales; family Comamonadaceae; genus Rhodoferax; species Rhodoferax fermentans. The sequence goes on along the minus strand of NZ_MTJN01000002.1, from coordinate 4,430,058 downwards.
TTCTGGATCGCTGACCTGGCTGGCCAGATGGGCGTACAGCGCCTTGTCGTCGCGGTGCAGCAGCATCGCCTCGGGCACCGACCACAGTTTGGCAAAGTGGCGGTTGTAGTTGCGGATCACACCGTCGAGGTCACTGACCAGGATGCCATCGGCGGTGGACTCCAGCGTGGCACGCAACTCGGCCACACGTTTTTCCAGCTCGTTTTCGGTGTGTCGCTGTTGGCGCAGGTCGCGCAGGCCCACCAGATAGACCGAGCGGTCAGCTTCCGGCCAGACCAGGCTGACACGCCGCTCCACCGCCACCGCCAGCCCGTCAGAGCCACGCAACAGGGTTTCTGAATGGATGCTGTCGACCAGCCCCTGGGCCACGTCTTCCCAGAAAAACTGGTCTTCGGGGGAGGCGGCCAGTTCGATGACGGGTTTGCCCAGCATCTGGTCCCGGCTCAGGCCCAGCAAGTCACAGCCAGCCTGGTTCACCGCCAGAATACGCAAATCCACCGGATCTACCAGCCAGACCGATTCCAGCAGCCCTTCGATCAGGGGCTTCCAGGAGATGCGTTTCATGCTGCTGTTCCTTCCAATGCGGGGTCCACGGCGCGCTCAAAAAAGTAGCAAATGCGTTGGCGCGGTGACAGGTAATCCAAGGCAGCACGTGGCAGGCTGCTGGGTTTGAGACTGCGTTTGATGCCCAGTTCAGGCCTGCTTTCCAGGTCCAGCAACAGGGCTTCGTGTTTGGGCACTTGTGGGTCAAACACAAAAATTCGTGGTTTGAGGGGCCGGGCCGAGTTGACCGAGACCACGGTGGCAAAACGCTCGTCACTGAGCTGCACCACCGAGCCCGGCGGGTACACCCCCATCATGCGGATGAAGGTACGCAGCACGGTGGTATCAAAGCGCGTCCGGTACTGGGCAAAAATCAACGCCAGCGCCTCATGCGGGGTGATGGCTGCGACGGGGCGGCTCGGGTTGCACAAGCCCTCATAACGGTTGACCAACGCCAAAATCTTGGCCAGCTGCGACATCGATTCGCCTTGGATGCGTTTGGGAAACCCGCTGCCGTCGGCCATCTCGTGGTGCTGCGCGATGGCAACCAGGGCGGCGGGTGGCAGCTCCAGCCGTTTGCCCAGGATGACCCCATGGGCCACGTGTTCCTGGTAAGCCTTGTGCTCGTGAGCCGAGAAACTGTCTTCCAGCCAGCGCACCCTGTCCGGCAATTCGGACTTGCCAATGTCATGGAAGAACGCGGCCAACCCGAGGTCGCTCAGCTCTGAGCGGCTCAAGCCCAATTGTTTACCCAGCAGCAAGGAGATCACGCTGACGTTGACCGGGTGCAGGGCCAGTTTGTCGCCCATGCTGTCCGACAGCAGGCGGATGGCAGACTCGCCCGCCGTCAGCAGGTCCGTCACAAACCCGTCGACCATCTGCCGACACTGCGCCATCACTTCTTGGGGTTTGGCGTGAACTTGTTCCAGCGCCTGTTTGTACTGGCGCACGGTCTGGCCAAAGCGGCGTTCGCAGGCGATCTGGTCACGTTCCTGGGCCGCGAGTTGCTCGCGCCGTCGCTGTTCATCAAGCTGTTGCTGGGTTCGTCCCTGCGCCGCCTGGTGTTGTGCTTCTGGGCTGAGGGTGACGGGGCTGAGGGTGATGGGGGCATGCGCATCCGCTTGGCCAGGTCGATCACTCTTGGCGGGGTTGATTCGGACCTGCTGCAAGCCGAGTCCACGGATGGTGTCGATCTGCTTTTGCGAGGTGATTTTGAATTGACCGGTGGGAAACGGGTGTGCCAGCCAGCCGAGTTCAAGTTCGACGAACATGCCGGGCATCAAATGCGCGACATCAATGGTTTCAGACAGGATTTCTTCCATGAACGACAGACTCTTTAATGTGGGCCTGATCATACAAACGAAACACCGCCCCAAGGGGGCTGGTAGGCCGCTGCCGAGTCAGAGTTTCAACGGGCGATCTCGATGTTGACGCGACGCACGCCCGTGGGCGGTTCGGGAAAGCCCTGCAGTGCGGCGTCCAGCATGGCGGGCAACACCGCGTCGCTGTCAGACCAGGGGCCATCGTGGGTGGCGTGGGACTCGAACACCACGGTTTGGGTGGCACGGTTGCGTATGACCAGACCCACCTCGCGCCAGTAACTGGTGCGCACGTCCAGCCCCGGAAACAGGGCGCCACGGCCCACCGACACACCGCCGTTACCGACCATCCAGCCCAGGTTCCAACCCAGCGCCGGGCGATCCAGCACGTCCTGCTGGGCGCGCTGGCTGGCCGATACCTGCACGCTGTAGCCAGCCGCCTGATCGTCGCGGCTCAGCCCCACTTTGGCCAGCGCCTCTTCGGCCATGGCTTCAAGCTGGTCCTGCGCGGTGGCCTTGTTTTGTTGTGAGGGCAGGCGCTCGAAGGTATAACGGCTGCCCTCTGGAACGCGTGCGGGCGCAAAGCTGGTGACCTGGCTGTCCACCACCCGCATGCCGCTGCAGCCAGTCAGCAAGAGAACTATCAAAAATAGAGCTGATAGCGCTTTGTACATAAGGGCTAGAGGCTGATTTGTTGCTTAACTCTTGGCGCTCACCAGAGAGATGCCCGGCAGCGTCGCCAACGGGATGTCCTCTTCGTCAAACACCTTGTCGCCATTGGCATCGGCGACACCGGTGACCTGGATGTTGTGGAAGTCGTGGCGTTTGCGGTCCATCAGGTGCGAGGGCACCACGTTTTGCAAGGCGGTGAACATGGTCTCGGTGCGGCCTGGCCACTGACGTTCCCACTGGTGCATCATGCGCTTGATTTCCTGACGCTGCAAATTTTCCTGACTACCACACAGACTGCAAGGGATGATCGGAAACTGGCGGTGTTCGGCCCAGGCGATCAGGTCTTTCTCCGCCACATTGGCGAGCGGGCGGATCACGATGTGGCCGCCGTCGTCACTGACCAATTTGGGCGGCATGCCCTTGAGTTTGCCGGCAAAAAACATGTTCAAAAAGAAGGTGTGCAACATGTCGTCGCGGTGGTGACCCAGCGCGATCTTGGTGATCTTGAGCTCGTCGGCCACGCGGTACAGGATGCCACGGCGCAGGCGGCTGCACAGGCTGCACATGGTTTTGCCCTCGGGCACCACCTTCTTGACGATGCTGTAGGTGTCCTGGGTCTCGATGTGGAACTCGATGCCGAGTTTGCTCAGGTACTCGGGCAGGATGTGGTCCGGAAAGCCGGGCTGTTTCTGGTCGAGGTTGACGGCGACGATGTCAAAGTGGATCGGTGCGCGTTTTTGCAGCTTGATCAGGATGTCGAGCAGGCCAAAGCTGTCTTTGCCGCCACTCACGCAGACCATGACGCGGTCACCTTCTTCGATCATGTTGAAGTCGATGATCGCCTGGCCGACCTGGCGGCACAGGCGTTTTTCAAGCTTGTTGGCTTCACGCGCTACACGCATGGCGACTTCGCGCTCACTTTTTTGAGGTGTTGGCTCGCTGGTGGCGGGCGCCGTGTCGTCGATCAAGGCGGTGTCGTCGTTGGCTTCGGTCCAGAGTTGTGTCATCGGTTTGTCCTTCACCATTGCCCGGTTTCCATACGAATGGCGACTTCGCAGTCGGCAAAGATCTCCAGCTTGGCGATCTTCACCCGTACACCTTGCACGTTGGGCAGTTGCATCAGGCGGTGTGCCAGCTTGCCAATCAGTGTCTCAAGCAGATTGACGTGCTGCGCGGTGCATTCGTCAATGATGATTTTGCGCACTTTGCGGTAGTCCAGCACGTGGGTGATGTCGTCGTCGCGGGGCATCAGCGGCTGCAGGCCCAGATTGAGTTCGGCATCCACCAGGATCGGTTGCGGGGCGGTTTTTTCGGTTTCCAGAATGCCCAGGCTGGCATCAAAGCGCAGCCCGGAGAGGGTCAGGGTTTGCAACCCTTGGGTGGTGGTGCTCATGGCGGGTTGTCGCTTATCAAAGAGAGGGTTTGGCGCGGAAAACTTCGACACCCACACCAGCGCAGTCCGGATACACATCGGGTTTGCAGCTGGACAGGCGCACCGCCAGCACCTGCGGGTGCGCCAGCAGGCGTGTGGCCAAGTCGTCGCACAGGGTTTCCTGCAGCTGGATGTGCCCGGCCTGCACCCGCTGGTGAATCACCTCGCGGACATAGTCGTAGTCCACCACCTCGTCCAACTGGTCGGTGGTCGGTGTGGAGCAGGCATAGGGCACAAATAACTCGACGTTGAAGATCACCCGCTGCTTGCGGCCTTTTTCAAAGGCATGGGCGCCGATGGTCATGTCCACAACATGGTCGCGCAAAAACAGCCTGCGGCAGCTCAGCGCCAAGGTGTTCGGGTCGAAGGAAGTCATGCGACGCCTTTCTGCAGGTCCTGCACCACAAACATCACGTCGCGTGGCAGCGGCAGCAGATGCTGGCCGTTGTCCACAGTGAGGGTGATACCGGTGACACAGGGGTTGGTGGCCAGAAACAGGCAGCTCGCTGCCACCTGTGCCGGGTCGATCGGGCGGCGCAGCAGGTTGATGCGGCTGGCCTGTTCAAAGTTGGCCTGGGTTTGCGGGCCACTGACAAACATCAGGCCGGGTGCCACACCACAGACGCGCAACTGCGGCGCCAGCGCCTGGGCCTGCAACGCCACCAGCCTCTCCAGCGCGAGCTTGGAGCTGGTGTAGGAGAAATAGTCGGGATTGAGGTTGAACACCTTCTGGTCCAGCACATGGATCACGCTGCGTTCACCGCTGGTGTCATCGGCCGGAATGCTTCGGGCCATGGCTGCCGTCAGCGCCATCGGCGCCAGCAGGTTGACCTCGAGTTGCTGGCGTGCGGCCTGGATGTTGAAGTCTTTTGCCGTGTCGGGCTCAAAGCTGGAGGCGTTGTTGACCAGGCAGTGCAGGGGCCCAGTGGTCGCCACGATGTGGTCCATCATCTGCTGGCGCTGGGTCTCATCGGCCAGCTCGGCCTGCACCGTGTTCAGCTGCTGTCCGTGTTCTGCCAGCTCAGCCCGCAGCGCTTCGGCGGCGGCACCCGAGTGCTGGTAGTGGCACCAGACCTGCCAGCCCGCCTGGGCGAAGCAGCGGCTCAGCACTGCACCCAGCCGCTGTGCCCCTCCGGTGATCAGGACGGTCTTGACCACTATGCCGCGCGGACCAGATGCTGGCCGCCATCCACCACCAGGGTGGTGCCGGTCATCGACTTGTTGTTCAGCGCAAAGGACACTGTGGCGGCCACATCGGCCGCCGTGGAGGAGTGGCCCAGCGGCGAGAGTTTGTTGAGGGTGTCAAAGTTTTCCGGGCGCAGCAGGTGGCTGGCCAGGGTCAGGCCCGGCGCCACACCGACCACGCGCATGCGTGGCGCCAGTTCAATCGCCAGCATGGTGTTGGCAGCTTCGAGTGCGGCCTTGGACAGGGTGTAACTCATGAAGTCCGGGCTCGGGTTCCACAGCTTCTGGTCCAGCAGGTTGACGATCACACCTCTGGCCTCGTCGCGTTGGGACTGCATGTGCTCAAACAGCGCGTGGCTGAGCAAAATGGCGGCCCCGGCATTGCTGCGCACATGTTTTTCGAGTGCGGCAAAGGTGAACGTGGCAGCGGTGTCATGCTCAAAGGTGGAGGCGCTGTTGACCAGCGCGTCGACATGGCCAAATTCCTCGATCACCGTGGGCAGCAGGTTGCGCACCGCGGTTTCACTCGCCAAATTGGCACGAAAAGAAGCGCAAGCCCCTGCCAGTCTTTTGCAGTCTGCTACGGTTTTTGCTGCTTCTTCGACCGAGTCGCGGTAGTGCACAGCGACCCGCCAGCCCTCTTTGGCCAAGGTCAGGGCGATCTCACGGCCCAGGCGCTTGGCCGCGCCGGTGATCAGAACCGTGCGTTGGCGGTTGGCTGGGGGCGAGGTGGAAGACATTCGGGGACAATCCGGTGGTGATGACAATAGCCCCAAGTTTAACGAACGCGCTCGCAGCGCACATCGCCCAAGGCCTCTCAGAGGCCGGTGGGTGGCTCCCTTTTGATGCCTTCATGAGCCAGGCGCTGTATGCGCCCGGCCTGGGCTACTACGCGCACGGCAGTGCCAAATTTGGCCCCTTGCCCTACACCGTGTCGGACGGCCAGCGCCAGGCGGGCAGCGATTTTGTGACCGCGCCCGAGATGACACCGCTGTTTGGCTGGACGCTGGCCAACCAGGTGGCGCAGGCGCTGCAGGTGACGGGCACGTCAGAGGTCTGGGAGTTTGGTGCTGGCTCCGGTGCTCTGGCGCTGCAAGTGCTGCAGGCCTTGAAAGAGAAGGGTGTGGTGCTATCAAAATATACTATCGTGGATATTTCCGGCAGCCTGCGCACGCGCCAACAAGCCAAGTTGGCTGAGTTCGCCGATGTGGTGTGCTGGGTCGATGCCTTGCCCGACACGATGCAAGGCGTGGTGCTGGGCAACGAGGTGCTCGATGCGATGCCGGTCAAACTGCTAGCCCGTGACCAAGGTGTCTGGAACGAGCGCGGCGTGGCACTTGGCGCGCCTTCGCCAGACGACACTCCGACCTTCGTCTGGCAAGACCGTCCCACCGACTTGCGGCCACCGCTGGACATCCCCGGCGGCCACGACTACCTGACCGAAATCCACCCCCAGGGTGAGTCCTTCATCCGCACCCTGGGCGACAAACTCAGCGCGGGCGCGGTGTTTTTGCTGGACTACGGTTTTCCCGAGGCAGAGTATTACCACCCGCAGCGCCACATGGGCACCCTGATGTGCCACCAGGCGCACCAGGCAGACAGCGACCCGTTGGTGGCAGTCGGGCACAAGGACATCACCGCCCACGTCAATTTCACCGGCATCGCGCTGGCGGGTAACAACGCCGGGCTGGACGTGCTGGGTTACTGCAACCAGGCGCGTTTTCTGATGAACTGCGGCCTGTTGACCTACCTGGAAGCCGCCGACCTGCCAACCCGGGTGATGGCGCAAAAACTGATCATGGAGCACGAAATGGGCGAGTTGTTCAAGGTGATCGGTTTTTACAAGGGGGAGCCCTGGCAGGCGATGGGTTTTGAGCATGGTGATAAGACCCACACGCTCTGACGCCATGCCGCGTCCTTTTCAGCGCACCTTGTCTGGAGCCCGGCCATGATCCGCTGGCTGATTGTGGTGCTGCTGGCGCTGATCGTGCTCAATGGTTTCACGCCGTGGTTGCAGAAGCTGGGCTTTGGCCGTTTGCCGGGCGACATCCGTTTCAAGATTTTTGGCAAAGAGATTTTTCTGCCTTTTGCCACCACGATCATCCTGAGTCTGGTCGCGGCCGGTATTTCCAGAGTGTTGTGAGCTGATCAAGGCTTGATTTCTCGGGTTTAGGCGACACATGAAGGGCAGAAAGGTGCTGCTATGACCGACTCCCTCCACATCGTTTGCCCCCATTGCCACACCACCAACCGGGTGGCGCGCAGCCAATTGGGCAGCGCGCCAGATTGCGGCAGTTGCCACAAACCGCTGTTTGAAGCGCACTCCACCGCGCTGGATGAGGCCAGTTTTGACAAACACATCAGCCGCAACCAGATCCCGGTGCTGGTCGACTTCTGGGCGCCGTGGTGCGGCCCGTGTCGCCAGATGGCGCCGGGTTTTGAGCAGGCGGCGAAACAGCTGGAGCCGCAGATCCGGGTGGCCAAGGTCGATACCGAGGCCAACCAAAGCTTGGCTGCACGCTTTCAGATCCGCAGCATTCCGACCTTGGCCCTGTTTGTGGGTGGGCGCGAGGTGGCGCGTCAAGCCGGGGCCATGGGGGTGGCTGACATCGTGCGCTGGACACAGGCCAATCTGCCGCGTTGAGCACAGGTCGTCCCCGAGCCCGTTGGGCTGGCGCCAGCAAGCTTTCGCTCTGGTGGATTGTTGCCCCAAGCCAAACTGCGGGTCGCTGAAATCAGTCTGTAATCGGCGCGTGTTGAAAGGGTTAGCATCAGGGCCTTCGCACCAAGATGGCCTGGAACATGACGCCCCTGAATCCACCTGACAACCCACGGACGCAACGTCCCTGGGGATGGTTTGAAACTGTGTCCGAAACGCCTGGTGTCAAGATCAAACGCATCGGTGTGTTTCCGGGTCAACAGATCAGCCTGCAAAAACACGCTCACCGTGCTGAGCATTGGGTGGTGGTGCAGGGCAGGGCACGGGTCACCCTCGATGAACGGGTGTTTGACCTGGGTGTGGGGCAGTCCTGCGACATCGCCTTGGGCCAGGTCCACCGTCTGGCCAACCTGAGCCCGGGTCCGGTGGAGATTGTTGAAGTCCAGTTGGGCGACTATCTGGATGAGGATGACATCATCCGTTTGAGCGATGATTACGGCCGCATCTGACCCTCTTTCCTTTTCCCTGTTTTTGAGAAGACACAGCATGAACACGCTTTCAGCCATCCCCACGATCGAGAGTTTTGCCCTGCCCACCGGCAGCCCGCCAGTGGCCTGCGTCGATATTGGGGGCACCAAGGTCGCCGTCCAGGTGGTGGATGATCAAGGTGTACGGGGCAAAGTGGCCGAGCCCACAGCCACCACCGGTGGCAATGACGCGCTGGCCTTGCAGATCATCCGCTTGGTGGGCCAAAGCTGTGCAGCGGCAGGTGTGCCGGTGCAGGCCATTGCCCGGGTCGGTGTGTCGTCTTGCGGCCCGTTTGTGCTGAACCAGGGGCTGGTGGAGCTGGCTGCTCCCAACATCTGTGGTGGCCAGGCCGGGCCAGCGCGTGGCCTGCCCAATGACTGGAAAACCGCTTTGCTGGAGGCCCCGCTGCGCGCGGCCTTTGGCCATGTGCGGGTTGAGAACGATGGCATTGGTGCGTTGGAGGCCGAGCGGCGCTGGGGCGCCTTGCAAGACCAGGGTGTGCCGATGGCCAACTGTGCTTATGTGACCTGGAGCACCGGCATTGGTACCGGCGTCTGTGTCGATGGCCATGTGCTGCGTGGCAAAAACGGCAACGCGGGTCATGCCGGGCACATTTTTGTCAGCGACAACAACACTGCCTTGTGTGGCTGCGGCAATGTGGGTGATGTCGAAGGCCTGATCGCCGGCAACGCCCTGGCGCGCCGTTTTGCTCCCGAGGGTTACGCCAATGCAGCTATTCTTTTTGAAGCAATCTATGCAGGTGATGAAAGGGCTATCGCCATTATTGATGATGTATGCCAGGTGATGGGCCGGATGCTCTACAGCATGATTGCCACACTCGACCTGGCGCGCATCAGCATTGGCGGCAGTGTCTACTGGCACCACCGCAACTACCTGCTGCCACGCCTGCGCGCAGCGGTGCAGGGCAAGCTGCCACCGCTGACCGAGGGCTGTGAGCTGGTCAGTGCAGGCTTGGGTGAGCGTGTGGGTGACTTTGGCGCGCTGGCCCTGGTGGCCTGACAAAGCCCCGGGGTGCGGCAGGGCTGGTGCACGGTGTACTGATGGTGCGCAACAGCGCGAGGTTGACGCTCTCGGCATCCAGCCCATGGCGCAGGCAGGCCGCCTGGGTGGCCTGGGCTTGACCACTTTCCAGCGTGATCGCCAGATCCAGATAGGGCCAGTACGGGCCACTGTGGTTCAGCAATGCGGCACTGACCCGTGGTGCCAAAGCCAGCGCTTGCAGGACCAGCTGCAGCGGCTCACCCATCAGCAGGTCCATCTGCGACAGCAGGCCACACAGGGCCAGTTCATCCTGCAGTTCACTGGCGGCGCCCGCGTCCAGCAGTTCGGTCATGAACCGGGCGCGCATCACGGTCAGCGTGGCAATCGGGTGCAGGTTGAGGTCTCTGGAGGCTTGGGGCAACTGCGCCTGCAGCCAGCTTTTGATGCGAACCAGACCCAGCATCATCAGGGCGTGGCGCAGGGCCGTGATCTCGCCTTTGAGCGCCAACCCTGCCGAATTGACGAAGCGCAACAGCCGATAAACCAGCAGAGGCTCTTGGCTCATGGCACAGGCCACGTCTTCGATCGCGGCATCGTCCTCGATCAACGCGAGCAAGCTTTGTAATGCGTGCCAAGCGGGTTGGGCGGATGTTTGGCGGTAAGCAAACATCACCTCTTCACAGGGCCAACCCATCAGGGCACTGGCACCTTGCTGGTCCAGGAAATAGTTCAACAAACTGGCGTTGGCCACGCCGTCGAGCAGTAGGTGACTGGCAAACGCGCCCGTTGAAGCCCTGGCGGGGGTGCCCGATGTGGACTGTGCTCGCAGCAAACGCAAGTTGTGTAACGCATCCTCTGCACTCAGGCTCAGCAGGGTTTGTGCAAAGCTGTGGGTGAGGTCGGGCCGGGGCTGTGTGCCAGGTTCACCGCGCCAGACCAGTTGCAAGCCCCGTTGTTGGGCACGCAACACCTGTTGTGTGATCGCCGGGTCTGCCAGCAGCCGTTCAGGAATTTCAACCTGGGCCAGGTCGAGGGGGGTATGCGCCAGCAAGTCCGACAGTAAACCAGCGTCGGTGCTTGACAGGGTGAGTTTGACGCAGGGCGCCGACCACTGCCGACGCAAAGCCGCCAACAGATGACGCGCGTTCACCGGGGCAGCGGTCAATGGCTCCAGGTACAGCCAGACCTGCTCCGGCTGGCGCTGCGCGTTCCACAAAAACTGGTAGGCCAGCGAGACATCGTTCATGAAGCCCGCCGCCATGGCTTAGCTGATGAAGTTGAACAGCGAGAGCTGCTGCACCTTGGCATAGGTTTGCAGCGCCGCCTGGTAGCCGGTTTGCTGGTTGTTGAAGTCCGATATGCCTTTGATCATGTCCAGGTCTTCGGCACGGGAACGGTCGGCTTCCAGCTGGATGCTGCGGTTTTCCTGGTTGGCGGTGATGCGGTCTGCGCGGTTGAGCAGATCGCCCGCCTGACCGCGTGCTGCCGAGATGCGCTCCATGCCGATGTCGATGTTGTTCAATGCCTGGCTCACGGCCTGCGCTGCCCCGTTGTTGTTGGGGGCTTCCCGGATGTTTTTGATGGCATCGTCGAGCACACTGAACACGCTGGGACTGGAGTCGACGGTGACGGTGTCGTTGACCTTGGGCGTGCCCTTGACCGTCAAGGACATGCCCGGGATGCCGGTGATGTCAAACGTGCTGCCAGTCGGAAAACTGACGGTGACGTTGGCAAACGGTGCCGGAGCGCCAAGCGGCGTCACCGACGGGGTTTCTGTGATGCTGTAGGTGGCGGTGGTGGTGCCGGGCACCGTGGTGGAGTCAACCGCCGTGAACGCAATCGCATAGCTGGGGTAGGGCGCGTTGTTGGGCGGCGCCACGGCCGCAGCGGCTGCAGCCGTGGACTTGACAGTGGCCGAATTGGTCACTTTGATGGCGCTGGTGGTCAGGGTTCTGTCTGCCGAGATCAAGCCATCTACCGAGTTGCTGACGTCCACGTTGAACACACGGTCACGCGTTGGGTCATGCATGAACGCGGCATCCCCATCGAGGGTGAAGGGGATGGCCACCTCGTTGCTGGCGGACTGGCCCGGCAAACCCTGGAAGTTGTAGTCTGGAGCGCCCGCCTGCGGCCCGACAAACGGCGCGAGCGCACTGGCCAGGGCGCCAAACAGCGGCAGCCCATTGGTGTCTTTGGTGTTGGCCAGCGAAAAGACCTGGTCACGCAAGCCTTGCAACTCCAGTGCGATGGACCGGCGCTCGGCGCTGCTGTGTACACCGTCCCCCGCATTCACGACCAGTTCACGAAAACGCTGCAGCACATCGGTCACCTCACCCAAAGTGCTTTCAGCCTGGGCAATGGCGTTGCGCTGGGATTCGAGCACCCGCTGGTCGGTGGCAATGCGGCTGATGCGGGTCATGGCCCGTTCGGCATTGGCCGCGGCGGTCGGGTCGTCGCTGGGACGTACCACACGTTTGCCCGAGGTCAGGTTTTCCTGCAGGTTGGCCAAGGCGCTTTGCCGGTGGGCAATGTTGCGAACGGCGCTGTCGTAGGTGTTGGCGGTGCCAATGCGGCTGAAGTTGCTCATGTCGTGCTCCGGATGGCGCTGGTTCAGCGGCTCATGGTCTGGATCAGGGTGTCAAAAATGCCCTGCGCAATTTGGATGACCTTGGCCGAGGCCTGGTAGGCCTGTTGGTACTGCAGCAGCTTGGAGGCCTCTTCATCCAGGTTGACACCCGAGACACCGGTGCGATCGGTTTCCAGATTAGCGGCGATGGTGCCAGAGACCTCAGCCGCGTAATTGGCACTTTGGCTGCGAATACCGATCTGCGCAATCATGCTGGCGTAACCGTCGGTCAAAGCGGCGCCGTCAAACATGGCTTTGTCGCGCAGTCCCATCATGGAAGACGCGTTGCCAGCGTTGAGTTTGAAGTCAATGCCGTTGTTGTTGGCCGTGTCCTTGATGCCCACCACGGTAAAGGTATCCCCTGCTTTTGGCACACCCTGCAGAACCACCGACCAATCGGCAGACGCAATGGCCTGTCCCGAGGTGAAGGTGAAGGTGCCTGCGACGTCGCTGCGGGTGTAACTATTGGCTCCCGTGAATGAGATCGTCACCGGCGCGGGGTGGGGCGGGGTTGGCGTGTTGGTTTTGGCCGTGAGGCTGGCGAGTTGCAGGCTGCCGGTGTTGGTTGTGCCCATCTTGCCCGCTATCGGGCTGGCGACAGCCAAGGCGCGTGGGGTGGAAAACTCGGCGCGGATGTCGCTTGCGGCGGTGCTGAACGGTTTGATCAGAAAGCGGTCACCCGCATTGGCGGCACCGGCGGCGGCAATGGTCAGGCCGTCAATGGTGATTGGGACGGCCGTGAATGCCGTCACCACACCATCGGACTTGCGTGTGATGCTGCCCGCAGCGGCCCCGGTAAAGGTGATTTCGTAGTCTGACGCTTCAAACTTGGTGACATCGGCAATGCCCAGCGTCAGGATTGTGCTGGCTGCCTGGGTGCTTGGCTTGAGGATGTTGCTCGGGGTATTGATGTTTGTTGCGGTAAAGAGCTTTCCCCCGGGATTGCCATCCAGATCCAGTCCCAGTGCGTGCTGCGTATTCATGCTGGTGCTGATGGCCAGGGTCAGCCGACCCAGAAGGTTGCGGCCTTCTGCCAGATCGGTGTTCTGGAACTTCAGCAAACCGGTCACTTCGCCGCCGCCGAGCGTGTTTTCGTCCAGCGTGGTGGTTGTTCCGGTGTGGGTGATGGCCAGCTTGCTTTTCAAAGGGTCGCCGAAATCGTCTTTGACGATGCTCAATGGCGCTACGCTGGTACCTAGCACCAGAGCCTGGCTGCCCCCGATAAAAATGCCCATGGTGCCGTCACTGGCGGGAATCGATGAGGTCTGGATGTACTTGTTGAGTTCCCGCACCAGTTGGTCGCGGCGATCCAGCAAGTCGTTGGGTTGCTGCCCGGTGCCCTGGGCGCGGGCAATCTGGTCATTGACCGCGGCGATGCTGTTGGCCAGGCTATTGACGGCGTTGACTTTTTGCTCCAGCTCCTGTTTGACCGCCAGCTGCAAGTCGTCCAGTGTGGTGGATGCACTGCGCATGCGTGATGCGGCCTCATCCACACGGGTCAGCGCCACGGTGCGTGCGGTCAAGTCGGTGGGGGCACTGGCCACATCGGCAAAGGCGTTGAGCATGTCGTTGACCGATGCCCCCAGGCCATTGGTGCCGCCGGGAAACAGGGCTTCGAGCTGTTTGAGCTTGTCCGCGCGGGCGCTGTCTCCTGAAGCGGTGGCGCCGGCCAAGGCCGATTGGCGGGTCAGGAACGCGCTGTAGTTGCGCTGGATGGTGACCACATCCACCCCTTTGCCGATGTACCCACCCCCAGTGAATTGGCCTTCCACGGTTTGCAACACCGCGTTCTGACGCGAATAACCCGGGGTGTTGACGTTGGCAATGTTGTTGCCCGTGGTTTGCAGGATGGTCTGGTTGGCCATCAGCGCGCGGGTGGCGACGTTGAGAATGCCACTCATGATGTTTGGGCCACAACCTGGGTGCGGGCTTGCAGACGCTGGGTGGTTTCAATGGCGCGACTGACCTTGACCGCATAGTTGGGGTCGGTCGCGTAGCCGGCTTTTTGCAGGCTGCTGGCAAAGGCATAGGCAGAACCGGTCTGCTGGCTGACCTTGGCGTAACGCGGTGACTGGGTGATCAGCCGGGCGTAATCCCTAAACGCCTCATCAGTGGAGGCATAGGCGCGGAACTTGGCCACACGTTTTTCGGGCACGCCGTTGACATACTCGGTGGTGGTGACCTCGGCCACCTTGCCCTTCCAGCCTGGACCAGCCTTGATGCCAAACAGGTTGTTGGCGGACTGGCCGTTGCGCAGCTTGATCTCGTGTTTACCCCAGCCGGTTTCGTGGCCAGCTTGTCCCACCATATAGCTGGCTGGGATGCCCGTTTCTTTCTCGATGCGGATCGCCGACTCGGTGTGGCGCGCCACAAAACCGCTTTGGCTGCTGGTGGGTTTGACCGCGTTGGCGCTGTATGCCGCCAGAGACGCCGATTTTTGCAGCGTGCTCATGGGCGGGGCGGTCAGTTTGCCGGCGTTGAGTGGACCGTCGGGCATGGCCACACCCATCTGGCGCGACAGTTGTGCGGCAATCATGTCGGACAGGCCACCAGGCTGGCCCGACATCTGTACCGCAAACTGCTGGTCGAGCAAGTCGGTGCCCAGATCACTGCCTGGGTTGTCCAGCATGCCGGACTTCATGGTGGCCCCACGCATGCTCTTGATCAGTTCTCGCATGAACAGCGACTCGAACTGTTTGGCGGTTTCCTTGATCGCTGCCGGGCTGTCCTGACCCGCCTGCAGTTTGAGTTTGCCCAGCGAGTTGGCGTCCGCCGCCAGCGCGTTGGACAACGAAGTGCTTTGACCGATGCTCATCAGATCACCTCCAGCTCGGCGTTGAGCGCACCTGCGGCCTTGATCGCCTGCAGAATGGCCAACAGGTCTTGCGGCGTGGCACCCAGGGAGTTGAGGGCACGCACCACGTCAGACAGCTGTGGTGCAGCAGGCAACTCGATCAGCATGCCCGGTTCCTGGCGAATCTGGATGTCGGCCTTGTTGGTGACGGCGGTCTGCCCTTGTGACAGCGCATTGGGCTGGCTCACCGTGGGGGTGTTGGAGATGCTGATCGACAAATTGCCGTGGGCGATGGCGCAGGCGCCCAGGCTCACCGCCTGGTTCATCACAATCGAGCCGGTGCGTGAATTGATCACCACCTTGGCCGAGGGCACCGAGTTCTCCAGTGGCAACTCCTCAAGTTCGGCCATGAAGGTGACACGTGCATCGGGCTCGGTGGGGGCATTGACCCGGATGGTGCGGCCGTCCAGGGCTTGGGCCGAACCCGCGCCAAAACGCCGGTTGATGGCCAGTGCCACACCGCGTGCGGTCTGAAAGTCGGACGCCTGCAAGCCCAGGGTGATGCCGTTGCTTTCCTGCAGCGGTGTTGGTACCACCCGTTCCACCTGTCCACCATTGGGAATGCGCCCGGCACTCAGGTGGTTCACCTGCACCTTGCTGCCACCTGCTGCGGCGCCCGCACCGGCCACCACCAGGCTGCCCTGGGCCAAGGCATAAATTTCGCCATCGGCCCCTTTGAGCGGGGTCGAGATCAACATGCCACCTTTGAGGGATTTGGAGTTGCCCATGGACGACACACTCACATCAATCATTTGTCCAGGCCGGGCAAAGGCGGGCAGTTCAGCGGTGACCAGCACCGCAGCGACATTTTTCATCTGCAACTGCGAGACATTGGCCGCTGGCAGCGTGATGCCGAGTTGCTGCAGGTAATTGGTGAGGCCTTGGGTGGTGTAGGGCATCTGGGTGGTTTGGTCACCGGTACCGTCCAAGCCCACCACCAGCCCAAAGCCGGTCAACTGGTTGCTGCGCACGCCCTCAACGGCGGCCACTTCCTTAATGCGGGCGGCGTCTGCCGTGTTCGGCAGGCTGGCGGCCAATAACAAGGCCAACCCGGCAAAAAGCCACACCCCGCGTGAGCGTGTGGCAAAAGTTGGCTGTGGTGTGTTGGCTGTAGCGTGCATTTGGATTACCCCTCGGCACGATTCTGCGCAACTTTAGAACGGCAAAAAGCTGAAAAAGAACCGGGTTAACCAGCCAACTGTTTGTGCTTCGGCCTGTGCACCGCGGCCTTTGGATTCCATGCGGGCGTTGGCCACCTGGGTGGAATTGACCAGATTGCCGGGCTGGATCAGACGTGGGTCCACCGTGCCAGAGAAACGCATCACGTCCACATTCTGGTTGACACCAATCTGCTTGTCTCCCGCCACCCGGAGGTGGCCGTTGGGCAGCACCTCGATCACGGTGGCCGAGATGGTGCCTTCAAAAGTGTTGGCACTTTCGGTGCCGCCTTTGCCCGAGAAGTCGTTGGCCGATTTGGTGCCAACACCGGCGCTCAGGTTGGCCAGGTCGGCGGGAGAAATCAGCGGGAACGCACTCACGCTGGCCGAACCCGAAGTGGTGCGGTTGGCAGTGGATGACGACACCTGTTTGGCCGTGACCTTCTCCACAATACGTACCGTGATCTGGTCCCCCACCACGCGGGCGCGTGCGTCCTCAAAGGCCGGGCGGTAGCTGGCCTTCTGGAACAGGCTGCCACTGGCTGGCCCGGCCACCGGCTCGGTGGAGGCGATCGGGCGGCTGGGCGTGGTGTCAGGAAACTCTACCGCCACCGTCTGGGGCAAGGAGGAGCACCCGCTCATGAATATGGATAAAAAGCAGGTTAAGCCCAATAGATGAAAGGGCTTATTGCTATAAAAATAGTTAGCACGTGTGCGCATGGTGAACCTCCGCGCTTAAATTTGACCCAGCTTTTGCAGCATCTGGTCCGAGGTCTGAATGGCCTTGGAGTTCATTTCATAGGCGCGCTGGGTCTGGATCATGGTCACCAGCTCCTGCACCACATTGACGTTGGAGGTTTCCAGAAAACCCTGCATCAGGGCGCCCATGCCATCCGCACCAGCGGTGCCCGCTTGCGGCTGACCCGAGGCCAGGCTCTCGGCATACAAGTTGCCTCCTAGTGGTGTCAGACCGGCCGGGTTGATGAAACGTGCCAGTGCAATCGTGCCAATACCTTGTGGCGCGGTCGTACCCGGGATGGTGGCAGACACGGTGCCGTCACCGGCGATGGTGACTGCTGTGGCGTTGGCCGGCACGGTGACCCCGTTGGCAATCGCCAGGCCGGTGGCGGTGACCAGGGCGCCAGCCGAGTTGATCTGGAAAGCCCCATCACGGGTGTAGCTGGTGGTGCCGTCGGGCATCGTCACCTGAAAAAAGCCGTCGCCCTGGATGGCTACATCGAGCTTGTTGTTGCTCTGCTGCAAGTTGCCCTGGGTGAAGGAGCGACTGGTGGCCACGGTGCGCACGCCCAGACCGATCTGCAGGCCGGTAGGCAGAGTGGACTGCTCGGTGCTGTTGGCCCCCACCTGGCGCAGGTTCTGGTACATCAGGTCCTCAAACACAGCGGTGGCGCGTTTGAAGCCGTTGGTGGACACGTTGGCCAAGTTGTTGGAAATCACGTCCAGCTGCATTTGCTGGGCTTCCATGCCGGTTTTGGAAATCCACAGAGAGTTGATCATGATGGTGTGTCCTGAAAAAAATCAGCCTTGCATGCCGAGCAACTGAGCCGCAGCGCGGTCGTCCTGCTCGGCGGTCTGCATCAGCCGGGTTTGGGCCTCGAATTGGCGGGCGGTCTGGATCATGCCAACCATGGTCTCAATCGCGTTGACGTTGGAGCCCTCGATCACCCCGAGTTGCAGGCGAGCGTTGGCGTCATTGGGCATCGGCTCACCCGAGGTGGTGCGAAACAGGCCGTCCTCACCCCGCTTGAGCGGATCTTCGGCGGTGGGGGTGGCGAGTTTGAGGCGGCCAATGCCGGTGGGCGCCTGCTTGCCCACCTTGGCGGTCACGGTGCCGTCGCTGCCGAGAGTCACTTCGGCGCCGATGGGGGCCACGATGGGTGCCCCGCCATCACTCAGGATGGTCAAGCCGGTGTTGGTTTTGAGAGTTCCCTCGGAGTCCACTTCCAGGGAGCCGTTGCGGGTGTAAGCCTCAGTGCCATCGAGTCCTTGCACCCCAAACCAGGAGTTGCCGGTGGTCATGGCGTCCATGCCGCGACCGGTGCGCTGGGGAGCGCCGGGCAGGTCCGAGAAGCCCGGTGTGGCTTCCAGCGCCATGACCCGGGTGGTGGAGCCCTCACCACGCACCGGTACGGCACGGTAGGTGGACAACTCGGCCCGAAAACCATTGGTGGAGACATTGGCCAGGTTGTTGGACAACACAGCCTGTCGATTGGCGGCGGCGCTGGCCCCGGTCATGGCGGTGTAAATCAGACGGTCCATGGTGTCTCCTGGTCAAAATCGCAAAAGTTTCAGGTGCTTCAACGCAGGTTGACCAGCGTCGACATGATCTGATCCTGTGTCTTGATGGTTTGGGCGTTGGCTTGGTAGGTGCGCTGTGCGGTCATCATGTTGACCAGCTCGGAAGTCAGGTCGACGTTGGATTCTTCCAGCGCGCCAGCACGCAAACCGCCAAAGCGCCCCGCACCCGGCTTGCCTTCCACCGCTGCACCAGAGGCATAGGTCGACGCCCAGGCGTTGTTGCCCAGTGGCTGCAGGCCCTGCACATTGCGGAAGTCGGTCAGGGCAATTTGCCCCTTGAACTGGGTTTGGCCGTTGGAGTAGCGTGTGGTGATGACGCCGGTTTCACCAATACTGATGCCAGTGAGCTCGCCTGGGGCGTAGCCGTCCTGCGTCAAGTTGGAGACGGAAAAGGCCGAGCCACCTTGGGATACCTTGCTGATGTCCAGTGTGGCTGTGATGCTTGGCGTGGTCGGTGACGGTGTCGCAATCGTCAGGGTCGGGGGGGTCAGGGGCGACACCAGTTTGCCATTGCCATCAAACTGCAATTGAAACAAGGGCGTGCCACCGGTGGCGACGTCATACACGTCCCAGTTGTCGGTGGTGGTGGTGGCTGCCTTCGAGAAATAGAGATTGAGCGGAACCGGTGTCCCCTGGGAGTCATACACCGGCAGTGCTGTGCCGTAGGTACCTCTCGGGGTGGGGGGGGTGACCGATGCGGCCTCTACCGCTCTGGCATCCAAATTGAATTCTGCGGTGATTTTGGTGGTCTGTTTGCCAGCGATGGGTGCGGTGGTCGGTAACTGCAGTTTTTCGGCCTTTGTGCTGGTGGTGTTGCCCGCGGTGTCTGTTGGGTAACCCATCAGGTTGGCGCCTGTGTTGGTGATGATGTAGCCATCTTTGTCGAGCTTGAAGGAGCCGTCGCGGGTGTAGGCGATCGAGTCGTCTGGTTGGGTTAGCTGGAAGAAACCACCGCCGTTGATCGCCACATCCAGACTGTTCCCGGTGGTGTTGATGTTGCCTTGCGTGAACTGCTGCGCAATGGCCGCCACAGCGACACCAATACCCGCTCCGGCGCTGCCGCCAGCGGCGCCCAGTGATGAGGCCACCAAGTCACCGAACTCGGTGCGCGAGGACTTCATGCCGGTGGTGTTGGCGTTGGCGATGTTGTTGCCGATCACGTCCAGGCTGCGGCTGGAGGCGTTGAGCCCTGAGAGTCCGGTTTGGAATGACATGGTGGGTTCCTTGTTAAATCAGTGGGTGATCACAAAATGGCTTTGATGCTGCTGTAGGGGACCGCGCTGCGGCCCGCCAGTTGCACATTCATGACGCCGTCTTCGCTGCTGACGGATTGCACCTTGGCTCGGACCATGGCGGTGTTGTCGATGGCTTTGCCACCCAGGGTGGCGGTGACCTTGAAGGTGGGGTTACCGCTGGCGCTGTATTTGGAGGCATCCCAGGAGAAGTTGTGCTGACCGGCCCCCAGCGCGCCCAGGTTGATGGTGTCGACCACGGTGCCGGCAGGCGACAGGATGTCGACCTTGACGCTCTCGGCACGTGCCGCCAGGCTCACCACACCGGCGGCTTTGCCTTCGCTGATGGACAGGGTGTTGCTCGCCAGCAGCACGTCGCGACCAACCATATTGGAGCCCTGCAGCATCTGCATGGCGGTGAACTGGTCCCCCATGTTCTTGAGCGTGTCGTTCACTTGCTGGATACCGGTCACCGTGTTGATTTGCGCCATCTGACTGGTCATCTGGGCGTTGTCCATCGGGTTCATCGGATCCTGGTTGTTGAGCTGTGCCACCAGCAGCTTGAGGAAACGGTCTTGCGCCACCTCCGAGCTGGATTTGTTGGTGGTGCTGGCGCCAACGGTCGATGAGCTGGTGCTGGTGGCAGAGGAGGTTCCGGTCAACATGAGGGTGTCCTTGAAAAATTATTGACCCATCTGCAGCGTTTTGAGCAGCAGGGTTTTGGCGGTGTTCATCACTTCAACGTTGTTCTGGTAAGAACGCGAGGCGGAGATCATGTTCACCATCTCCTCCACCGGGTTGACGTTGGAGTAGTTCACATAACCATCGGCATCGGCCGAGGGGTGATTCGGGTTGTGCACACGTTTGAACGGCTCGTTGCTCTCCGTGATCGAGCTGACCTTGACCCCGGCCGTGGCGTCACCACCCATGGGGGTGGTCTGAAACACCACCTGGCGGGCCTTGTAGCCCTGGCCGTCCGGCCCGGCGACAGCATCCACGTTGGCCAGGTTGCTGGCCACCACATTGAGGCGCTGCGACTGGGCGCTGACGGCGCTGCCGGAGACGTTGAAAATTGAAAACATCGACATGGTGTTGCTCCGCAGGTGTCAGGTCTATTGACCCTGAATGGCGGCCAAAATGGTTTTGGACTGGCCGTTGATAAAGCGCAGGGTGGACTCGTAACGCACCGAGTTGTCCACAAAGTTGGCCCGTTCGCGGTCCATGTCGACGCTGTTGCCGTCCACGCTGGGCTGGGTTTGTACGCCGTAGCCCATGGCGTTGTTGCCGCTCAGTTCACTGTTGACCACGGCGGGCAGCTGCAGGTGCCTGCTGTCGGTGATGCCTGTGCTACTTTTGAGACTCAAGCCCTTGCCAGCCTTGGAGAGTTCGCTATCACTTGTTTGGGTCTGTTGGCTCAGGGCTTCTTTGAAATTGAAATCACGCGAGGCATAGCCGGGGGTGTCTGCATTGGCCATGTTGCTGGCCAGAATGCGTTGGCGTTCGGCACGCAGCACCAAGGCTTTGGCATGAAAGTCCAAACCACTGGTTAATTTCGCGAACATCAAACACCTCTGCTTTCTGTGATTTGGGGCCGCTGCTTGTGAGGCGGGCGGATCACGGTCTGGCAGATTATGAAAACGCTGTCGCTTTTCTAAACCCCGAATAAAGGGGCAAACCCCGTTTACTTGTGCCGTCTATTCAAGGGTGTCACGATGACAATGACTGTCATTGTCTAGGGGTACGTCATGTTGAATCACTTCTTGCGATGGTCTCGCCGCCTGATGCTCGCCACCCTGTGGGCGGCGGCTTTTTCATGGCATGCCAGCCATGCCCAGACGGCCACGCCCGCGGCCCAGGGTGATGATCTGTATGTATCGGCGCAACGTTGGGTCAATGACATGCTGTCTCAACAACGCAGCGAGTTGCCGCTGCGCATGGAGGTGGTGGTGGGCCAGCTGGACCGCCGACTGACCTTGGCGCCCTGCGCCCATGTTGAACCCTATTTGCCGCCCAATGTCCGGCTGTGGGGCAAGACGCGTCTGGGTTTGCGCTGTGTTCAGGGGGCTGTCAAGTGGAATGTTTTTTTGCCGATCACGGTCAAGGCCATGGGCCCGGCCTGGGTGATCAAAGGCCAGGTGGCGCCCGGCACCACATTGCAGGCCTCTGATGCCATGGCGATGGAGGTAGATTGGGCCGAGGGCAACGCTGCCATTGTGGCCAACCAGAGTGCCTGGGTGGGCAAGGCCGCCACCCGACTGCTGTCCACCGGCCAGGCCCTGCGCCAGGACATGGTCAAGGCCCCGCAGGTCTTTCAAACCGGCGCCCAGGTGCGGGTGGTGGCCGTGGGTCCCGGTTTTAAGATTGCCGCCCGGGCGCAAGCCTTGTCTGCCGGGGTGCTTGGCCAGAATGCGATGGTCCGTATGGAGAATGGCCAGGTCATCACCGGGACGGTGTCTGACGAGCGCACTGTGAGGGTTGTGTTGTGAGTTTTGGGGCGATTTTGCAAATAGGTTTAAAGTTGCGGCTGTTTTTGCCGAAAGTGTTCCTACGAGGCTACTCTTACAGTAGTTTTGGAGACCACCATGACCACCATCAAGCCCACCGACAACCACGTTGCCATCAGCAGCACCGCTGCTTCTTTACCTGCCAAGAATGGTCAGGTGGCGGGTACGCAGGTGAAACCTGGCGCCAGTGCTCCCAAAAGCGCGCCAACAGCAGGTGTGGCGGTGACCGTGTCCAGTCTGGCCCGGTCTTTGGAAATGGACGGGTCCGGCGACGTGGCAGATGTCGACATGGCCAAGGTCAGCACCATCAAACAAGCCATTTCGGATGGCACCTATGTGGTCAACCCCGGCGTGATTGCCGACAAGTTGTTGTCCAACGCGCAGGACATGTTGAAACGCAGCAGCGTTTGATTCGGGGCAGTGACACTGCCCTGGCTTTTAGCTCAGGGGGTGCACCATGCCAAACCGCTTGATCCAGTCTCATCTGGACACCATTGACGCCCACCTCGACCAAGTCTCTCGTTGTTTGCTCGACCCGGATTCCGGCGATCTGGTCCATGCCAGTGCCAATTTGCAAGCCGCTGTTATTGAGTTGTCGCGTTTGCCGCAAATTTCTGCGCTGAATCAGGAGCTGCCGTCGCCGCTGAAGCTGCGTGTGCGCCAAACGATGGCGTCGTTTGATGCCTGTCGGGAGGCTTTGATGCGCCGCAGCTTTCTCGCCGAGATCTCGCTGGGCACTCTGATTCCAGCCACCCGCAATCCCACCTATGCGCCCGCAGCGGGCCGGTTCAGCCGCCAGCCCTATGGCAGTGCCGGACGTCAAAGTGGTGAGTTCCAGGTGATCAGCGCCTAATTCGTTCTGTTGTTGCTGCCTTGATGCACCCCTGGGTGCATCAAAGTGTTTGGCAAGGGTGTCCGGACGGGCCGGCTGCGAGCCTGATTGGCAGGTATGCCAATACCGCTGCAGCTCAGTGGGTGCGCATTTTGGCCCGCAGGCGGGCAATCGACTGGCTGTGTAACTGGCAGATGCGTGATTCGGTCACGTCCAGCACAGCTGCAATTTCTTTCAGGTTCATGTCTTGCTCGTAGTACATGCTCATGATGTACTGTTCACGTTCGGGCAGGTTCTTGATGGCGGCCACGAGGGCTTCGCGCAGGCGTTGGTTGCGCAGCATGTTCAGGGGGTCGGCCTCGGTGTCACCCATATGCCGATCCAGAAAACTGTCTTCATCATCTGAACCGTGGTTCATGTCTTCCAGATAGACCAGCTGGGTACCTTTGACCTTGCCCAGCAGGCTCTGGTAGTCACTCAGGCTCATGCCCAGATCGGCTGCGATTTCACTCTCTAGCGGGCTACGGCCCAGCCGGTGTTCCAGGCGGCGCAATGACTCCTCGATGTCTTTCTGGCTCTTGCGTGTGCCACGAGAGACCCAGTCGTTCTCGCGCAATTCGTCCAGCATGGCGCCGCGGATGCGTTGGGTGGCAAAGGTTTCAAACTGCACGCCCTGGGTGGCCTCGAACCGTGTCAGCGCTTCGGACAGACCAATCAAACCGACCTGGATCAGATCGTCCACCTGCACGTTGGCAGGCAGCTTGGCCATCATGTGGTGCGCCAGCTTGCGTACCAGGGGCTGGTACTGGCGAATCAGTGCATTGCGGTCCAGTTGTCCCTTGGCGGTGTACATCAATGCACCCTCCCCAGCGGCGCGTGGTTCAGCGGGATGGCACTTTCAAGCAGTTGCATGGCCAGCCGGGTGACATCGTCCTGCGAGCGGTCTGCGCGGGCGCTGGCGGTGATGGTCACCGGTTTGATGCGGTAGCCCAGGTGGTTCGAGGCACAGTTCATCACGGTTTGGACGGGTGAGGACAGTGGCTTGGGCATGGTGGTGTTGGCGTCGGCCACGATATTAGCAACAGTTGGTCGCAGTTGGCCATTCACCAACAGCTGTTTCAGGGCCTGGTAGGCGGTGATCGTGGCAGCCTGGGCCGGTGGAACGACCACCAGCGGCGCCAGGGCGCTGCCGCGCAGCAACAGAGTCAACGATTCAGCGTCGGCATACACCAGAACCACTGCGTAGGCTTTGAATAACTCCCCCACCGGGCTGGTCAGCAAACCATGCACCGACAAACGGGCCAAGCCCAATGCTGCAGGAATGACGGACCACGAGACCGGGTTGCCCTCATCCATCTGGCGATCCAGCGGGTTGTTGAGCCATTGCGCCAGCCCAGGGTTGTCCGGTGACTCTGGGGTGTGGCCGTCAAGCACCATCACTGACAAACCCTGGCTGACCCAACTGGTACACAGACCCCAAAGCAAAGGCAACTCACCTTGCTGCTGGCCATGGCTGGTGACCGCAATCAGTCGGGGCACCTGTTGCAAAGCCAGGCTTTGCAAGCCAGCGGCCTGATTGATGCAAGGTTCAAGCATGAAGTTGTCCCGGTTGCATCCGGGTGGACTCGGCAAAGAAGAAGCCCAGATCTGTCATCTTGGGGTCAAACGCCGATTTGGCCGGTGAGCGCATCGACATTGCAACAAGGTTGCTGGCATCTGCGCGTTCCCAGTCTTCGGGAACCTTTTGGCCGGTGGTGACGCCTCTGAGCACCAGCTGGTGGCGGATCGTGGCGTCCAGTGCCGGCCCAATCTTGGCCGCCTCATCTGTTTTGGACAGGATCGTTTGTTGCAGACCGGTTGTTTTGAAGGAATTGACCATGTCATCCAGGGTGTCCCCGTGGCCACCTGCATTGAGGACCAGCAGGCGATGGATTTCTGGCAGGTCCAGCGTGTCCATCATGTCGCGTTTGCGCGGATCATTGGGGGCAATGCCGGTGGTGTCGATCAACACCATCTTTTTGTTGGACAGCAGTCCCAGCAGGTCTTGCAAGGCTGCACGGTCGTGTGCCAGATGGGCCACCACCCCCAGCATACGGCCATAGGCGCGCAACTGTTCATGGGCACCGACCCGATAGGTGTCGAGTGTGATCAGACCAACGCTGGCCGGGCCGTACGTGCGAGCGCACAACCCGGCCAATTTTGCAGCAGTGGTGGTTTTTCCGACGCCGGTGGCGCCCACCAGTGCGTAGGTGCCCCCTTGTTCATGGATGGCACTGGAGGCTGCATCGGTGCGCAGATTGCGGGTCAGCACGTCCATGACCCAACGTGTGGCGTCGGCGGCATTCAGGTCTTCCGGCATACGTTCCATGATGGTTCTTGCCAGCGCGGGTGAATAGCCGGAGCGGATCAGCTTGAGCATCAGGTTGGAGTGGATCGGGTTCTGCCGTGCCTGGCCAAGCCAGGTCAGGGTGTTGAAGCGGTCCTCAATCAGCGTTTTCATGGCGTGTAATTCGTCCACAATGTCTTGCGACGGGGCGGCCGTAGGCGCTGCCAGGGGTGCACGTGGGGCTGCCTTTTTCACTTGTATCGGGGCTATGTCGGGTGTCACCGACACGTTGCGTGCAACTGGCGTGGGTGTGGGGCGGATCGCCGCACGCGCGGGTGGTTCTGACAGCTCTTGTTGCGCTGGTGTGGTTTGAACGGCCATAGCTTCGTGACGGCGGCGCAGCATGCGCTCACGCACATAGTCTTGAAACGACAGGGTGCTCATAGCCAACTGGGCGGTGTCCTCGATCACCTGGCTGTCCGGGTTGACGGCTGGCGCGGTTTTGGCTGGGGCCTGGCGCTGTTTTTGCCGGGCTTCCTCGTTGCGGTCCAGTGCTTCCAGCGTGTCCTCTCCCGTGGCCACCACTTCAACGCCCGAGGCGGTGGGGCGGTTGGACAGAATCAAAGTGCCGTCCCCAAAAGCCATGCGTGCTTTGGCGAGGGCTTCCCGGGCGGTGGGGGCAGTAAAGCGTTGGATGTTCATGATGCTGCGCCTTTAAGGATGGGGCCAATTCGGATGGTGTGTGATTCAGGTATTTCGCTGTGACCCAACACCTGCAAGCGCGGTGCGACACGACGCACCAGTCGGGCGATGGCGCTGCGGATCTGGTCCGGCACCAGCAGGCAGGCAGGAATACCAATCTCTTCTTGTTTGAGGGCCATTTCAGCGGCTTTTTTGGTCAGGATGTCAGCGACACCCGGGTCCAGTGCCTGGCCTTGACCCGTGGTGTTGCCCAAGGCTTGAACCAGCAGGCGCTCCAGCGATGGGTCGATGGCAATCACGTTGAGCTCATGGGTTGGGCCGTAAATCTGCTGCACGATGGCGGGCGACAGGGCCACGCGCACCCGTTTGGCAAGCTCTGCCGGGTCGTTGGTCGCGCCAGCATGCTCGGCCAAAGACTCGATGATGGTGCGAATGTCCCGAATGTGCACGGACTCTTCCAGCAACAGCTGCAACACTTTCTGGAAGACGGCAATCGGAACCATTTTGGGGATGACTTCTTCAATCAGTTTGGGTGCCTGCTTGGCCACGTGTTCTACCAGTTGTTGGGTTTCTGTTCGGCTGAGCAATTTCGCCGCTTGAACTTGCATCAAGTGTGACAAATGCGTGGCCATCACAGTCTCGGAATCAACCACGGTAAATCCAGCCATTTGTGCCGCTTCTTTTTGCTGGGCATCGATCCAGTGTGCGGGCAGGCCAAATGCGGGGTCGGTGGTGGGGGTGCCGATCAACGGGGTGCTGATGCCACCCGGGTTGATGGCCAGAAACATGCCAGGAAAGGCTTCACCTTCACCCACAATCACGCCACGCAGGGTGATGCGGTAACCACTGGGTTTGAGTTCCAGGTTGTCACGCACATGGACCGGTGGCGGCAAAAAGCCAACCTCCTGGGCGAATTTGCGGCGTACACCTTTGATACGGGTTAACAAATCACCTTGGCGGTTTTTGTCCACCAAGGTGATCAGCCGGTAACCGAGCTCTAGCCCCAGTTGGTCGACCGGCTGCAAATCGTCCCAGCTGGCTTCGCCATCCGCTGCTGCGACGGGTGCCGCAGCGACCTCTTCAACGGGTGCGGGCTTGTGCGCCAGCGCCCAGGCGCCATAACCCAGCAACAAGGCGATGCCGATAAACACCACATGTGGCATGCCCGGGATGATCCCCAGAATGCCCATGATGGTGGCGGTGATGCCCAGCACCCGTGGCGAGATGAACATCTGGTTGACAATCTGCCCGCTCAGATCGCGCTCCTTGCCGACACGTGACACCACCATGGCAGCGGCTACCGAGATCAGCAAGCCTGGAATCTGGGCCACCAGCGCATCACCCACCGCCAGCAGAATGTAGGCGTCGGCGGCTTGCGAGGCGCTCAGGCCATGTTGCAGCACACCAACCGTGAAGCCGCCAAAAATGTTGATCAGCAAGATCAGGATGCCCGCCACCGCATCACCACGCACAAATTTCGAGGCACCGTCCATCGAGCCGAAGAAGTCCGCTTCTTCAGACACTTCGGCGCGGCGGCGTTTGGCCTCCTTCTCATCGATCAGGCCAGCGTTCAGGTCAGCATCCACCGCCATCTGTTTGCCAGGCATGGCATCCAGTGCGAAGCGAGCAGAAACCTCTGCGATCCGCTCTGCACCTTTGGTAACCACTATGAAGTTGATAACAACGAGGATGGAGAACACAATCAGACCGACAGCAAAATTGCCGCCAATCAAAAAGTGGCCAAAGGCCTCAATCACCGCACCGGCTGCTCCCGGTCCGGTATGGCCTTCCAGCAGCACCACGCGGGTAGACGCCACGTTGAGGGACAGCCGCATCAAGGTGGTGAGCAGCAACACCGCCGGAAAGGCGGCAAAGTCCAGTGGCTTGAGCATGTAGGCTGCGACCATCATCACCATCAGCGCCACAGCGATGTTGAAGGTGAAGAAGGTGTCCAGAATCCAGGGCGGCAGTGGCAGCACCATCATCGACAAAATGGCCACCACCAGCATGGGGGCTGCCGCTCCCTGCATCAGCGCGGAGTTGTTGCCAAACCAGGTCTTGACGGTGTTGAGGCTTGTATTCATGGTGTTTCAGCCGCAATCACTTTGGACAGAGGGTCCAGTTCCGGTGGCACAAAGGGCACGGGCACCTCGCCTGGTAGGGGGCCGTCGCCGCGCATGGCGGCTTTGAGCCGGTAGATGTAGGCCAGCACCTGGGCGACAGCGGTGTACAGGCTGGTAGGGATGTCCTGGTCGATCTCTGCATTGGCATACAAAGCGCGCGCCAGCATGGGGGATTGCAGCACGGGGATCGCGTTTTCCTTGGCCAGGTCACGGATCTTGAAGGCCAGCAGGTCCGCACCTTTGGAAATGACTCTCGGGGCCGGCATGGTTTTGTCGTCGTATTGGATCGCCACAGCGTAGTGGGTTGGGTTCATCAGCACAAAATCGGCTTTGGGCACTTTGGAGATGCTGTTGCCATTGGCGATGTCGCGCTGGCGCTGGCGCATGCGGCCCTTCATTTGGGGGTTGCCGTCAGACTCTTTGCTTTCCTGTTTCATTTCCTGGTGAGACATCTTCATGCGCGATTTGTGCAGGAAAGACTGCAGTGGCACATCCACCATCGCAACCACCAGCACCACCAACAGCATCAGGCCCATGCCCGTGGTGATCCAGTCGGCTAGGTAACTCAAGGATTTGGCTGAGGGCTGTAGCACGAGTGCGCCCAGGGTGTCGAGGCCACCCTTGAGGTAGTTGAAGCCCACTAGAAGCAACATCAAGGCGATGAATGTCATCTTGCCCACTTCGGTGGCCTTGTCTTTGGTGAACAAACGGCCAAAACCCGAGAGTGGGTTGAGTCGACTGAAGTCTGGTGTGATGGGTTTCAGGCTGGTCACCCAGCCACCCGTCGCAACGGTGCCGAGGATCGCGATGGCACTGACGATGGCGGCAAACACGGCACTGGCCACCAGCCCCACAGCTGTCATGGCGCCCAGCCGGTTCACCATGATCATCGGGTCTTTGAGGGTTTGTGCATCAAACAGCAGTTGCAGCCCCATGTGGGTCTTGAGCTGCCCAAACATGGTTGGTGCCAAGGCCATCAGTGTCACTGCGCCGCCACCCAATACCGCCAGGTGCGCCAAATCGCGTGAACGTGCTACTTGGCCGTCGTCACGCGCTTTTTGAAGCTTGCGTTCGGATGCGGGTAAGTTGCGATCTTGACTGCTGGATTCCATGTTGGGAAGACACCTCGTGTTCTTCCCATTGTCTTTTTGCGCTTCTGGAACTAAAGCGCGATAAGCAGGGCGTTTCCCTGCTTGTTTCTGCCCGTGTTAGAAGCCCAGGCTGGCGAGCAAATCGTCCACTTCGGACTGGCCCTTGACCACGTCGGGATTACCTTCGGGGTTGACCACGGGACCCTGCAGAACGGGGTGTTCATGCACCACAAAAGTGCTTGCGGCTGTTTCAGTCGGTTTGTTCACTGGCGGCGTCGGAGCCGTCACGATCAGCAGCTGAACCAGCTGCTGTTCAATGTTGGCCGCCAGATTGACGACCTTGGAGATCACCTGTCCGGTTAGGTCATGAAAGTCTTGCGCCATCATGATGTCGGTCAGGTTCTTGTCAATGTGTTTGGTGGCTTCTTCCACATCGGTGATGAAGTTCATCACATGGCCTTTGGCCACGGCTGCGACCGGGTCCTTGACAATCAGTGCGCCAATGCGGCGCGTCTCTGCCGCAATGTAGTCGTGGTGTGTCTTGGCTTGATCCACACTGTTGAGCACTTTTTCTGCAGCTTCACCGGTCAGTCGGGCAATGTAGGACAGACGGCTTTTGACGTCAGGAATCTCTTCTGCCCAGTCTTTGACCTTGTCTGTCAGCCCCAAACCATTCAGCGAGTCATGCAACTGGCGCGTGAGAACACCGATGCGATGGTGAATGTCTTGGGACAATTCGGGCGTGTTGGCCGCAGAGCTGGAAGCAGTGCCGCCGATCATTTCATCCCCAGCTTCGACAGGATCAGATTGACTTTGTCTTCCAGCGTGGCTTTGGTGAACGGCTTGACGATGTAGCCCGCAGCGCCTTGCTGCGCGGCCATCACAATATCTTCCTTGCGGGCCTCGGCGGTCACCATCAAGACTGGCAAGTGCTTGAGCTTGTCGTCTTTTTTGATTTCGTTGAGCAACTGAAACCCGTTCATATTGGGCATGTTGATGTCGCTCACCACAAAATCAAAGCTTGAGTTTCGCAATTTGTTGAGCGCGACCACACCATCTTCGGCTTCATCCGCCTCTGAGTAGCCAATTTCCTTGAGCAGATTGCGCACAATGCGCCGCATGGTGGAGAAGTCGTCAACCACCAAGAACTTGAGATCATTGGCCATAGGGGGACCTTTCAATGGCGCAAACTGGAATTGTCATAAAGTGATTTCCGATCATGATGTCACGTAAGCTTAGGGATTGACAGTGGGGGCAACACCTGTTTGATCCGGTTTTGTTGCATTTTCAGTTGTCGCTGCGTTATCCACCCGCCTGGCTCCCAGCAGGCGTTCTTCTGCTTCTCGAGTCAAGATGGTAATGCTGATTCTACGATTGGATGGACTGCGCGGATCTTGTTCGTCCAGCAAGACGCTCGAAGCCAAGCCCATGACGCGTGCCACCTTGTCGTCGGGCACACCGGCAGACATCAGTTCACGTCTGGATGCATTGGCTCGGTCCGCAGAGAGTTCCCAGTTGCTGTAGCCACGTACACCGCTGGCATACGGTGTCTGGTCCGTGTGCCCGTCGATGCTGAGTTTGTTGTCCACGTCCACCAGCGCCAGCCCAATTTGTTGCAGGATGTCGCGCATATAAGGTTTGACGCTGGCGCTGCCGCTGTCAAACATGGGGCGTTTCTGATCGTCCACGATCTGGATCTGCAGACCATCGGGTGTGATGGTCAGCTTGATCTGTTCACTGAACTCCGTCAGTTTGGGATTGCTGGATATCAGGGCGCTGATCTTGGCGCTCAACTGGGCCATTTGTTGTGCATCTTTTCGGGCGCGCGATACCCGGTCCTGTTCCCCTGAGAGTTTGCGTGCTGCAGGGCTGGCACCGTCGCCTCGTTTGGACTGACCGGCGGTTTGTGTCAGGTCGTTTCCGCCACCGTTGATCACACTCTGGCTGGCGCCGGCACCCGGGCCGCCTTCCATGGCGACTTTCAAGGGGGAGGAAAAGTAGTCTGACAGGCCTTTCTTGTCCCCTTCTGATGTGCTGCCCAGCAGCCACATCAGCAGAAAAAACGCCATCATGGCGGTCACAAAGTCGGCGTAGGCGATCTTCCAAGCGCCGCCATGGGCAACATGGCCGGCCTTTTTCACCCGCTTGATGATGATCGGCTGTAGTTTTTTGGCGTCGGTTGCCATGCTGGTCCGTTACTTGAACTATTTCTTTTTGACGAACGCTTCCAGTTCACCAAAAGTCGGGCGTTCGGTCGAGTACAGCACCTTGCGGCCAAATTCGATTGCCGTTGCCGGGTTATACCCTTGCATGCTGGCCAGAAGGGTCGTCTTGATGCACTGGAATTCTTTGCCTGCTTCCTCCACCTTTTGCTCCAGCAGGCCGGCCAGTGGCTCAGCAAACGCGTAAGCCAGCAAGATACCCAGGAACGTGCCCACCAAGGCCGATGCAATCATGCCACCCAGCACGGCCGGTGGCTGCCCCACCGAGCCCATGGTGTTCACCACCCCCAGCACAGCGGCCACGATACCAAACGCTGGCAAGCCGCCTGCCACACGTTGCAGTGCGGCTACTGCAGCATGCTCTTCGGCGTGGTGGGTGTCGATTTCGCTGTCCATCAGCGACTCGATTTCGTGGGCGTTCAGGTTGCCCGAGACCATCATGCGCAAGTAGTCAGTGATGAATTCCACCACGTGGTGGTCGTGGCCGACATCGCCATGTTTTTTGAAAATTTCGGAAGAGTGCGGATCTTCGACATCTTTTTCAATGGCCATCAGGCCTTCCTTGCGGGCCTTCTGCAAGATGTCGTAGAGCAAGGCCAGCAAATCCATGTAGCGGGCTTTGGTGTATTTGCTGCCTTTGAAGCAAGTGCCCAGACCTTTGATGCTGGACTTGATGACCTTCATCTGGTTGTTGGCCACAAACGCGCCCAAGGTGGCGCCACCAATGGTGATCAACTCAAATGGCAGAGCCTTCAGGACCACCATGATGTTGCCGCCGTGAAAGATGTACACGCCAAAGACGCACACCATCACGATCAGCCAACCAACAATAACGAACATAGGCGGGTTACTTAAGAAGTGCGATTGTTAGGGAAGTGGGGTCGCACGCATGGCGCGTCCTGCATCTCTATCATATCGTCCCGCTTTCGGGTGACTTGAGATATATAAAAAAATAGCCCATACCCCTTATCGGGTATGGGCTATTTGCTATATAAATAGAAGCAAAATCAGTGCAGCAAGATACCACCACCCGCAGACCCCTTGCCAGCGCGCGCTGGCGGGGTGCACAGGCCGCATTCAAAGTGCCGTGAATTCTCATAGGGCTCACTGACAAAATGCCCGCCGCACTTGCTGCACTTGGTCATGGCCAACATGTGGTTGTCGACAAACTTCACCAAACGCCAAGCGCGGGTGATGCTCAAGAGCGGCTCCACGCCGCAGGTGGCGATTTGCTCGCTGTACAGGCGGTAGGCCTTCATGATCGCCTCAATGTCTTCCAGGGCGCTGACCTTGTTAAGGTATTCATAAGTGTTCAAAAACAGCGAGGCGTGGATGTTGGGCTGCCAGGTCAGGAACCAGTCGGTAGAAAACGGCAGCTGGCCTTTGGAGGGTGACTTGCCTGCCACCTCTTTGTACAGGCGCAGAAGCCGCTCGTAGGACAGGTTGGTTTCACTCTCCAACACCTGCAGGCGCGCGCCCAGCTGGATCAGCGCCACAGCGCGTTCCACTTGCTTGGAGTCGTTCAGAACACTTTTGGTCGATGTCGTGGCCATGGTGCAACTCCTTACAGGGCTTCGCCAAAGCGGCCTGCCATCAAAATGCTGGCATGGAGTTTGGTGGTGGCATCGTTGTCAACTTTGGCGGCGGTGTGGTTGGTCAACAGGTTCCAGACCATGTCGTCATCCACCCGGAAGCGGCACAGCAACATCGGGCTCGACGCAATCTTCAGGATCTGCGCCGGTGACAACATCGCAATCATGTCGGCCGATTCTTCCGAGATGCCCAAGCGGAACAATGCCTCAGCCTTGTCGCGGCGAATCACGTTTTGCGCCAACATCAGATAGGTGAGGTTGGCATCACGGATTTCCCGGGAGAGTTGGTCGTCGTTCATGGTCGGCTCCAGAAAAATAGGTCAATCAATTGGATAGTGTTTGCGGCCTAATTGCCGTGTTCATCACCTTGGAACCGATTCTGGAAGCCTGGTCCAAAAACTTGAATCAGTGTTTGGATGTTGCAGGTGTCGGGGAAGTCCATGGGTCTTGTAGGAGATTGCCTGACAAGGCTGGTGGGTGTCGGCTTGTTAATGTGTTGGCAATCGTGCAGAGGCTGAAAAGAAGCGAGAAAATTCTGCTTTTTCCGCATTTCATGTTTCCGTCAGTCCGTATCCTTTTGCTGTGAATTTAAATTTCAAGATCCTCGTATGACGTTCTAATGGTGGGCAAAAGATTTGACTGCCTGTATCGGCGGAGGTGTCCATCTTTGCTCTAAATCCATAATTGAGATTGGAGGCAAGTCAATGCCTCGGTCCATGCTGAAGCGGCATCTGGGGGGGGGCGAGCTTCGGTTTCCTTGTCACTTTTTGTAATTGCTATAACCAAGCATCGGTGCCATCTTTATAGTAAAAGTGGCGAAATATTAAAATAGGAAGATTAAATGCAAACAGATATTGACTTTGTAAAGCTGGTTCTGCTAATGAACTCGGTTATTTCAGATGGTTACAAAAGACGAGAAAAAACAGCAGAAATTCTATTTGATTTTTTTCAAAATCTAGTTGTGAAGACGAGGCCGAAATATTTTTTTGAAATAGGTGCCTTTGATGCAAAATTTTCAAGAGAAGCAAAAATAAAATTACCTGATTGTAGCTTTTGTGCATTTGAAGCTAATCCATACAATTTCAACTTATTCAAAGGCGCTGTTGAAGAAGATGGTGTTGACTGTATTCATTTGGCTATTGGTGACAGTGCGGGAAAAATTAAATTTAATTTGCAAAAATCGGTTAATGGGCAAAGTGTGCATGCGGTAAGAGGAAATAACTCGATACTGAAGAGAGTTCGAGATAATGTTGACTATGAAGAAATAGAGGTTCCGGTTAATACAATTGACAATCTATTTTTTGATGCAGTCATGCCAGATGAGAGTCTTGCAATATGGATAGATGTTGAGGGGTATGCGCATGAGGTGTTAAGTGGTGCTGTTAAGATATTGGGTAGAACGTCAATGGTTTTTGTTGAAGTTGAGAGTCAATCTTACTGGAAAAATCAGAGATTGGATGTGGATGTTATTGAATTTATGATGAATAATGGATTTGTGCCAGTTGCACGAGACTTTGAGTATGAGGGGCAGTACAACTTAATTTTCTTAAAAAGAGATATTTTTCGAAGTTCTATTGTTCAGGAAGAGTTGTTTAAATTTTTTTCAACAATCAAATGTAGTTAATTCTGTTTCGAGTTGGAGCATATTTGATTTTTCATCTAAGTCGCATGAAAATAGTGACGTCTAAGGTGTCGTGAATGAAAATAAATCGAAAGATGAGCGGGCTGTAATAAAATCAACACATTATCTTCAGGCGATGAAGTTTATATCGAGAAAAATATGAATGTTCAAGAAATGGTTCTGAGGCGAACAATTCCGGTTGTAATTAATTCTTATAACCAACTTACGTATTTAAAGAATCTAATTCAAAAATTTATTGAGAATAAATTCACAAACATATATGTGGTCGATCAGTGTTCAACATTTCCGCCGCTTTGTAGTTTTTTGTCAACTATAAATCAGAACTGTCCGCAGGTTTTTCCCATCTATAGTGATAAGAATAATGGACCTCGTTGGTTTATTGAAAATTCTGTTTACCATATGTTTGCTGCAGAGTGTTTTATTTATAGCGATCCAGATATTATCTTTGATAGACTGGCTGATGATTTTGTTTTTCGTTTTTTGCAACTTTCGCATAAATATCGAGTGGCAAAGGTTGGGTCTGCATTATCTTTGCATAACTTGAATAACTCTGTTCTGAATGTGGATGGGAAATTATACTCTGCATATGAATGGGAGTCTCAATTTTGGAGGGCTAAGGCTGAAGAGGATGTATATAATGCGCCAGTGGATACGACACTGCATCTTTTTAATAAGCAATATTATTCTCCAGTTGCATTTTTTAAAGCTATTCGAGTAGGCGGACAGGGCTATGAAGTGCAGCACACTCCATGGTTAATTAATGATCCAATGCCGCTTGCTGAGAGAAATTACTATACTTCTGCATCAAGAGAAAACGGATGGTCACATCTGAGTTAAATTGAAATGCCCTGCAACCAGTAGCCTCCTTTTTTAGCCTGATTGTCAGATCCTTCTGTCACTCAAGTTGCTTGGGCTGGAGGGTATTTAGGGATGGTCTGAATAACTCAAACCCAGATGTGTTACCGCATTCGCCATCGTCACTTTCACGGTTTTAGTGCCCCGTTGTGGCCCCTTTGGCCCATTTTGGGCGCGCTCATGCTAGTGCCATCCACAAATTGGACAACGCAAACAGCGTAGCAATCTGCGCCGCGTTCTTCTTTAAACCTCGGTAGCGTGTTTTGACGTAGCCAAACTGGCGCTTGATCACCCGAAACGGGTGCTCCACCTTGGCACGAATACCTGCCTTGAATCGCCCCGGGTTTTGAGGATGCTCCCCACTTTGAGAAGATGGAGCGATGAGCAAGAAATCAAACCGTTTTTCCCCGGAAGTGCGCGAACGCGCGGTACGCATGGTGCAAGAGCACCGTGGCGAATATGCCTCCTTGTGGGCGACCATCGAGTCCATCGCCCCCAAGATCGGCTGCGTGCCCCAAACCCTGCATGAATGGGTTCGCAAACAGGAAATTGACACTGGAGTGCGCGAAGGCGTCACCACCGCTGAGCACTAGCGCTCAGGACACTGCTGGGGTGTCCGCCTTCAAAATGGAATGCTGTCCGCCATCGCCTGGAATACGCAATATGGACGTCGGTGGAATAGCTGAGGCTGGCAAGCGTACCAGTCTTTCATGGCCTGCATGGGGGTTTTGCTTTTGAGGGCTGACTGGGGTAATTGATGGTTGTACAAGGCCACATAGCGAATCAGCGTCTGCGCCATGTCCTGGGCGCTGTTGAAGCGGTGGGTCTTGAGGACATCGGCAATGCGACCATTGAAACGCTCCACCATGCCATTGGTCTTGGGCGTTCTAGGCTTGGTCAATCGGTGTTCAATGCCCAGTGCCTGGCACAGTTGGTCAAACTCGTGCTCCCCGCTGGGTTCACGCTCACGCCTGGCAAACAAGCGGTCCGTGAACTCCTTGCCGTTGTCAGTTAGCAGCTTTTGGATCTTGATCGGGCACGCCTTGTGCAGTGCCTTCAAAAAGCTGCTGGCACTGCGCGCGCTCTTGTCTGCTTTGAT
The DNA here is from genome assembly GCF_002017865.1 of Rhodoferax fermentans. NCBI lineage: Bacteria > Pseudomonadati > Pseudomonadota > Betaproteobacteria > Burkholderiales > Comamonadaceae > Rhodoferax > Rhodoferax fermentans. The sequence goes on along the minus strand of NZ_MTJN01000002.1, from coordinate 4,393,542 downwards.
CTGCACAAACACCCAGCGTGTGGCTCGGTCGATGGCCACAAACAGGTAGCTGCGTTTGCTCTCATAAATCATCTGCGGCAGGTACTTCACATCCATGTGCAAGTAGCCCGGCTCATAGGCCTTGAAGCCTTTGTGAGGCTCTTTGGGGGTGGCGGGCAGCATGGCTTTGAGGCTGCCCACACCATGGCGGCGCAAGCACCGATCCAGGCCAGAGCGAGAGACATCCTTGCAGACAAATTCGCGCATGACCGCCAACAGATCATCCAAGGGCAGCAACAAGGTCTTGCGCAGCTCCACGGCAATGAATTCCTGCTCTCGCGTGAGGGTTGTCTGCAGTCGCTCTGCTGTGTGACTTTTGTCGGTGAAGACTTCACGCCTTTGCCACTTGTAGATGGTGCACAGGCTCACCCCATAGCGCAGGGCCAAGATACTGGCGGGCTCCGTGCTGGTGGCAATCTCCTCACGAATGGCAGGTGTGGTTCGTGCCTTTTTGTGCAGCTTGATGTTCATGTCGCGTCTTTCCCGGATGCTTTGAGTTGGGCTACCAACTCTGCCATCGCCGCTCGGGCAACGAAAAGTGGGTAGCGCCTAGAGTCTATGCAATCGTCCGGGATGCGACAAATAGTTATATTTTCTTATCGGCTATCTATTATATTTCTGTTGCTTGAAATTGCTTTTATTATGTACTGCAGAGGCGTGTAATTTAGCATTGCATTGTCAGCATCCCCACCCAGTGAACTAACGAGTGATCCTAGATAAGGTAATATTTGATCCCTGCCCGGCTCATCAAAAATTCTCGGAAAGCCCTCAAGAATACTAAATCCTGTGGACTCAAAAAGTTCAATCATGGTTAGACGGGTAAACCATCTTATATGTGTTCGATCTAATAACCCGCTATCTTGATATCTGAAGGTGCCTAGGGCAAGATTGGCAATCAAGCTCCAATGTTGTGCATTAGGTATGCAAGATAAAATAAGAGTTCCAGGGGGGGAGTGCTTTTTGATTCGCTTAAGAACACTCCATGGATCGTAAAGATGCTCAAGAGCATCACCAAATATCCATGCATCCGCTGTGCATAAATCCTGAAAATCTTTTTCGTTGATATTTTCAATATTTACAACTAGAACTTTGCTGCAGAATTGACGTGCTACGGCGGCATACTCCGAGTCAATTTCTATCCCAATGTATTCGCAGTTCGGATTGCTTTTTAAATAGGCATTGGCAAGAGCACCGCTGCTGCAACCCACTTCCACAATTTTTTTCAATCCCATAGGGATTATTTTGAACAAATCCAAATTATATTTGTCGTGCAGAGGGGTTTGTTTCATGGGTAACGGCGCTGCATTTAATTTGTTTTGATAACGTAAAAAACTGCGTTGCCAATCTAGCGAACCAAAAGCTCCGCCACTTTGATGAGTGAGATGAATCGGCCAGGTTCCAAGTGTTAACCCCGATTCTCTGGCGTTGCAACAAAAATCTAGGTCGTAGAAGTGAAAGTCAAACTGTGGATCAAATTGCACCTTATTGACGGTCAAAGTGTTTTTGCGAGCGGCAAGAAACACACCATCCAACAGTTCACAAGCGACAGGCATCTCGCCAAAATCTGACAACTGACCGAAAGCACTTGCACCGTGGCTCACTTGACCACTGAGATTGCTCTTGTTCTCCCAAGTGAACTGCTGATCTACAAAACACCAAGCGGGTTGATTTGGCAAACGACGTTTGTTGCCGGCGACCCCAATCACATCAAACTGTTGTAGCCCCTCCGCCACTGTTTGCGAGAAGTTGTATTCGTCAAGCCAGACATCGTCATGCACAAAAACAAGAATGTCATCCTCTTTGGAGCGCCCTATGGCCGCGTTGAATATCTCAGGCAGTCCGCGGGCATTGTCAAAAGCGATGTCTACACTGATCCTCTCGCCTTGCTGGCAAAGTCGGCGCAGTGACTGCCCCAACGCCGATTGCTCCCAGAATGCAGCCTCATGTAGTTTGCTGGCGCTGATTACCACGACAGATGGCATCTCTGGCAAGGATCGTTCCATCCGCGCCATGTGGTTGCTGATGGTTGGATTGAAGTTCTCCACTGCGATGCTTTGCACTTCAGCACTATCACACCAGTTCTCCCACATGGTGCGAAGCATGGCCTCAAACGCTTCACCAAATTTTTCCGGTTGACCCAGCATCGAGACCGCAAAACGCTGGCGCATATCGGCGCGAAGTTGGGCCAACGCGTCAATGTGCTGAGACCAATATCGCCCTATGTGCACAAACTCTTCAATGCTTCCTGCCACAAAGTCGTCCAGTCCCAACTGATGCATCAGTGTGGCACTGAAGCGACTGGCCGGTGTTTGTCCTGCCAGGCCCAAAGTTGGCACGCCCATCCAGGCCGCGTTGGCCGTTGTGGCACCTCCGGCATGGGGGAAAGTGTCAAGGCAAATGTCAACTTGCTGATGCAGTGCCAGGTAGTCAAGTGTGGCTACACGTGGGCAAAACCGAATTCTGTTTGCATCGACATGTTCAACTGAAAAGCTTTGTAGTAGCTCATCTTGAGCTTCCTTTTCTATAGCGCCAAGAAGCAAACGTGACGATGGGATGCTGCGCAACAGCATGCCCCAAAGTGCAGTCACGGAAGTATTGATTTTGCTGGCGCGGTTAAAGCTGCCAAAGGTAATGGCTCCGTGGCTAAGTGCGGGCAGGGCGCTTACGGGGGGGCACAAAGCGTAGGGCTGGAATGTGACCGCCGATGGCAGGTAAGCCACTTTTTCAACAAATTGCCAGTCAAGCTCACCGGGTGGGAGCCAATAGGCATCGCTGATGTAGTAATCCATCGATTTCAGACCTGTTGAGCCTAGGTAGCCTAGCCAACTGGCTTGAATAGGTGCCGGTTTGCGGGCAAACGTCAGCAGTCTGTTTTTGGCAGTGTGGCCGCTCAGGTCTATCAGGATGTCAATCTTTTCAGCACGGATGTGCTCAGCCAGTTGTTCATCGTCAAGGTTTGCCACGTTGTGCCACTTGGCAAACTGTCCGCGCATGCGTTGTGTGAAGTCGTCTTCCTTGTTTTGTGTATAAAAAGCGTGAAGAATTAGGCCACTTTTTTGTGAAAACTGTTCAAAAAGCGGCTCCAGAAAATTGGCCAGGGCGTGGTGGTTGAAGTCACCTGAAACAAAGCCAATGGCCAGATCCCGTGCTGGGTCTTTGGTGTTGGTATGGGTTGGTTGTTGTGCCAGCAAAGGTGTCTCAAACCGCGTGCCGAAAGCAACATGTTCTTCAAACAAATGCTGGGGTTCGATCAGCACGTCATGGCTGAGCAGGTACAACACGTTGCTGTGAGCCACATGGCGCCGGGGTTCGTGCGCCATGTCGGCAAGGTAGTAGCAGGCTTGGGCCTGGGAGAGGGAGCCTTTTTCTTCAAGCACCTTGCCAAGCTGGATGTATGCCGAGGCATCGTGTTCATCCAACGCAATGGCAGTTTTGCAGCTGCTTTCCGCCAAATCCAAATGGCCCTGAAACTGCAGCACCATGGCCAAATTGACATGTGCTTTGCCATACCCAGGGTCGAGGCCCACGGCTTGCTGAAAGTGTTGCAGTGCTTCTTCAGCGAGATTCTGGGCTACCAGCGCCATCCCTAAGTTGTTGTGGGCTATCGCGTCGTCAGGGTTAAGCTCCAGAGATCGTTGCAAGGGTTCAATAGACTCGACATATTTTTCTTGCGCCTGATAGGTAAAACCAAGAATTTTCCAAGGAAAGCTTGCGCGGGGGTATTTCCGCGTCAGGCTGCCTGCAAGCGCCAGACTGGCGGTGTGATCTTTGGCTTCAAACAAATCCACCAGTGCATTGATTTCTGCCGGCGACGGTGCTTCTTCCATATGCTGCTCCGAGAGCGCCTGCGTTGTGGACTCTGAAGGGGCCACGTCTATGGCATCTGCAGGTAGACCGTTACACCAGCGCTGCCACATGGTACGTAGCGTAGTCTCAAAATCGTGAGCGTGCAAGCCATACTGGGAAAGGGCTGATCGGCAAAAAGTATCTCGCATTTTGGTGCGAATGCGGGCCAGTTCGTCCAAGTGTGTCGCCCAGTATTGCGCTTTTTCCAAGTAGTCTTCAATGCTGGCGGCCACAAAACCATCCAAACCCAGGTGATGCATTTCCATGGCACCCAAGCGGCTCGCAGGTGTTTCGCCAGCCAGACACAGAGAGGGCACGCCCATCCAAGCGGCATGAGCGGTCGTGGCGCCACCACCATGGGGGTAAGTGTCTAAACAAAAATCAACGTGATGATGCAAGGCCAGATAACTTGGCAAATTGGAGCGCTCAAAAAAGGTCAACCGGTCCACGGCAATACCTTCGCTTGCAAAGCTCTCGCGCAATGCATTCTGGCTGTCTTGCGGCATGCCGCCAAACACCAGGCGTGCTGTTGGCATATCGCGCAGCAACATGCTCCATAACATCACCATCGAGGCATTGATTTTGTTGGGTCGGTTGAAGCTGCCAAAGGTCACATAGCCGTTGGCCAGCGCAGGCAACTCATTCACAGCGGGAGCCAACTCGCTTGGCTGAAACACCACCGCCGACGGCAAATAGGCGGGCTTCTCTGCCAGTTGCCAAGCCAGCTCTGGCGGTAGCCAGGCTTTGTCACACAGGAAATAGTCCATGGCCTTCAGGCCCGTGGTTCCCAAATAGCCCAGGTAGCTCACCTGAATCGGCGCCGGTTTCATGGCAAAGGTGAGCAATCGGTTGTGCGCCGAGTGGCCTGATAGGTCAAACAGGATATCGATGCCATCGGCCGCAATTTTTTCAGCCAGAGCCGTTTCGGAGAGGGCGCAAACCTGATTCCATGCCTTAAAACTATCGTTCAAACGCCGTGTCACGGTGTCGTCGTAAATGTGAACGTAATAAGCATGCAGCTCCAAGCCCGGCGATTTACTGAGCTCTCTGAACAAAGGCTCAAAAAAATTGGCCAAGGCATGGTCATAAAAATCCCCAGAAACAAAGCCAACTTTGAGTTGGCGATTTGGGTCTTTGCTGTCGGTTGGTTGCGACCTCAGACTGGTTTGTTTTGATTCAAACCGCGTACCAAATGCCATGTGATGGTCATGCAGTTCTTGTGGTGTGGTGTTCACGTCAAGACTCAAGCAAAACAGCAGGTTGCTATGCGCGGCCGCCCAATCCGGCTTGAGCTTCAGTGCAGCACGGTAAGCTGCTTGTGCAGCATCACTGTCGCCCATGTCTTTGAGCACAATGGCCAGGTTGTTGTGCGCCTCAGCCCAATCGGGTTTTAATGCCAGTGCCTGTCTGTAGCTTGCAACGGCCTCAACATATTTCCCTTGCGCATGCAGTGCGTTGCCCAAGTTGTTGTGCGCCTTTTCCATGAGAGGTTGCAAGGCAAGCGCTTGTCTGCAGTAGCTTTCTGCCTGGGCATTCAGCCCCATGGTTTTGAAAATATTGCCCAAATTGTTGTAAGCGGTTGGATTATTGGGTTGCAGTCCAAGTGCCAAAACATAGCTCTTGACCGCTTCGTCAAAAAATCCTTGCTGCTGCAACTCACATGCCAAATTGAAATGTGTTTCGTAATCGTTGGGCCGGTATTGCACGGTCGTTTTATGAGCCACCAGCGACTCTTTGAACCGACCCAAATGATGCAGAACTGCACCCAGAATCTTGCGCGCAAGGCCGTGATCTGGAAATCTGGCAATCAGCTCTCTGGCCAGCGTTTCAGCCTCTTTGTAGCGCTGTTGTTGGTATAGGTTATTGAGATTCTCCTGCTCCAGCGCAGAGGGTTCCTGGGCCAATGCCGGGTTGTCGCGAGACATATCTGTCACGTGGCATCCAATGGTTACCGACTCTGCAGCTTTGCCCGTGCACCAGCGCTGCCAGACAGTGCGGAACAAGGCTTCAAAGTGAGCTGCAAAACTCTCAAAATCACATAGCGGCGACTTGACAAACCTTTCTCGCAGCCCGGCCCTGACTGCTGCCAGCGCGGTTGGCCGGTTTGCCCATTCACAAGCCAAGGCAATGAACTCCTGCGAGTTGTTGGCAATAAAGTCGTCCAGACCAAGATGGTGCATTTGTGTTGCCCCAAATCGGCTAGCCGGTTTGTCTCCCATCCAGCAGAGGGTTGGCACCCCCATCCAGGCAGCGTGAGCCGAGGTTGCCCCGCTGCCAAACGGGAATGTGTCCAAGCACAAATCAACTTGATGGTGAAGTGCCAAATACTCATGCGTCACGGCGCGCGGCAAGAATTTCAGGCGCTCTCGAGTGACTCCTTCAAGCTCAAATTTGCTGAGCAAATCTTCTTGGAATTCAATGGCAATGCCGCCAAACAGCAACTTGGCAGTTGGCAGCCGCCTGAGTATTTCGGCCCAGGTGACAATCACGGTGTGGTTGAGTTTGTTGAGCCGGTTAAAGCTACCAAAAGTGACAAATTCATTGGTCAGTGCCGGCAAAACATTGACCGGCGGTGCCAATGGATCGGGCTCAAAAACCATAGCGCGTGGCAAATAAGCCAGTTTCTCAGCAAACTGCTGAGCCCTTTCCCCAGGCGGTATCCACCATGGATCGGCAACGTAATAGTCCATTGACCTCAATCCGGTGGTGCCTAAATAGCCAATCCAACTCATTTGAACGGGCGCTGGCTTGCGGGCGAAGGTGAGCAAGCGATTTGGGAGTGTGTGACCATTCAGGTCAACCAGAATATCTATTTGGTCAAAGCGAACTTGGTCTGCTAACTGAGCATCGTTTAATTGTGATGCATCGTGCCAATAAGCAAAGAGCCCCCGAATTCGCAGCGTGATGGCATCTTCTAAGGTGCCAGAATAGTAAACATGCAATTGCAGTGATTGCTTGGCTGCCAATCCTTTGAACAGAGGCTCAAGGTAATTTGCCAAAGCATGGTTATAGAGGTCACTGGTGACGAAACCAACACGCAGTGGGCGGTGCGGATCCAGATTGTTGTTGAGTGGCTTTTGTTGGATTTGCAGCTGTGGCTCAAAGCGCTCTCCAAAAGCCATATGCGCTTGCATTAGCTCAGCCGCTGTTACTCTGTCATTTAGGCTTAGCAAATTCAGTACATCACTGTACAGTGTGACCTCTTCAGGACTGAGCCGCAGAGCATTGCGATAGCTGTCCAGCGCTTGGCTAAGCTTGTTTTGCAGTTCCAAGGCATTGCCTAAGGCCATGTGAGCCTGAGCGTAGCTGGGGGCCAACGTGACGGCTCGCCTGCATTGATTTTCAGACGCCAAAAGGCGGCCCTGCAGCCGCAAGACGATCCCCAAATTTGTCGCGGCTTTGGCGTAATCAGGTGCCAGAGACAAAGCTTGTTCAATATATGCCTGCGCTTCGTCAATTTCCCCCAACCCTATCAGGGAAGTCCCTAGGTTGTTGAGCGTAGCCGGGTCTTCGGGTAAAAATGCAATCGCTTGGCGGCTTGCGTCGACCGATTCTTGGTAGCGGCCCTGGTTTTGATATATGGCCCCGAGCACTTTCCAAGCGAATCCGTCATTTGGAGCGCGTTGCGTCAAATCCAGTGCCAGCTTTTCAGCTTCATCCGTTTGCTTCTCTGCAAACAACTTGCTCAGAGTTTGATGTCCTTGCTGGCTGGGTGTTTTCTGGCGAGTCGACTGACGGCGGGCTTTGTTCATGAAACCAATATTAGCTATTTCAGCAACTGCAGGACAGACTGCGGCAACGAATTGGCTTGTGCAACCATGGCCGTGCCTGCTTGTTGCAAGACTTGAGCCCGTGACAAATTGGCGGTTTCTTGGGCGTAATCTGCGTCCATGATGCGCCCACGTGCGGCCGCAGAGTTTTCAGACGACACGCGTAAGTTGGCTATTACCGTATCAAAACGGTTTTGAGTGGCACCCCACGTTGCACGTGCACTTGTCACTGCATTGATATCTGCATCCAAAAGAGAGATCTGTGCAAAGGCTGTGCTCGTTGCTGTGCCCAAAGCAGTCGCTGTACCCGAATATGACGATCCGGCGACAGCGATCGTATCGTTGGCAGTGCTATTGGCACCGACTTGGAATGAAAAAGTTGCAGCCGCAATGACGTTCAATCCATTGAACTTTGTAGCCGAAGCAACCCGGGTGTTTTCAGCAACCAACAACTTGAATTCTTCATCCAATGATTGAATATCTGTCGAGGTATTGGTTCCGTTGGCGGCTTGCACTGCTAGTTCCCGCATTCTCTGTAGATTGTTCGAGATGGCCCCGAGGGCGCCTTCTGCAGTTTGTGCCAAAGAAATGCCATCATTTGCGTTACGTATGGCCACATTCATGCCCCGCGTCTGGGTGTTCATGCGCTCTGCGATGGCCAAGCCTGCAGCGTCGTCTTTTGCACTGTTGACGCGCAAGCCTGATGACAAGCGGGCCATGGAAATAGCCAAAGAGTTCGTTGTGCCGGCCAGATTGCGCTGAGCATTGAGCGAATTGATGTTGGTGTTGATGGTGGACATGAAGTACTCCGTGAAGCAAGGTGATAGGCGGACAACCGGTAGCCAAATTGTGCGAAACAGCTGCGGTGGTCTTAAGTCTGATAAGCGGCGACTAAAGCGGTCTTATCTCCCCTTTTGACCGGCTGGTTGCGATTTATTTCCGAATTCTTCTCAAGTTATGGCATTGGAGCGCCGAAAACTACTTCAACGGGTTCCAAAAAGGGCTCGTCGTCCGGATAGCTATCTTGGTAGCCCCGGTCATGAGTGCCATTTGTCAAGTTGGCACTTAGATCGGCCAAGGAACTGGATTTGTTTACTTTTTAAGGAGCCTTTTATGTCCACCATCAACACCAACATCAATTCGATCAGTGCTCAGCGCAGCTTGGCCAGCACAACGAATTCTCTGTCCGTCGCCATGGCTCGTTTGTCGTCAGGCTTGCGCGTCAACAGTGCAAAAGACGACGCTGCAGGCTTGGCCATTGCGGAGCGTATGAATGCACAGACCAAGGGTATGAATGTTGCGATACGTAACGCCAACGATGCCATTGGGCTGGCGCAAACGGCGGAAGGGGCGTTGGGTGTGATCACAAACAACCTGCAGCGCATGCGTGAATTGGCGGTGCAAGCCTCCAATGGCACCAACACCTCTTCGGATATTTCGTCGTTGGATGAAGAATACAAATTGTTGGCGGCTGAAAATACCCGGGTTGCTGCCGCGACAACGTTCAACGGTTTGTCTGTGACAAATACAGCCAGTTCTTTTACTTTCCAAGTTGGCGCAAACAGCACTGCTGCCAACGATCAGATCACCGTTGCAGGAACATCATTTGCGGGTACTGCAACCACTTTAGGAACTGCATCAAGCGCGGCTTTTGCGCAGATTTCTCTGTTGGATGCGGATATTAAGAGTGTGAACACCGCGCGTTCTACATGGGGTGCTACGCAAAATCGGTTTGACACGGTGATTGCCAATTTGCGAGTGTCGTCTGAAAACTCTGCTGCTGCTCGTGGGCGCATCATGGATGCAGACTACGCGCAGGAAACTGCTTCGCTGTCACGTGCCCAGGTGCTGCAACAGGCTGGTACGGCCATGGTGGCGCAAGCCAATCAACAGCCATCGTCGGTGTTGGCGTTATTGCGGTAAGGAGTGAGATGGCACCGGTTTTTGCCGGTGATATGAGATTTGGTTCAGGCGACTCCGGCCACAATGTCGGGGTCGCCGTTTTGCTTTTTCAAAACGGCTGAACTTGAAAGGACTGGAGCAGATCATGGCTATTTCTTCAACGGGAGTTGGTAGTGGGCTGGACGTTAAAAGCATCGTGTCACAGCTTGTGGCCATTGAGCGTCAACCTTTGGTTGCCCTGCAAACGACAGCTACCAAGTATCAGACTCAACTGAGCGTTTATGGAAAGATCAAGTCTCAGGTCGCGGCGCTGGGTGACGCAGCTGCCGTATTGGCCTCAAAGAGTGGCTGGAATGCGCAAAAGGCGACTTCATCCAATGCCGCAGCAGTCAATGTGACCGCTGGTTCGACTGCTGTATCTACGGCCATGTCGGTTAAGGTGTCGCAGTTGGCCCAGGTACAGGCAGTCACCTCTACGGGTGTGACTACTGGTTCTGCCGTGGGGGCGACGGGGACGCTGTCGATTCAGCTAGGTACCTGGTCGGGGAGTTCCTTTACCGCGGGCTCTACTTCGGCTGCTTCTGTCACTGTGTCTGCGACGGACTCGGTCAGTGTCATTGCGGCCGCCATCAACTCGGCTAATGCCGGGGTGACGGCTTCGGTGCTCAACGATGGCACCAGTGAACGTTTGGTGGTTCGCTCCAAAAGTACTGGCGCTGCCAGCGGGTTTAGCATCACCCCTACAGGTGGCAATGCCGCACTTTCGGCCTATGGGTTTACTGACTCGACGGTGACCGCGCCTTCTTCCAGTGGCATGTTCATGGGGCAGTCCGGGCAGGATGCCAGTCTGGAGGTGAACGGTGTCGCACTCACTTCATCAACCAATGCTATGACAAATGTGATGCCCGGCGTGTCTTTGCAGTTGCTACAAACGACCGCTTCGGCGGTCGATATTGCGGTAACGCAAGACCTGGACGCTGTACAAAAGAATATTCAAACTTTTGTTGACGCTTACAACGCATTGAACCAAACCATTGCAGACGCGACAAAATACGTGGCAGCCACCAAGACGGGCGGGCCGCTTCAAGGGGACTCCACAACGCTGGGGTTGCAGACCGCTTTGCGGTCGATGTTGGGCTCGAACAGCACCGGGTCAAGCTTCTCCAACCTGTCGGAAATTGGTCTGGAGCGGCAAAAAGATGGCTCTTTGACAATCAATGCCACGAAGCTGAACGCGGCCAAGCTGGATATGACAAATTTGCAAAATCTGTTTACCACCAACAACTCTGATGCAAGCACGAATGGGTTTGGCTTAAAGGTCCGCGATTTTGCAAGAGGTATGGTAGCTTTTGACGGTGGGGTCACCGCCAAATCGGCCGCCATTCAAGGTGCCATTGATCGCAATAGTGACGACCAGGACAAGGTAGAAGCACGTGCTTCTACCGTTGAGGCTCAGCTGTTAAGGCAGTACTCAGCCCTAGACCGTCAAATGGTGCAATGGAATGCTTTGAGTTCGTATATGAGCTCACAAATCTCACAATGGAATAAATCTACTGGTTAGGTTGTTCATTTTTGCCTGTATGTGCCGATATAGAACTTATCAGGTACATCAAAGGCACATGAAATGTTCACATCCATCAGCATGAGATCAGCCAACACTTTTAGAGCGGCTAACGCCTACAAAAATGTAGCGGTAGAAACTTCTGTTGCTTCCGCCAGTCCTTATCAGTTGGTTGGATTGTTGTACGACGCGCTGCTGCAATCGTTGGCTACTGCGAGAGTCTCCATGATCAACGGGGACGTTGTTGCCAAGGGGATGGCGATTGGACACGCTGTTCGTATTTTGGAAGAAGGTTTAAAAGCTGGTTTGGACACAGAACGTGGCGGGGAACTGGCTCTTAATCTGAGAGTCGTTTACGACATTTGCACGTTGCGTTTGACGGAGGCCAATTTCCGCAATGACGTCTCGCTCGTTGATGAAGTTAGCCGTTTAATTCAACCTATTGTTGATGGTTGGCGTCAGATTGAAGGCGACGATGCCGTCCGGTCTTACCAGTCGTGAGGAAATTTTTATGTCACAACAACTCATTGACTTTTACAAAGCCATCGAAGACAGCAGTGCGCGCATGCTGGATGCTGCCAAATCGGAAGACTGGGAGCAGGTGGTTCACTTTGAAGGTGCTTGCGCGGTGCTGATTGAGCAGTTGCGCTCACGTGCCAGTTCCGAGCAGTTGCTGCCGGAGCAGCGTGCTGAGAAGACCCGCATCATGCAGCGTATCCTCAACAACGATGCGCAGATCCGTTATCTGGCTGAGCCCTGGTTGACCCACTGCGAGCAGAACCTAGAAGGTCAGCGGGCGTATTTGCACTGACCTGAGAGCTCTCATATCAATAGCTGCTAGCCCTTGTGGATCAAGGGCTAGCAGCTATTTTTGTATGTAAGCCTAGACTTGCATGTTCATGATGTCGGTGTAGGCCTGCACCATCCGGTTTCGGACATGCAAGGTGGCCTGAAAGCCGATCTGTGCTTTCTGGATCGCCACCATGGTCTCTTCTAGGCTGACCTTGGGGTTCTCTAGTTGCACTTCTTTTTGCAAGCGGGCCGATTCGTTCTGCGCGGCGCTTACCGAGCCCAGTGCACTTTTTAAAGCCCCGGCAAAACCTTCCGACTCGGCACCCGCCACCTGACCTGCTGCTTTGCCGCCGGGCATGGTGGGCCGCAGGCTGCTGAGTGGCATGGTGTTGGGAGTGAGTTTGAGGTTCATGGCGTTTGGGTGCCCGCAGGTTGGGATGGAGGGATGCTAGAGTGCCCCTGTCAAAACATAAATGTGAAGTGGGGGGTAAAACACGGTCTTATCAAGCTCATGTTTTCAGGGGTGTGTCAAATAATCATCGGCATCCGAGTTGCGTCAAGCACCCCTCTTACGGAAGACCCCCATGCCCGCCGCCACTGCTCTGCCAGCCATTTCTGTCAATCCCAGCTTCAGCCAACGCCTGGCGATGCTGGACCAAGGCCAAAAAATGCGCCTGGCTGTAGGCGTAGTGCTGTTTGTGATGATTGGTGTGGTGGGTTTGGTGATGGGGCGCCAAGCTGAATGGCGCGTTTTGTACGCCAACCTGGCTGACAAAGACGGCGGCGCCATCGTGGCGCAGCTCACCACCTTGAATGTGCCTTATAAATATGCCGAGGGTGGCGGTGCCATTCTGGTGCCGGCGGACAAGGTCTACGACACACGTCTCAAAATGGCCTCCTTGGGTTTGCCCAAAGGGGCCATCACCGGTTTTGAGCTGATGGATACAGCCAATCGCTTTGGCATGACGCAGTTCCAGGAGCGGCTGACTTTTCAGCGGGGTCTGGAGGGTGAGTTAACTCGCTCCATTCAGGCGCTGTCCTCGGTGCAAAGCGCCAGGGTGCACTTGGCTTTGCCCAATCAGAACGGTTTTTTCAGGGAGCAGCAGAAACCTTCGGCCTCGGTTGTGGTGGGCATGAATGCAGGACGCTCCCTGGACCGGGCCCAGTTGGCGGGCATCATTCACCTGGTGTCCTCCAGCGTGCCTGAGATGGACCCGAAAGCGGTGAGTGTGTTGGACGACACCGGCAAACTGCTGTCTGCCACGCCAGAAGGTGAGTTGGGCATGGGTGCAGACGCCCAGCAGTTGCAGCATGTCCAACAGATTGAGCAGCTCTACAGCAAACGCATTTTGGACATTTTGGAGCCAGTGGTGGGGCGCCAGAATGTGCGCGCCCAGGTCACAGCTGAGCTGGATTTTTCGCAAACCGAGTCCACCTCGGAGTTGTTCAAGCCCAACCAGACCACCGATGCGGCGGCCATCCGCAGCCAGCAATTGCTGGAGAGCACCAACGCCGCTGCCAACGCGTTGCCCACCGGTGTGCCGGGGGCGGTGACCAACCAGCCACCCGGCCCGACGGCAGCGCCCATCAACGGAGCGGCTCAAACCCCGGCCGCCGCCAACGGCGCCAACGCCGCTGCTGGCACAGGTGGCAGAAAAGAATCCATCATCAACTACGAGGTGGACAAGACGATACGGGTGGTGCGCGGCAGCACCGGCATGATCAAGCGCATCAGCGCAGCAGTGGTGCTCAACCACCAGACCACCACCGATGCCAAGGGCAAAACCTCGACCGTGCCTTTGACCGATGCCCAGCTCGAGAAAATGACCGCACTGGTTCGCGAAACCATTGGTTTCAGTGCAGACCGTGGTGACTCGGTGAATGTGGTCAACGCCCCGTTCACGCTGGACAAGGTGTCTATTGATGACGTGCCGCTGTGGCAGCAGCCGCAGGTGCAGGATCTGGCGCGCAGTTTGGCTTGGCCGCTGGGCACCTTGTTGTTTGCTGCTTTGGTGCTGATGGGGGCGATTCGGCCAGCGCTCAAAGTGATGGCGCAGCCGATGCAAGAGCTCAAGACCCCGTCTGCGGGTGGCCTGGATGCGATCGAGTCGGATGAGCCCGATCGCCCCATGCTGGCTGGCCCTGCCGCAGCTGGTTTGTTGTCCAATGAGCCAAGCGCCAGTGATCTCGCTCTGGAAGAGGCGCGCAAACTAACGCGTGACAACCCGGCCGCAGTTGCTAATATTGTCAAAACCTGGATCAATGGCGAGGCGCCGGCTTGACGGCCTTGCCCCCAATCCGCCAGGCAATGAACCGGGGAAACGTAAACCATGTCGCAATCTGACGGTCTGGAAGATGCAGCCATCCTGATGATGTCTCTGGGCGAAGCCGAGGCCTCAGAGGTGTTCAAGCATCTGTCGCCCAAAGAGGTGCAAAAACTCGGCGAAGCCATCGCCAAAACCAAAACCATCACGCGAGAGCGTGTCACCGAGGTGGTGGACAAATTCACCAGCATTGCCGCTGCGCAGAGTTTGCTGGTGTCGAACTCGGGTGACTATGTGCGCTCGGTGCTCAAACGCGCGCTGGGGGATGACAAGGCGGCGCTGTTGATTGACCGCATCTTGCAGGGTGGCGACGTCTCGGGCATTGAGAGCCTGAAATGGATGGAGCCCTCCAGCGTGGCCGAGTTGCTGCGTAATGAACACCCGCAGATCGTGGCCGCCATTCTGGTGCATTTGGACTTTGACCAAGCCACCGACATCCTGAAGTTCTTCACAGAACGCCAACGCAACGAGGTCATGTTGCGGGTGGCCACCATGGAAGGCATCCAGCCGACCGCTTTGAAGGACCTCAACGAGGTATTGTTCAAGGTGCTCGCGGGTGGCGACAAGATGCGCAAATCGTCCTTGGGCGGCATCAAGGCAGCCGCCGAGATGATCAACCTGATGGGCACCGCCATTGAAGGCACGGTGATCGAGTCCATTCGCAACCATGACCCCGATCTGGCGCAGAAGATCATGGACAAGATGTTTGTCTTTGACGATGTGATCAAACTCGACGACAAGGCGATCCAGACCGTGCTCAAGGAGGTGTCTTCCGATGTGCTGATCGTGGCACTGAAAGGCGCGCAGCCAGAGCTCAAGGAGAAATTTCTCTCGAACATGTCCTCGCGCGCGGCCGAGTCGCTGCGCGAAGACCTGGAGTCGCGCGGGCCGATGCGGCTGTCCGAGGTGGAGGCGCAGCAAAAGGAAATCCTGAAAACCGTGCGGCGTCTGGCCGACGAGGGCACCATCGTGATTGGCGGTGGCGGTGATGATGCAATGGTATGAGCATGAACAATTACGCCCGTTTTATCCCCGGTGAAGAAATCAGTGCGGTCCAGCAGTGGCAGTTTCGTGCCATGGATACGGCTGCCCAGCTATTGGCAGCCAAAACCAAAGCACGCGAAGAGCAAGACGCTGCCGCCCAAACCGAGTCGCAGTTGCAGCAGGCCTACCAAGAAGGTTATGCCGCTGGCGTGGAGCAAGGCAAGCTGCAGGCGCAGGTTGAATTGCAACAGCAAATGCAGGCTTTTTTGGACAATCAGGCGCAAGAAGCCGCAGACAAGCTGACAGCACTGTTCGAGGCGGCCCAGCAGGAACAGCAGGCGGCTGAGCAGGCCATGGCCCAAGGCGTGTTGGCGCTGTCTTGTGAACTCGCCCGCCAGGTGCTGCGTCACGAAGTGTCGGTGAACCCGGCGGTGGTGATGCCGGTGCTGACCGAGGCGATTGGCCTGCTCGGTGCCGAGTTCAAAACAGCGGTGGTCAAACTCCACCCGCAGGACTTGGCCGCGCTGGGTCCACAGATCCAGACCAACTTTGCCGGTATCGGTTTGAGCCTGCGCGCTGACCCGGAGCTGTTGCCCGGTAGTTGCCTGGTGGAATCTGCCGGTACGGTGATTGACGGCACCCTGCAAAAACGCTGGCAGCGTGCTGTGGCCACCTTGGGTCTCAGCAGCACTTGGGAGGTTCCTGGTGAATCCGCCTGAAGCCACCCTGAAGTGGGCCCACTTTCTGGCCGATGCCCAAAAGCGGGTGGAAGTTGGAACCAGTCTGGAGATGCGCGGCACGTTGACGCGTCTGGCCGGTCTGGTGCTGGAGGCCGTGGGTATCCGTGTGCCGGTGGGTTCGCAATGCTGGGTTCGCATGAAGGGGCAGGCGCCGGTGCTCACCGAGGTGGTCGGATTTTCCGGCGACCGTGCTTTTCTGATGCCTGCGGGGGACGTCCACGGTCTGTCCAGCGGCGCCAGTGTTGAGCCCGCCCCGGCCTATGTGGTGGCGCCCCGGTTGGGCGAGCGTCGTCAAAGTGAGCGCACCAGCAGCCTGGGTGCGCTGCGCCTGCCACTGGGCGATGGCTTGCTGGGGCGGGTGGTGGATGCGCAGGGGCGACCGATGGACTACAAGGGCCTGTTGTCGGGGGTGTCCTCCATTCCGTTGGACCGCCAACCCATCAACGCCATGGACCGTGACCCGGTGCGGGTCACGCTGGACACCGGGGTGCGTGCCATCAATGCCTTGTTGACGGTGGGGCGTGGCCAGCGGCTGGGCCTGTTTGCGGGCTCGGGTGTGGGTAAAAGTGTGCTGATGGGCATGATGGCGCGTTACACCCAAGCCGACGTGATTGTGGTGGGCCTGATTGGTGAGCGGGGCCGCGAGGTCAAGGAATTCATCGAAGACATTCTGGGTGAAGAGGGCCGGGCCCGCTCGGTGGTGGTGGCCGCTCCCGCAGATGCGCCACCCTTGCTGCGCATGCAGGGCGCCGCCTACGCCACCGCCGTGGCCGAGAGTTTTCGCGACAAAGGCAAACATGTGTTGCTGTTGATGGACTCCCTCACCCGTTACGCCATGGCACAACGCGAAATTGCCCTGGCCATTGGTGAGCCGCCCGCTACCAAAGGTTACCCGCCGTCCTGTTTTGCCAAGCTGCCCCATCTGGTGGAGCGCAGTGGCAATGGGCTGCATGGTGTGGGCTCGATCACCGCCTTTTACACCGTGTTGTCCGAAGGGGACGACCAGCAGGACCCGATTGCGGATGCAGCACGCGCCATTCTGGATGGCCACATCGTGTTGTCGCGTACCCTGGCCGAGGCTGGGCATTTCCCGGCCATCGATATCGAGCAATCTGCCTCGCGGGTGATGCACAACGTGGTGTCGCGCGAACATTTTGAGCTGGCGCGCAACTTCAAGGCGGTGTATTCGCGGTACGAAAAAGCGCGTGATCTGGTGCAGATTGGTGCCTATGCCGCTGGGTCTGACCCGGCGCTGGACGAGGCGATTGCCTTGCATGAGCCCATGGTGCAGTTCCTGCAGCAGGACATGTTTGAGGCTGCCCCCATGGCCGCCAGCCTGGACGGCATGCAAGATGCCCTGACCCCGGTGGCACGCAGGTAAGCCATGTCCGGACAAAAGACCCTGTTGCTGGCGATCGACCTGGCCACCACCCGGCGGGACGAGGCGCAGGCGAACTTGCAAAACATCTTGCACGCCCAAGCCCATGCCCAAGACCAGATGCAACAGCTCCAGCAATACGCGGTGGAGACCGAGCAGCGTTGGTTGCAGGGGGCGCAAATCAGCACCACGCCAGAGATGCTGCGCCACCACTACCAGTTCATCGGGCGGCTGGATCAGGCGATCCAGATGCAAGAGGGGGTGCTGGCCAACCACGCACAACGGATCGAGGCCGCTCGGCAACTGCTGCTGCAGGCCGAATGTCGGCTCGGCAGCTTCAAACAGGTGCTGGCGACCCGCCGTTTGGCCATGGCCAAAACCCGCCAGCGCCAGGAACAAAAGCAGATGGATGAGTTTGCCAGCCAACAATCACAGCGCCAACAGCGCCTTCATGCTGAGAATGACACATGAGCATCGAATCCACCCGCGCTCCGGAAGGGGCCAAAACGACCACCACCGAAGCTGGCCGAGGCAAGGCTGCGAATGGTCGCACCGCAGGCACGGGCGGGCAGGGCGGCGAAGGCGGCGGTTTTGCCGACCTGATGTCCTCTCTGTCAACGCCTGATGCCCAGAGTCTGCCGTCAGATGCCAGCCAGCCCACCGCAGGGGATGATTTGACCTCAGGCAAGGATGATGCACAAAATGTGCCTCTAGCCCTTGATGGTCAAAGGCTGATAGCTATCAATTTAGTTCCAGCTGCAGCGCCTCCTGTCACGCCTGCGCTGCTCGGCGGCAAAGGCAGTGCAGACAAAAGCCTGGCCGCGAACGTGGGTGAGGTAGCGGCAACAGCTGCCAGCGCGACACCGGCCGTGGCGTCGGATGTGAGCAGTTTGCTGAACAGCCGTCGCGCAGCTCAGTCGCATGCCGCTTTGCAGGGGCAATTGGAGTCGCGCGAGGCCCGTTTGCAACCCGGCCATCAGGTGATGCAGGCCGCGCCAGAGAGCGACCGTGTGACCAACGCCCTCTTGACCGTCGACGTCTCGGCCATCGCGGCAGAGCGCCGGGACGGCAAGCCGACCAACGGGCCAGTGCGTACCAGTCTGGAGGGGGCTTCGGGTGGGGCGGTGGCAGACCGTCTGGGTATCAGTCCTACCTATGAAATTGCTGCTGCTTCGGCGGTGGTGCCGGACACCCCCGTGGCCGAGACCGTGAGTTACTGGGCGACCCAAGGTGTGCAAAATGCCGAGTTGACGCTGGATGGTTTGGGTTTTGAGCCTGTAGAGGTGCGCATTTCGATCGACGGGGATCAGACCCAGGTGGATTTCCGCAGCAACCAGCCCGATGTGCGCCAGGCGCTGGAGAGTGCCTCGGCCCAACTCAAGACCATGTTGTCGGGCGAGGGTTTGCAGTTGACCGGTATGTCGGTCGGCACGTCGGGCCAGGGCAACACACCCAGTGAGGGTCGTCAGCCCCGACCCGCTCCGCGCCAGTCCACGGTGGTGAGTTTGGAGCCGGTGCAGGCCGCCGCCGCTCGCCCAGGCAATCCGTCGGTGGGACGAGCACTGGATCTGTATGTGTGACGTTAGACTCGCTAACAGGACAGATGCGGCGTGCTTGGATGGCTTTTCGGGTCATCAGAATGGCAGGCCAACCCAATAATGACTGTGTTGAAGCACCAAAGGAACCAACGTGGCGACCAAACCTGAAGCAGCTGGGGCAGAGGCTGCCAAACCTGCCAAGAGCAAGAAGATGTTGATCATCATCGTCGGCGTTGTCCTGCTGTTGGTGCTGGGCGGGGGCGGTGCCTTTTTTGTGATCAGCAAGCAGCGTGCTGCGGCGGCTGCGGCCGATGAAGAGGGCGGCGCCGAGCCGGCAGCGCATGCAACGGCGGCCCATGATGCGGCTAAAACACCACCGGTTTATTTACCCATGGACAACATGGTGGTCAATCTGGCAGACCCGGGTGGTGAGCGTGTGGCCCAGGTTGGCATCACGTTGGAAGTGCTTGACGCGAAAGCGGTGGACACCGTCAAGGCTTACATGCCGACCATTCGCAGCGGCATCTTGATGCTGTTGTCACAGCGTTCCGCCGACGATTTGCTGTCGGCAGAGGGCAAGCAGAAACTGATTGACGACATCCTGGTGGAGTGTTCCAGGCCGTTTGGCGGCGGTGAGCCGGAGCCCGAGCCGGTGCCGGGCAAGAAAGTGCGCAAAAAGGCGCCTGTGCAATACCCGGTGGTGGCGGTGCTGTTTTCCAGCCTGATTGTTCAATGATGACTTGCCGGGTTGGCCATGAGTGAATCGTTTTTATCCCAGGAAGAAGTGGATGCCCTGCTGGAGGGCGTGACGGGGGAGAGCCAGAAGCTGTCAGAAGAGGTGGCAGAGACCGGTGAGGTTCGTGCCTACAACATCTCCAGCCAGGAGCGCATCGTGCGTGGGCGTATGCCCACGATGGAAATTGTCAACGAGCGCTTTGCCCGCAACTTGCGCGTGGGTTTGTTCAACTTCATCCGCCGCAGCCCGGAAATTTCGGTCGGCCCGGTCACAGTGCAGCGTTACAGCGCGTTTTTGCGCGAACTGGCGGTGCCAACCAACTTCAACATCGTGGCGATCCGGCCCCTGCGCGGCAGTGGTCTGGTAGTGTGTGAGCCGGCGCTGGTGTTTGGGGTGATCGAGTCGTTGTATGGTGGCATAGGCAAATTTCAGACGCGGATTGAAGGACGCGATTTTTCCGCCACCGAGCAACGTGTGATCAACCGGCTGGTGGATGTGATCACTGCAGAGTACAAAAAGGCCTGGCTGGGCATTTACCCGCTGGAGCTGGATTACCAGCGCTCCGAAATGCAGCCGCAGTTTGCGAACATCGCCACACCCAGTGAAATTGTGGTGTCGACCTCGTTCCATCTCGAAATTGGAGAAATCACAGGGGCCATCCATTTCTGCATGCCCTATGCGACGCTGGAGCCGATTCGCGACGTGTTGTATTCCTCCACCCAGGGCGACTCCATGGAGGTGGACCGTCGCTGGGTCAATGTGCTGACACAGGAGATTCAGGCGGCTGAGGTGGTGCTGGTGGCCGAGCTGGCGCACGCGGATGCAACGGTTGAGCAGTTGCTGGCCATGAAACCGGGCGACTTCATCGAACTGGACCGCCAGCACCGAATTCAGGCCAAGGTCGACGGTGTGCCACTGTTTGAGTGCCAGTACGGCACACACAATGCAAAGTATGCTCTCAAAATTGAAAAATGCTTGAGGAACAACGACCTCAACTGGAAAGGTGATCACTATGGCAACTGATGACAAACCGGCAGAAGACGACGGCCTGGCCGACTGGGCCGAGGCCTTGATGGAGCAAAAAAGCACGGACACTGCGGCCGCCCCAGAGTCGGGGGGGGTGTTGTCTGAAGACCTGCCACGCAACCACTCGTCGTCTTCCGGGTACAACAGCGATGCGCCGATCAACGACATCAACCGGGTGCTGGACATTCCGGTCTTGTTGTCGGTGGAGCTGGGTCGCACCAAGGTGCCGATCAAGCACATTCTGCAGCTTGGTCAGGGGTCGGTGGTCGAGCTCGACGCACTGGCCGGTGAGCCGATGGACGTGCTGGTCAATGGCTACCTGATCGCCCAGGGCGAGGTGGTGGTGGTGAACGACAAGTTTGGTATTCGCCTGACCGACGTGGTGACGCCGTCAGAGCGTTTGCGCCGGGTCAGCAAAGGTTGATCAACGATGTTGTCCGCATGGTTTCCGCTTGTTTTGGCCATAGCGGTGCTGGCCGCCATTCCGTTTGGGTTGAAGTGGTTGCAGCGCCGCTTCGGTGTCGGTGTGGTGGGAGGGGCGGTCAGTGCCAAGGTGATCTCTGCCGTGGCCGTGGGGCCGCACCAGCGGGTGGTCACCGTTGAGGTCGGACCACCTGACGCACGCGTCTGGCTCACTTTAGGGGTTACGGCGCAGAACATCACCTGCCTGCATACCAGCGCCGCAGGCTCGGGGAGCGCGGACGCCGCTCACGCGCCAGACCCATCGGCCATTCAGGTGTGAGAGTGAGTTGTTGATGGTCTTTATTAAAAATAATAGCGAAAGAGCCTTGATGGTAAAGGGCTTGACGGCAATTTTTCTATTAAGTCTGCACACGCTGGGGCTGGCCCAGAGCAATGCCCAGTTGCCCTTGTTGGTGGGAACAGGTGGTTCGGGTGTGAGTTTTTCCGTGCCGATTCAGACGCTGCTGTTTTTCACG
Source organism: Rhodoferax fermentans (assembly GCF_002017865.1). NCBI lineage: Bacteria > Pseudomonadati > Pseudomonadota > Betaproteobacteria > Burkholderiales > Comamonadaceae > Rhodoferax > Rhodoferax fermentans. The sequence goes on along the minus strand of NZ_MTJN01000002.1, from coordinate 4,371,968 downwards.
GCGCTGTCTTTTCTGCCGGCCATTCTGTTGATGATGACGGGCTTCACCCGCATCGTGATTGTGTTGTCGCTGTTGCGGCAGGCGCTCGGTACACAGTCGGCACCGCCAAACCAGGTGGTGGTGGGCTTGTCCTTGTTCCTGACCCTGTTTGTCATGGGGCCGACCCTGGACAAGGTCTATGCCGACGCCTACCTGCCCTACAGCAACAATACTTTGTCGTTTGAGCAGGCTTTGCCCAAGGCCGAGGCGCCCATGCGCGCCTTCATGAGCAAACAGACGCGCCAATCTGACCTGGCGCTGTTCGTCAAACTGGCCAAGCTCGATGTCAACACCGATGCCACCACAGCGCCCATGCGGGTCTTGATTCCGGCTTTTGTGATCAGCGAGCTGAAGTCAGCTTTCCAGATCGGCTTCATGATCTTCATTCCCTTTCTGGTGATCGACATTGTGGTGGCCAGCGTGTTGATGTCGCTGGGCATGATGATGTTGTCGCCGGTGCTGGTGGCATTGCCGTTCAAGCTGATGATTTTTGTGCTGGCCGATGGCTGGAACCTGCTGATCGGTTCCTTGGCGGCCAGTTTTGTCACCTGAGGGGCGCCCATGAACGCACAAATGGTTCTGACCATGGGGCAAGATGCCCTGTGGATGATGTTGATGGTGTCAGCCCCGTTGTTGGGGGTGATTCTGGTGGTGGGTTTGCTGGTCAGCCTGTTTCAGGCGGTGACGCAGATCAACGAGGCCACCCTGGCCTTTGTTCCAAAATTGATAGCGGCGATTGCTGTATTTGCATTGGCTGGGCCCTGGATGCTGACCACCTTGGTGGAGTACATCCGGCGCACCATCGAGGCCATCCCGTCGGCGGTGATGTGAGCTGGCTTCAGCCATGATCACCTTCACAGAAGCGCAGTTGACAGCCTGGCTGTCGCCCCTGATCTGGCCCTTTTTGCGCACCTTGGCGGTGTTTACCTCGGCGCCGGTGTTGTCTTCCAGGTCTTTTCCTGTCCGCGCCCGCATTGGCTTGGCTTTTTTTGTGGCGCTGGCAGCGCAGCCGAGCTTGGGGCAGCAACCGGTGATCAGCATCACTGACAGCGCTGCCTTGGGGGCCGTGATGCAGCAGGTGGGGGTGGGCCTGGCCATCGGTTTTGCGATTCGTGTGGTGTTTTCCGCAGTAGAACTGGCCGGTGAGGTGGTGGGGTTTCAGATGGGACTGAGTTTCGCCTCCTTTTTTGACCCCAGCTTGAACACCCAGGCCAGCGCCGTGGCACGTTTTTTTGGCCAAACCACCCTGTTCATGTTTGTCGTGATGAATGGCCATCTGCTGGTGTTGATGGCAGTGATCAAGAGTTTTCAGAACTTCCCGGTGGATCAGAACTTTCTGGAGGCCTTAAAGCAGATGAAGGTGCTCGATTTGGGGGTGGACCTGTTTGCCAGCGGGCTGTGGATTGCCTTGCCGATGGTCGGCATGTTGCTGTTTGCCAATCTGGCGCTGGGCATTGTGTCGCGGGTGGCACCTCAAATGAACATCTACGCCATCGGTTTTCCGGTGACCTTGTCGGTGGGCTTGATTGGCATGGCAGCCACCTTGCCGATGTTGGACGAGCCGGTGATGGCGCTGATGCAGCGGGCCATAGAGGTGTTTGCGATCCGTTAGCGGTTTCTCTCAGACCAGGCCGTTGCGAATGGCATACACCGTCATTTCGGCGTTGTTGGTCAGTTTGAGTTTTTCCAGCACGCGTGCCCGGTAGACGCTGACAGTTTTGGGGCTCAGCATGAGCTCTTCGGCAATGTCGGACAGCCGTTTGCCCGATGCAATTTTCAACAGGGTTTGCAACTCACGCTCTGACAAGCTTGCGTGAGCGCTGGTGTTCTCTGGCGTGTTGAGGTTGTCCACCAGCATTTGGGCCACATTGGCGGTGACGTATTTGCGCCCCTGGGCCACGGTACGCACGGCCGTGATCAGGTCAGCGGGGTCGCCCGCTTTGTTCAAGTAGCCTTGTGCCCCCGCTTTCAGGCAGCGAATGGCGTATTGGTCCTCCGGGAACATGGACACCATCAGGACTTTGATGGGCGAGTCCACCTCGCGCAAACTGGCCAGCACCTCCAGTCCACCCCGACCTGGCAGGTTGATGTCGAGGACGAGCACGTCGCAAGGGTGGGCGCGCAAAACTTCGCGGACCTCTGAGTAGGAGCCACTTTCGGCAACAACCTGGATGTCCACCGCTTCAGAGAGCGTTTCTTTGATGCCGCGCCGGATCATGGCGTGGTCGTCGCACAAAATGACGCGAATCATGAGCTCATCACTCCTGTTTGATGGTTGAGTTGTCACTGAGGGGGATGGACAGGGTGATCGCTGTGCCGTGGCCCCGTTGGGTGCTGACATCGAGCCAGCCGCCGACCGTTTTGGCTCTCTCCTTGAGGCCTGTGAGCCCGAATCCTCCTGAAGCGCCGGTGTGTTGATCGGTCATGCCCCGCCCATTGTCGGCCACCTCAAGGGTCAGAAAATGCTCATCCCCCGTCAGTTCAATCTTGACGTTTGTGCACTCTGCGTATTTGCTGGCATTGGTCAGCGCTTCTTGGGCGGTTCTGTAGGCGGTGAGCTGGATGTCTTTGGACAGGGAGTCGTTGGTCAATTCCGCTTTGATCTGGGTGGAAATGCCGGTGCGGCGAGAGAAGCTGTCACCGAGCCAGTGGATGGCAGCCACCAGGCCCTGGTCCAGGATGGCCGGTCGCAGGTTCATCATGATGCGTTGACTGGCCTCCACCGCATGCTGCAACATGTCTGTGGCGGCTTGGACATGGGCCAGCACGCTTGTCTCTGACACATGTCTTGCCACCCAAGCCAGGTCAAAACGGATGGCCGCCAGTGAGCCACCGATGTCATCGTGGATCTCGCGTGCGATGGCGGCGCGTTCCTGTTCTATGGTGGATTGAAGCTGCTCGGCAAAGCTGGCGAGTTGTTTTTGAGATTGTTTGAGCTCTGCATCAGCCTGCTCTCTGGCCAACACAATGTGGTGCATTTCAATCGCGCGCTGTGTCACATGGCGAAGTTTGGAAAGGTCTTCCTTGGGCAGATAGTCGCTGATGCCAGCCTGGATGGCCTGGACTGCGGCAGTTTCCCCGATGGCGCCAGACAGCAACACAAAGGGCAGGCGCACGGACAAATCATTCATCAATGTCCAGGCGTCTAGCGCAGTGAGGCCGGGAAGACGATAATCCGCCAAAATTACATCAAAGTTATTCTCAAGAAGCGCGTTCCTGAAGGTTTGCAGGTTCTCCACGCGCATGATGTCGACGGGTGCTCCCGATTTTTGGAATTCACGCTTGACTAACAGGTGGTCGGACGCCGAGTCTTCCAGATGGAGCACACGTAATCCGGCGTGTTTTTTTTGATTTTCGTTGAGCATGATTGGCGCTATGATTGTCCGCAGGCCTGATTCTGCTTGTTTTAAGGTGCTCTGAACGGAGATTCCATTTCAAATGTCACTTCAGCCAACATTTTCGACCCCTACTGTGGCATTGCCGGTCATGCTGGTGGCTGAAGTACAGGATTCGTTGTTGGTGGTGGTTCATGACTTGAAACGGCTGGATGGCTTGCTGACCCACACCATGGAAAACCTGATGCAGAGATTTACAGCGGCGAGTGCCGATCTGTCTGACCCTGCGTTGATCGCCATGCAAGAGCTCGAAGGTGTGCGAGCTGGTCTGCATGCCGCACTGACTGAATTGCAGTTTCAGGATATGGCTTCCCAGTTGATCATTCATACCTCCAAGATTTTGCAGGGGTGTGCTTACCGTCTGGCCTCGGACTCCATGGGCTCCGAGGATGGTGAAGCCGTTCCTTTTGTGGAAGATGTGCCGGACCGCCCCAACCCTGTAACTCAGGATGAAATGCAGGCGGGTTCGGTTGAGCTTTTTTGATATTGTTGGAGTACCCATGCCTGTCATTCTCACTGTCGATGATTCACCATCCATGCGCAAGATGGTGGCATTTACCTTGGTTGGCGCCGGGTATCAAGTCGTTGAAGCGGTTGACGGCATAGATGCTTATGAGAAGGCGCAAGCCCAGCCAATAGATCTGGTGATCACGGACCAAAACATGCCGCGTATGGACGGTCTGAGTTTGACGCGAAAGTTGCGTGAGCATCCGCAATTCAAAACAGTACCTATCTTGATGCTGACCACCGAGTCCAGTGATCTCATGAAGCAGGCCGGGCGAGCGGCTGGTGCAACCGGGTGGTTGGTCAAGCCGTTTGATCCGAATCGGCTGATCGAAGTGATCAAGAAAGTTATCAAGTAACGGCGCTTTCGTCCGTGTAATCAATTGGTTTTCTGGAGATAGACATGGCTGAAACGCATCATGAGAGCAGTGGGTCCAGTGCCGACTTTGACCTGAGCCAGTTTTATCAGATATTTTTTGAGGAAGCTGGTGAAAATCTGGATTTGATGGAGCAGATGCTGCTGGGTCTGAATCTGGAGACGGCTGACGACGAAGAGCTCAATGGGATTTTTCGTTGTGCCCATTCTGTCAAAGGTGGTGCGGCAACTTTCGGTTTTTCTGATGTGGCAGAACTGACCCATCAAATGGAGTCGCTGCTGGACAAACTTCGGCGACACGAGCTCAAGCCAAACGCGGCAATGGTTGACGTCCTGCTGGAGTCTGCTGATGCTTCGCGCGGTTTGTTGGCTTGCCATCAATCTGGAAATGTTGGTCAAGGACCTGCCACGGCGGGACTCGTCAGCCGAATTCGAGCTTTGGTGGCAGGGGAGGATGTTCCAGTTACCCCAGTCGCCAAACCTCCCGAGCCTGTCAAGGTTGTAGCTGCTGAGCCTGCAGTTGTCCTGCAGTCGGCTCCGGCTGAGGTGGCTGTGCTGAAAAGTGGTGAACAGCGTCATCTGGAGATTCGACTGGTCAAGTTGGATCAGCCTACTCAGGCCGAAGCCATTGTCGAGTTGTTTCGCGATATTCCGGGATTGGGGGGTATCAAGCCTGTGACACAGTCTGGAACTCCTGCGGATACTCGAGTTTTCGAAGTGCAGACAACGTCTTCCAATGAAGATTTGTTGGATTTGTTCGCGTTCCATGTCTCTCGGGAGCATGTTGTTATTGCCGATATTCCCGGATCTGGCGCTTCGGGTGTGCATCAGGAACCAATGACGTCTCCTACTGTAGTTGTGCCTGAACCCTCCGTGAAAGGGGCTTCCGACGCGCCGATTTTTGGTTTTTTTGATGGGGCTCCCGGTGCTCCGCAACAGCACGCGACTGACGTGTCAACGATCGCTGCTTCTCCAGTGATGGATGTGAGTGCGGTGGCCAAGGTTCAAAGTGCCCCCAAGGGGCCTGCGGTGAGTGCGGTACAGCCTGAGGCCGCGACGATTCGGGTGGCTATCAGCAAGGTGGACCAACTGATCAACTTGGTAGGAGAACTGGTGATCACTCAGGCGATGTTGGCACAGAACAGCAGAGCGTTGGATCCCGCCGTTTGCCAGCAATTGTTGACCGGATTGACAGATCTTGATCGGAATACCCGCGATCTGCAGGAATCTGTCATGTCAATCCGAATGATTCCGATGTCCATCGTGTTTAGCCGCTTTCCCCGGATGCTGCGTGATCTGGCGAGCAAGCTTGGGAAAAAGGTTGACTTCGTGACCCAGGGTGAGGCAACAGAATTGGACAAAGGTCTCGTAGAAAAAATCACCGACCCGTTGACCCACTTGGTTAGAAACAGTTGTGATCACGGTATCGAGAGTCCTCAGGAGCGCATTCGAGCCGGGAAGCCTGAGACGGGAACGATCACGCTTTCCGCGTCGCATCAGGGGGGCTCGATCGTGATCGAAGTTCGGGATGATGGTAAAGGCATGTCAAGGCAAAAGATCTTGGCAAAGGCCCGAGAGCGTGGGCTTGATGTCTCAGACCAAATGTCCGATGCTGAAGTTTGGCAACTGATATTTGCACCTGGCTTTTCGACCGCAGAAGCTGTCACGGATGTTTCGGGTCGTGGCGTTGGCATGGACGTTGTGAAGCGAAATATTGCGTCACTGAATGGCACTGTAGAGATCGAGTCCTCCGAAGGCAATGGTATGAAGGTGTCTGTTCGGTTGCCGCTGACTTTGGCGATCATGGATGGTATGTCGGTCGGTGTTGGTGATGAGGTTTATATCTTGCCTTTGTCGTCGGTGGTTGAGTCATTCCAAGTCAAATCTGATGCAGTCAGCACAGTGGGACAGGGCGCGCAGTTGGTTAAGGTGCGTGATGAATATATGCCTGTGATTGAGTTAGAGAAGGTATTTCAGGTGCCAAGGTATAACTCAGATAAGGTCAGTGACATTATGGTTGTTATCGAGGCTGACAGCAGTCGAGTTGTTCTGCTTGTGGATGAGTTGTTAGGACAGCAGCAAGTCGTTGTAAAGAACCTTGAATCAAATTACCGGAAAGTTCCCAATGTCTCTGGTGCTACTATCCTTGGTGATGGTAAGGTGGCTTTGATTTTAGATACTGGTGCCTTGGTGCGTCGTTCACGTCATTGATTCTCAAATAGGTTTAATTTATGAATGAGTCAATTGGTATGGAGAAAGTTTCCGGCGAATCAAGTGCAAAGGTTTGTGAATATTTGACTTTTAGGCTTGATCGTGAAGAGTATGGTATTGATATACTGAAGGTTCAAGAAATTCGCGGGTATGAGCCTCCTACGCGTATTGCGAATGCCCCATCCTTTATAAAAGGAGTGGTTAATTTGCGAGGAACGATTGTTCCGATAGTTGACATGCGTCTTAAGTTCAATTGCGCTAATGCTGTATATGATGCATTTACAGTTGTAATCATTTTGAATCTTCACCAGCGTATTGTTGGAATTGTTGTTGATTCAGTGAGCGATGTAATGGGGCTTGTGCCAGATCAGATGAGAGGCGCTCCAGATATTGACAGCATAATTGATTCTGATGCAATCATCGGATTGGGTTCGTTGGATGACAGAATGTTGATTCTTTTGGATATCGAAAAGCTGATGTCTGGCTTGGATATGAGTCTTGTCGCTGTTACTTGATGATCTGATCAATAGCGTTCCATGACCGATTCGCTGGCATTTACAACACTCCGTGACGGCAACTCAGCTGACGCACAGGGCAGGGAGTTCGCTTGGACCAATGCTGATTTTGATAGAGTTCAGAAACTTATTTATCAGCGTGCAGGTATCAGTCTACACAATGGCAAGCATGCAATGGTTTACAGCCGCTTGTCGCGACGTTTGCGTGAAACCGGGTACCGAAGTTTTAATGAATATCTCGGGTGGCTGGAGTCCAGTGACGGCCCTGAGTGGCAGGAGTTCATTAATGCATTAACGACTAACCTCACATCATTTTTTCGTGAGGATCATCACTTCAAAATATTTTCTGAGTATTTAACGCATCACAAACAGAAAAGCAAATGGAAGATTTGGTGTTGTGCGGCTTCAACAGGGGAGGAGCCATATTCCATATTGATGACGGCGATTGATGCATTGGGTGCAAATCCTGGTTTATCTTTGGTTGCAAGTGACATTGATTCGAAAGTGCTTGCGACAGCGGCAAACGGAATTTATAGAATTGAGAACTTGAGAAATATTAATAATGATCAATTCCGGAAATTTTTTTTGCGTGGCAAGGGGGCTAATTCCGGCATGGTGAGAGTTAAGCCAGAGCTGCAAAAGTTGGTGGATTTCAAAATTGTAAATTTGGTTCGCGACTCTTGGCCATTTCAGGAGTTGTTTGATGTGGTGTTTTGTCGCAATGTCATGATTTATTTTGATGGACCTACGCAGAGGAGTGTGCTTGAGCGTATTCATCGAGTCATGTCTCCGGGGGGCTTGTTGTTTGTTGGACATGCAGAGAACTTTAGTGAGTCCCGTGATCTCTTTGTTTTGAGAGGTAAGACTGTTTATGAGAGAGTCTGAGTCTGCAGTGCTTGTTGCTTCACGCCACATTCTTTTTCTTTAGCCAATACGGTAGCCTCTTATGAATTCACCTTCTTCCGGTTTAGGTCGAATGTCCTATCAGACTGACGACGCACAAGGAAGAGCGAAGTTGCCGATCGGCGGGCGTGTTTCCCAGCTTGATCGCTTGAAGTCGCTGGCGCGTAGCCCGGGTGAAGCCTCCTTTTTTTACGCCGACCACCACTTTCAATATGACGCGGTCAAAGTTTTGCCGGGGGAGTACTTTGTTTCTAGCGAAGACCTGATGGTGATGACGGTTTTGGGGTCATGTATCGCAGCTTGCATTTGGGATAGCCGGGTTCGTTCTGGAGGGATGAATCATTTCATGTTGCCAGACGGTGATGGTGCAGAAGGTGGGGGGCGCTATGGGTCCTACGCCATGGAGCTACTCATCAATCATCTGTTGAAGTCGGGGGCTCGCAGGGAGTCCATGCAGGCCAAGGTTTTTGGAGGTGCCCAAGTGATGGCGGGATTTACCTCGATGAATGTCGGCGAAAGAAATACCAAATTTGTGCTTGATTACTTGGCGACAGAGCGCATACCCGTTGTGTCGCAGGATGTCTTGGACATCCATCCTAGAAAAGTTTGTTTTTTTCCTGCTTCTGGTAAAGCGCTTGTCAAGCGATTGGCTCACGCTCATCCAGAAACACTTGCTGTGGAAGAGCGAAAAGGAAACGCTGCAACGGTTGTTCGTTCGACTTCTGGCGGCTCTGTTGATTTGTTTTGAGGGGTCTTGGTGAAGAAAATCCGTGTTTTGGTCGTTGATGACTCCGCGTTGGTTCGAAGTTTGCTCTCTGAAATCGTCAATCGTCAGATGGACATGGAGTGTGTTGGTGTTGCTAACGATCCGTTGATGGCGCGGGAGATGATTCGAGAATTGAGCCCAGATGTCATTACTCTTGATATCGAAATGCCGCGTATGGATGGGCTTGATTTCTTGGCGCGGTTGATGCGTTTACGGCCAACTCCCGTGGTGATGATTTCTACGCTGACTGAGCATGGTGCAGAGGCAACAATGAGGGCGCTGGAGTTGGGGGCTGTTGACTTTGTGTCAAAGCCTAGGATCGGGGTTGTTGATGGCCTCAGTGATTTGTCTGATCAAATTGTTGAGAAGGTGCGTGTTGCGGCAAAGGCCAATGTACGCCGCGCAGCGACTGTATCGCCAAGTGATGGTGCTGTGTTGCGTGAGCGTGTTTCCGTCATTCCACCTACTGTTGCAACAAGAAACAGCTTTTCTACTGAAAAGTTGGTCTTTATTGGTGCTTCCACAGGGGGGACTGAAGCGATCAAGGAGATTTTGATTCGGTTGCCTGCTGATTTTCCTGCGGTGTTGGTTACGCAGCACATGCCGCCAGGCTTTACCAAAACGTTTGCAGCGCGTTTGAATGGACTAAGTAAACTTGCTGTGCAAGAGGCTGTCAATGGCGAAAGGCTGTTGCCAGGACATGCTTATATAGCGCCAGGAGGACTGCAGTTTCGTGTTGATCGGAGCGGTGCTAACTACCTCGCTGTCGTGGAGGACGGTGAGCCGGTCAATCGCCACAAGCCATCAGTTGAAGTACTGTTTAAGTCAGCGGCTAAAATCGCTGGCCGCAACGCTTATGGTGTTTTGCTGACGGGGATGGGAAATGACGGGGCGAAGGCATTGCGGGAGATGAAGGATGCCGGGAGCTACAACTATGTCCAAGATGAGGCCTCGTGCATTGTGTTTGGCATGCCGAGGGAGGCCATTTTGCAGGGGGCTGCTGACGAAGTGTTGCCGCCGGCAGAGATTGCGCAGGCGCTCATCTCGAGAGTAAAAGCTAGTCCGGATCGTTATCGCGTCTAGTGAAAGTGCTGCGTTGGTTGGAGAAAAATTAAAACAAATATTTTTAAGAAAAACGCAAAAAAGCGTTGTAGAATACAAGGCTTCGCTGATCACGGCGAAGCAAAAAAAGAAAGTAGCGACAAGCTGCTTTTGAGATCATTAAAAACATACAGCCGATAAGCGTGGGCGTTTGAAGCGAGGGGCTCAAGTTCTTTGGAACTAAGTCTTAATTGGCTTACAAACGCTCATGAAGTAAAAAAGATGTGAAATTCAGAAATGAAGTTCACGTTGATTCCAATTTATGAGTTGTGCAGCAATGCACAAAAAATTCAAGATCGAACTATAGAGTTTGATCCTGGCTCAGATTGAACGCTGGCGGCATGCCTTACACATGCAAGTCGAACGGCAGCACGGGAGCAATCCTGGTGGCGAGTGGCGAACGGGTGAGTAATATATCGGAACGTGCCCAGTCGTGGGGGATAACGCAGCGAAAGCTGTGCTAATACCGCATACGATCCATGGATGAAAGCGGGGGATCGCAAGACCTCGCGCGATTGGAGCGGCCGATATCAGATTAGCTAGTTGGTGAGGTAAAGGCTCACCAAGGCGACGATCTGTAGCTGGTCTGAGAGGACGACCAGCCACACTGGAACTGAGACACGGTCCAGACTCCTACGGGAGGCAGCAGTGGGGAATTTTGGACAATGGGCGCAAGCCTGATCCAGCAATGCCGCGTGCAGGATGAAGGCCTTCGGGTTGTAAACTGCTTTTGTACGGAGCGAAAAGGCTTCTCCTAATACGAGGGGCTCATGACGGTACCGTAAGAATAAGCACCGGCTAACTACGTGCCAGCAGCCGCGGTAATACGTAGGGTGCGAGCGTTAATCGGAATTACTGGGCGTAAAGCGTGCGCAGGCGGTTTTGTAAGACAGATGTGAAATCCCCGGGCTCAACCTGGGACCTGCATTTGTGACTGCAAGGCTAGAGTACGGTAGAGGGGGATGGAATTCCGCGTGTAGCAGTGAAATGCGTAGATATGCGGAGGAACACCGATGGCGAAGGCAATCCCCTGGACCTGTACTGACGCTCATGCACGAAAGCGTGGGGAGCAAACAGGATTAGATACCCTGGTAGTCCACGCCCTAAACGATGTCAACTGGTTGTTGGGTCTTTACTGACTCAGTAACGAAGCTAACGCGTGAAGTTGACCGCCTGGGGAGTACGGCCGCAAGGTTGAAACTCAAAGGAATTGACGGGGACCCGCACAAGCGGTGGATGATGTGGTTTAATTCGATGCAACGCGAAAAACCTTACCCACCTTTGACATGTACGGAACCCTTTAGAGATAGAGGGGTGCTCGAAAGAGAGCCGTAACACAGGTGCTGCATGGCTGTCGTCAGCTCGTGTCGTGAGATGTTGGGTTAAGTCCCGCAACGAGCGCAACCCTTGTCATTAGTTGCTACATTTAGTTGGGCACTCTAATGAGACTGCCGGTGACAAGCCGGAGGAAGGTGGGGATGACGTCAAGTCCTCATGGCCCTTATAGGTGGGGCTACACACGTCATACAATGGCTGGTACAAAGGGTTGCCAACCCGCGAGGGGGAGCTAATCCCATAAAGCCAGTCGTAGTCCGGATCGTAGTCTGCAACTCGACTACGTGAAGTCGGAATCGCTAGTAATCGTGGATCAGAATGTCACGGTGAATACGTTCCCGGGTCTTGTACACACCGCCCGTCACACCATGGGAGCGGGTTCTGCCAGAAGTAGTTAGCTTAACCGCAAGGAGGGCGATTACCACGGCAGGGTTCGTGACTGGGGTGAAGTCGTAACAAGGTAGCCGTATCGGAAGGTGCGGCTGGATCACCTCCTTTCTGGAAACATTTAGCTTCTCAAATTGAACGCTCACACTTATCGGTTGTTGGAAGGTTGTCGCTGACGACTGCGGTGAATAACCATGGTCCCAAGTGACCGACTTGGGTCTGTAGCTCAGTTGGTTAGAGCACCGTCTTGATAAGGCGGGGGTCGTTGGTTCGAGACCAACCAGACCCACCAATGTCGAAGGGTTCGGTTAACCGGGTTGTCCAACGATATTCTGGCTTGGGGGGTGTAGCTCAGCTGGGAGAGCGGCTGCTTTGCAAGCAGTAGGTAGCGGGTTCGAGTCCTGTCACCTCCACCAACATTTTTAATGGTTCTTATTTGCTGTGTGTTTATTCAACACTAAAGTTACTTTGAGTATGATTGCTCGAGGTAATTTTAGTGTTGATCAAGATAGCTTGATCAACATAGACTGACCCTTTGGGGTTGGTGGCTGTTCTTTAACAATTTATAGAGTTTAATCAGCGTTACTAGCGGAAAGTGCACATTCGTAAAGGTTTCGTGCATACCGTGCCGCTAGTGACAAATTTTGATTGCGTCAAAATGAATATCAGACTTCACGTTTGAAATTCGAGTTATTCAAGTTAAATTGAATACGGCATAACGCGACAGGTGAGAGACCTGTCAAACATTCCTTGATAAAACGATGGTGTTTCGCAAGAAAGATCAAAGTTATAGGGTCAAGTGAATAAGAGCATGTGGTGGATGCCTTGGCAATGATAGGCGACGAAGGACGTGATAGCCTGCGATAAGCTTCGGGGAGCTGGCAAATGAGCTTTGATCCGGAGACTTCCGAATGGGGAAACCCACCTGCAAAGGTATCGCATGATGAATACATAGTCATGCGAGGCGAACCGGGTGAACTGAAACATCTCAGTAGCTCGAGGAAAAGACATCAACCGAGATTCCGAAAGTAGTGGCGAGCGAAATCGGAGAAGCCTGCAAGTGATAGCACAACTCTTAGCAAAACAGTCTGGAAAGTCTGGCCATAGCAGGTGATAGCCCTGTATGCGAAAAGAGATGTGTGGTACTGAGTTTGCGACAAGTAGGGCGGGACACGTGTAATCCTGTCTGAATATGGGGGGACCATCCTCCAAGGCTAAATACTCATCATTGACCGATAGTGAACTAGTACCGTGAGGGAAAGGCGAAAAGAACCCCGGGAGGGGAGTGAAATAGATCCTGAAACCGCATGCTTACAAAAAGTAGGAGCCCGCAAGGGTGACTGCGTACCTTTTGTATAATGGGTCAGCGACTTACATTCAGTGGCAAGGTTAACCGAATAGGGAAGCCGTAGAGAAATCGAGTCCGAATAGGGCGAATTAGTCGCTGGGTGTAGACCCGAAACCAAGTGATCTATCCATGGCCAGGATGAAGGTGCCGTAACAGGTACTGGAGGTCCGAACCGACTAGTGTTGCAAAACTAGCGGATGAGCTGTGGATAGGGGTGAAAGGCTAAACAAACTTGGAAATAGCTGGTTCTCTCCGAAAACTATTTAGGTAGTGCCTCAAGTATTACCGTTGGGGGTAGAGCACTGTTTTGGCTAGGGGGTCATGGCGACTTACCAAACCAATGCAAACTCCGAATACCGACGAGTACAGCTTGGGAGACAGAGCACCGGGTGCTAACGTCCGGACTCAAGAGGGAAACAACCCAGACCGCCAGCTAAGGTCCCTAAAATTGGCTAAGTGGGAAACGAAGTGGGAAGGCTAAAACAGTCAGGATGTTGGCTTAGAAGCAGCCATCATTTAAAGAAAGCGTAATAGCTCACTGATCGAGTCGTCCTGCGCGGAAGATGTAACGGGGCTAAGCCAGTTACCGAAGCTGCGGATGTGCAATTTATTGCACGTGGTAGGAGAGCGTTCTGTAAGCCTGTGAAGGTGCGTTGTAAAGCGTGCTGGAGGTATCAGAAGTGCGAATGCTGACATGAGTAGCGTTAAAGGGGGTGAAAAGCCCCCTCGCCGTAAGCGCAAGGTTTTCTACGCAACGTTCATCGGCGTAGAGTGAGTCGGCCCCTAAGGCGAGGCAGAGATGCGTAGTTGATGGGAAACAGGTCAATATTCCTGTACCGATGTGTAGTGCGATGTGGGGACGGAGAAGGTTAGCTCAGCCAACTGTTGGATATGTTGGTTCAAGCCTGTAGTCGTGCCTGGTAGGTAAATCCGCCGGGCTTAGATGAGGGGTGATAACGAGGCAGCTTGCTGCCGAAGTGAGTGATACCCTGCTTCCAGGAAAAGCCACTAAGCTTCAGCTACACACGACCGTACCGCAAACCGACACTGGTGCGCGAGATGAGTATTCTAAGGCGCTTGAGAGAACTCTGGAGAAGGAACTCGGCAAATTGACACCGTAACTTCGGAAGAAGGTGTGCCTTTAGTAGGTGAAGGGATTTACTCCTGGAGCCCAATGAGGTTGCAAAAAATCGGTGGCTGCGACTGTTTATTAAAAACACAGCACTCTGCAAACACGAAAGTGGACGTATAGGGTGTGACGCCTGCCCGGTGCTGGAAGATTAAATGATGGGGTGAGAGCTCTTGATTGAAGTCCCAGTAAACGGCGGCCGTAACTATAACGGTCCTAAGGTAGCGAAATTCCTTGTCGGGTAAGTTCCGACCTGCACGAATGGCGTAACGATGGCCACACTGTCTCCTCCAGAGACTCAGCGAAGTTGAAATGTTTGTGATGATGCAATCTCCCCGCGGAAAGACGGAAAGACCCCATGAACCTTTACTGTAGCTTTGTATTGGACTTTGAACAGATCTGTGTAGGATAGGTGGGAGGCTTTGAAGTAGGGTCGCTAGATTCTATGGAGCCAACGTTGAAATACCACCCTGGTGTGTTTGAGGTTCTAACCTAGGTCCCTTATCGGGATCGGGGACAGTGCATGGTAGGCAGTTTGACTGGGGCGGTCTCCTCCCAAAGCGTAACGGAGGAGTTCGAAGGTACGCTAGTTACGGTCGGACATCGTGACGATAGTGCAATGGCATAAGCGTGCTTAACTGCGAGACTGACAAGTCGAGCAGATGCGAAAGCAGGACATAGTGATCCGGTGGTTCTGTATGGAAGGGCCATCGCTCAACGGATAAAAGGTACTCTGGGGATAACAGGCTGATACCGCCCAAGAGTTCATATCGACGGCGGTGTTTGGCACCTCGATGTCGGCTCATCTCATCCTGGGGCTGTAGCCGGTCCCAAGGGTATGGCTGTTCGCCATTTAAAGAGGTACGTGAGCTGGGTTTAAAACGTCGTGAGACAGTTTGGTCCCTATCTTCCGTGGGCGCTGCAGATTTGAGGAAGCCTGCTCCTAGTACGAGAGGACCGGAGTGGACACACCTCTGGTGTATCGGTTGTCACGCCAGTGGCATTGCCGAGTAGCTATGTGTGGAAGAGATAACCGCTGAAAGCATCTAAGCGGGAAACTCGTTTCAAGATGAGATCTGCCGGGGCCTTGAGCCCCCTGAAGAGTCGTTCAAGACCAGGACGTTGATAGGTCGGGTGTGTAAGTGCAGCAATGCATTGAGCTAACCGATACTAATTGCTCGTGCGGCTTGACCCTATAACTTTGATTTGCCGACAACGCAATCAAGGAAGTTATGCCAAGTTGACGCATTCAAAATCCAGGTGGCAACACCTGGTGTCTAACAAGACAAAAGCTGATTAGCTCTATAAATTGATCCTATTGACACCAAAAACGTCAATAAGATAAAAAGTTTTGCCTGACGACCATAGCGAGGTGGCTCCACTCCTTCCCATCCCGAACAGGACAGTGAAACGCCTCTGCGCCAATGATAGTGCGGATTCCCGTGTGAAAGTAGGTCATCGTCAGGCTCCCAACGCCAGAAACGCCCAGTCTCTTGACTGGGCGTTTTTCTTAGAGATCATGAAGATTTTTAAGAAAAACGCAAAAAAGCGTTGTAGAATACAAGGCTTCGCTGATCACGGCGAAGCAAAAAAAGAAAGTAGCGACAAGCTGCTTTTGAGATCATTAAAAACATACAGCCGATAAGCGTGGGCGTTTGAAGCGAGGGGCTCAAGTTCTTTGGAACTAAGTCTTAATTGGCTTACAAACGCTCATGAAGTAAAAAAGATGTGAAATTCAGAAATGAAGTTCACGTTGATTCCAATTTATGAGTTGTGCAGCAATGCACAAAAAATTCAAGATCGAACTATAGAGTTTGATCCTGGCTCAGATTGAACGCTGGCGGCATGCCTTACACATGCAAGTCGAACGGCAGCACGGGAGCAATCCTGGTGGCGAGTGGCGAACGGGTGAGTAATATATCGGAACGTGCCCAGTCGTGGGGGATAACGCAGCGAAAGCTGTGCTAATACCGCATACGATCCATGGATGAAAGCGGGGGATCGCAAGACCTCGCGCGATTGGAGCGGCCGATATCAGATTAGCTAGTTGGTGAGGTAAAGGCTCACCAAGGCGACGATCTGTAGCTGGTCTGAGAGGACGACCAGCCACACTGGAACTGAGACACGGTCCAGACTCCTACGGGAGGCAGCAGTGGGGAATTTTGGACAATGGGCGCAAGCCTGATCCAGCAATGCCGCGTGCAGGATGAAGGCCTTCGGGTTGTAAACTGCTTTTGTACGGAGCGAAAAGGCTTCTCCTAATACGAGGGGCTCATGACGGTACCGTAAGAATAAGCACCGGCTAACTACGTGCCAGCAGCCGCGGTAATACGTAGGGTGCGAGCGTTAATCGGAATTACTGGGCGTAAAGCGTGCGCAGGCGGTTTTGTAAGACAGATGTGAAATCCCCGGGCTCAACCTGGGACCTGCATTTGTGACTGCAAGGCTAGAGTACGGTAGAGGGGGATGGAATTCCGCGTGTAGCAGTGAAATGCGTAGATATGCGGAGGAACACCGATGGCGAAGGCAATCCCCTGGACCTGTACTGACGCTCATGCACGAAAGCGTGGGGAGCAAACAGGATTAGATACCCTGGTAGTCCACGCCCTAAACGATGTCAACTGGTTGTTGGGTCTTTACTGACTCAGTAACGAAGCTAACGCGTGAAGTTGACCGCCTGGGGAGTACGGCCGCAAGGTTGAAACTCAAAGGAATTGACGGGGACCCGCACAAGCGGTGGATGATGTGGTTTAATTCGATGCAACGCGAAAAACCTTACCCACCTTTGACATGTACGGAACCCTTTAGAGATAGAGGGGTGCTCGAAAGAGAGCCGTAACACAGGTGCTGCATGGCTGTCGTCAGCTCGTGTCGTGAGATGTTGGGTTAAGTCCCGCAACGAGCGCAACCCTTGTCATTAGTTGCTACATTTAGTTGGGCACTCTAATGAGACTGCCGGTGACAAGCCGGAGGAAGGTGGGGATGACGTCAAGTCCTCATGGCCCTTATAGGTGGGGCTACACACGTCATACAATGGCTGGTACAAAGGGTTGCCAACCCGCGAGGGGGAGCTAATCCCATAAAGCCAGTCGTAGTCCGGATCGTAGTCTGCAACTCGACTACGTGAAGTCGGAATCGCTAGTAATCGTGGATCAGAATGTCACGGTGAATACGTTCCCGGGTCTTGTACACACCGCCCGTCACACCATGGGAGCGGGTTCTGCCAGAAGTAGTTAGCTTAACCGCAAGGAGGGCGATTACCACGGCAGGGTTCGTGACTGGGGTGAAGTCGTAACAAGGTAGCCGTATCGGAAGGTGCGGCTGGATCACCTCCTTTCTGGAAACATTTAGCTTCTCAAATTGAACGCTCACACTTATCGGTTGTTGGAAGGTTGTCGCTGACGACTGCGGTGAATAACCATGGTCCCAAGTGACCGACTTGGGTCTGTAGCTCAGTTGGTTAGAGCACCGTCTTGATAAGGCGGGGGTCGTTGGTTCGAGACCAACCAGACCCACCAATGTCGAAGGGTTCGGTTAACCGGGTTGTCCAACGATATTCTGGCTTGGGGGGTGTAGCTCAGCTGGGAGAGCGGCTGCTTTGCAAGCAGTAGGTAGCGGGTTCGAGTCCTGTCACCTCCACCAACATTTTTAATGGTTCTTATTTGCTGTGTGTTTATTCAACACTAAAGTTACTTTGAGTATGATTGCTCGAGGTAATTTTAGTGTTGATCAAGATAGCTTGATCAACATAGACTGACCCTTTGGGGTTGGTGGCTGTTCTTTAACAATTTATAGAGTTTAATCAGCGTTACTAGCGGAAAGTGCACATTCGTAAAGGTTTCGTGCATACCGTGCCGCTAGTGACAAATTTTGATTGCGTCAAAATGAATATCAGACTTCACGTTTGAAATTCGAGTTATTCAAGTTAAATTGAATACGGCATAACGCGACAGGTGAGAGACCTGTCAAACATTCCTTGATAAAACGATGGTGTTTCGCAAGAAAGATCAAAGTTATAGGGTCAAGTGAATAAGAGCATGTGGTGGATGCCTTGGCAATGATAGGCGACGAAGGACGTGATAGCCTGCGATAAGCTTCGGGGAGCTGGCAAATGAGCTTTGATCCGGAGACTTCCGAATGGGGAAACCCACCTGCAAAGGTATCGCATGATGAATACATAGTCATGCGAGGCGAACCGGGTGAACTGAAACATCTCAGTAGCTCGAGGAAAAGACATCAACCGAGATTCCGAAAGTAGTGGCGAGCGAAATCGGAGAAGCCTGCAAGTGATAGCACAACTCTTAGCAAAACAGTCTGGAAAGTCTGGCCATAGCAGGTGATAGCCCTGTATGCGAAAAGAGATGTGTGGTACTGAGTTTGCGACAAGTAGGGCGGGACACGTGTAATCCTGTCTGAATATGGGGGGACCATCCTCCAAGGCTAAATACTCATCATTGACCGATAGTGAACTAGTACCGTGAGGGAAAGGCGAAAAGAACCCCGGGAGGGGAGTGAAATAGATCCTGAAACCGCATGCTTACAAAAAGTAGGAGCCCGCAAGGGTGACTGCGTACCTTTTGTATAATGGGTCAGCGACTTACATTCAGTGGCAAGGTTAACCGAATAGGGAAGCCGTAGAGAAATCGAGTCCGAATAGGGCGAATTAGTCGCTGGGTGTAGACCCGAAACCAAGTGATCTATCCATGGCCAGGATGAAGGTGCCGTAACAGGTACTGGAGGTCCGAACCGACTAGTGTTGCAAAACTAGCGGATGAGCTGTGGATAGGGGTGAAAGGCTAAACAAACTTGGAAATAGCTGGTTCTCTCCGAAAACTATTTAGGTAGTGCCTCAAGTATTACCGTTGGGGGTAGAGCACTGTTTTGGCTAGGGGTCATGGCGACTTACCAAACCAATGCAAACTCCGAATACCGACGAGTACAGCTTGGGAGACAGAGCACCGGGTGCTAACGTCCGGACTCAAGAGGGAAACAACCCAGACCGCCAGCTAAGGTCCCTAAAATTGGCTAAGTGGGAAACGAAGTGGGAAGGCTAAAACAGTCAGGATGTTGGCTTAGAAGCAGCCATCATTTAAAGAAAGCGTAATAGCTCACTGATCGAGTCGTCCTGCGCGGAAGATGTAACGGGGCTAAGCCAGTTACCGAAGCTGCGGATGTGCAATTTATTGCACGTGGTAGGAGAGCGTTCTGTAAGCCTGTGAAGGTGCGTTGTAAAGCGTGCTGGAGGTATCAGAAGTGCGAATGCTGACATGAGTAGCGTTAAAGGGGGTGAAAAGCCCCCTCGCCGTAAGCGCAAGGTTTTCTACGCAACGTTCATCGGCGTAGAGTGAGTCGGCCCCTAAGGCGAGGCAGAGATGCGTAGTTGATGGGAAACAGGTCAATATTCCTGTACCGATGTGTAGTGCGATGTGGGGACGGAGAAGGTTAGCTCAGCCAACTGTTGGATATGTTGGTTCAAGCCTGTAGTCGTGCCTGGTAGGTAAATCCGCCGGGCTTAGATGAGGGGTGATAACGAGGCAGCTTGCTGCCGAAGTGAGTGATACCCTGCTTCCAGGAAAAGCCACTAAGCTTCAGCTACACACGACCGTACCGCAAACCGACACTGGTGCGCGAGATGAGTATTCTAAGGCGCTTGAGAGAACTCTGGAGAAGGAACTCGGCAAATTGACACCGTAACTTCGGAAGAAGGTGTGCCTTTAGTAGGTGAAGGGATTTACTCCTGGAGCCCAATGAGGTTGCAAAAAATCGGTGGCTGCGACTGTTTATTAAAAACACAGCACTCTGCAAACACGAAAGTGGACGTATAGGGTGTGACGCCTGCCCGGTGCTGGAAGATTAAATGATGGGGTGAGAGCTCTTGATTGAAGTCCCAGTAAACGGCGGCCGTAACTATAACGGTCCTAAGGTAGCGAAATTCCTTGTCGGGTAAGTTCCGACCTGCACGAATGGCGTAACGATGGCCACACTGTCTCCTCCAGAGACTCAGCGAAGTTGAAATGTTTGTGATGATGCAATCTCCCCGCGGAAAGACGGAAAGACCCCATGAACCTTTACTGTAGCTTTGTATTGGACTTTGAACAGATCTGTGTAGGATAGGTGGGAGGCTTTGAAGTAGGGTCGCTAGATTCTATGGAGCCAACGTTGAAATACCACCCTGGTGTGTTTGAGGTTCTAACCTAGGTCCCTTATCGGGATCGGGGACAGTGCATGGTAGGCAGTTTGACTGGGGCGGTCTCCTCCCAAAGCGTAACGGAGGAGTTCGAAGGTACGCTAGTTACGGTCGGACATCGTGACGATAGTGCAATGGCATAAGCGTGCTTAACTGCGAGACTGACAAGTCGAGCAGATGCGAAAGCAGGACATAGTGATCCGGTGGTTCTGTATGGAAGGGCCATCGCTCAACGGATAAAAGGTACTCTGGGGATAACAGGCTGATACCGCCCAAGAGTTCATATCGACGGCGGTGTTTGGCACCTCGATGTCGGCTCATCTCATCCTGGGGCTGTAGCCGGTCCCAAGGGTATGGCTGTTCGCCATTTAAAGAGGTACGTGAGCTGGGTTTAAAACGTCGTGAGACAGTTTGGTCCCTATCTTCCGTGGGCGCTGCAGATTTGAGGAAGCCTGCTCCTAGTACGAGAGGACCGGAGTGGACACACCTCTGGTGTATCGGTTGTCACGCCAGTGGCATTGCCGAGTAGCTATGTGTGGAAGAGATAACCGCTGAAAGCATCTAAGCGGGAAACTCGTTTCAAGATGAGATCTGCCGGGGCCTTGAGCCCCCTGAAGAGTCGTTCAAGACCAGGACGTTGATAGGTCGGGTGTGTAAGTGCAGCAATGCATTGAGCTAACCGATACTAATTGCTCGTGCGGCTTGACCCTATAACTTTGATTTGCCGACAACGCAATCAAGGAAGTTATGCCAAGTTGACGCATTCAAAATCCAGGTGGCAACACCTGGTGTCTAACAAGACAAAAGCTGATTAGCTCTATAAATTGATCCTATTGACACCAAAAACGTCAATAAGATAAAAAGTTTTGCCTGACGACCATAGCGAGGTGGCTCCACTCCTTCCCATCCCGAACAGGACAGTGAAACGCCTCTGCGCCAATGATAGTGCGGATTCCCGTGTGAAAGTAGGTCATCGTCAGGCTCCCAACGCCAGAAACGCCCAGTCTCTTGACTGGGCGTTTTTCTTAGAGATCATGAAGATTTTTAAGAAAAACGCAAAAAAGCGTTGTAGAATACAAGGCTTCGCTGATCACGGCGAAGCAAAAAAAGAAAGTAGCGACAAGCTGCTTTTGAGATCATTAAAAACATACAGCCGATAAGCGTGGGCGTTTGAAGCGAGGGGCTCAAGTTCTTTGGAACTAAGTCTTAATTGGCTTACAAACGCTCATGAAGTAAAAAAGATGTGAAATTCAGAAATGAAGTTCACGTTGATTCCAATTTATGAGTTGTGCAGCAATGCACAAAAAATTCAAGATCGAACTATAGAGTTTGATCCTGGCTCAGATTGAACGCTGGCGGCATGCCTTACACATGCAAGTCGAACGGCAGCACGGGAGCAATCCTGGTGGCGAGTGGCGAACGGGTGAGTAATATATCGGAACGTGCCCAGTCGTGGGGGATAACGCAGCGAAAGCTGTGCTAATACCGCATACGATCCATGGATGAAAGCGGGGGATCGCAAGACCTCGCGCGATTGGAGCGGCCGATATCAGATTAGCTAGTTGGTGAGGTAAAGGCTCACCAAGGCGACGATCTGTAGCTGGTCTGAGAGGACGACCAGCCACACTGGAACTGAGACACGGTCCAGACTCCTACGGGAGGCAGCAGTGGGGAATTTTGGACAATGGGCGCAAGCCTGATCCAGCAATGCCGCGTGCAGGATGAAGGCCTTCGGGTTGTAAACTGCTTTTGTACGGAGCGAAAAGGCTTCTCCTAATACGAGGGGCTCATGACGGTACCGTAAGAATAAGCACCGGCTAACTACGTGCCAGCAGCCGCGGTAATACGTAGGGTGCGAGCGTTAATCGGAATTACTGGGCGTAAAGCGTGCGCAGGCGGTTTTGTAAGACAGATGTGAAATCCCCGGGCTCAACCTGGGACCTGCATTTGTGACTGCAAGGCTAGAGTACGGTAGAGGGGGATGGAATTCCGCGTGTAGCAGTGAAATGCGTAGATATGCGGAGGAACACCGATGGCGAAGGCAATCCCCTGGACCTGTACTGACGCTCATGCACGAAAGCGTGGGGAGCAAACAGGATTAGATACCCTGGTAGTCCACGCCCTAAACGATGTCAACTGGTTGTTGGGTCTTTACTGACTCAGTAACGAAGCTAACGCGTGAAGTTGACCGCCTGGGGAGTACGGCCGCAAGGTTGAAACTCAAAGGAATTGACGGGGACCCGCACAAGCGGTGGATGATGTGGTTTAATTCGATGCAACGCGAAAAACCTTACCCACCTTTGACATGTACGGAACCCTTTAGAGATAGAGGGGTGCTCGAAAGAGAGCCGTAACACAGGTGCTGCATGGCTGTCGTCAGCTCGTGTCGTGAGATGTTGGGTTAAGTCCCGCAACGAGCGCAACCCTTGTCATTAGTTGCTACATTTAGTTGGGCACTCTAATGAGACTGCCGGTGACAAGCCGGAGGAAGGTGGGGATGACGTCAAGTCCTCATGGCCCTTATAGGTGGGGCTACACACGTCATACAATGGCTGGTACAAAGGGTTGCCAACCCGCGAGGGGGAGCTAATCCCATAAAGCCAGTCGTAGTCCGGATCGTAGTCTGCAACTCGACTACGTGAAGTCGGAATCGCTAGTAATCGTGGATCAGAATGTCACGGTGAATACGTTCCCGGGTCTTGTACACACCGCCCGTCACACCATGGGAGCGGGTTCTGCCAGAAGTAGTTAGCTTAACCGCAAGGAGGGCGATTACCACGGCAGGGTTCGTGACTGGGGTGAAGTCGTAACAAGGTAGCCGTATCGGAAGGTGCGGCTGGATCACCTCCTTTCTGGAAACATTTAGCTTCTCAAATTGAACGCTCACACTTATCGGTTGTTGGAAGGTTGTCGCTGACGACTGCGGTGAATAACCATGGTCCCAAGTGACCGACTTGGGTCTGTAGCTCAGTTGGTTAGAGCACCGTCTTGATAAGGCGGGGGTCGTTGGTTCGAGACCAACCAGACCCACCAATGTCGAAGGGTTCGGTTAACCGGGTTGTCCAACGATATTCTGGCTTGGGGGGTGTAGCTCAGCTGGGAGAGCGGCTGCTTTGCAAGCAGTAGGTAGCGGGTTCGAGTCCTGTCACCTCCACCAACATTTTTAATGGTTCTTATTTGCTGTGTGTTTATTCAACACTAAAGTTACTTTGAGTATGATTGCTCGAGGTAATTTTAGTGTTGATCAAGATAGCTTGATCAACATAGACTGACCCTTTGGGGTTGGTGGCTGTTCTTTAACAATTTATAGAGTTTAATCAGCGTTACTAGCGGAAAGTGCACATTCGTAAAGGTTTCGTGCATACCGTGCCGCTAGTGACAAATTTTGATTGCGTCAAAATGAATATCAGACTTCACGTTTGAAATTCGAGTTATTCAAGTTAAATTGAATACGGCATAACGCGACAGGTGAGAGACCTGTCAAACATTCCTTGATAAAACGATGGTGTTTCGCAAGAAAGATCAAAGTTATAGGGTCAAGTGAATAAGAGCATGTGGTGGATGCCTTGGCAATGATAGGCGACGAAGGACGTGATAGCCTGCGATAAGCTTCGGGGAGCTGGCAAATGAGCTTTGATCCGGAGACTTCCGAATGGGGAAACCCACCTGCAAAGGTATCGCATGATGAATACATAGTCATGCGAGGCGAACCGGGTGAACTGAAACATCTCAGTAGCTCGAGGAAAAGACATCAACCGAGATTCCGAAAGTAGTGGCGAGCGAAATCGGAGAAGCCTGCAAGTGATAGCACAACTCTTAGCAAAACAGTCTGGAAAGTCTGGCCATAGCAGGTGATAGCCCTGTATGCGAAAAGAGATGTGTGGTACTGAGTTTGCGACAAGTAGGGCGGGACACGTGTAATCCTGTCTGAATATGGGGGGACCATCCTCCAAGGCTAAATACTCATCATTGACCGATAGTGAACTAGTACCGTGAGGGAAAGGCGAAAAGAACCCCGGGAGGGGAGTGAAATAGATCCTGAAACCGCATGCTTACAAAAAGTAGGAGCCCGCAAGGGTGACTGCGTACCTTTTGTATAATGGGTCAGCGACTTACATTCAGTGGCAAGGTTAACCGAATAGGGAAGCCGTAGAGAAATCGAGTCCGAATAGGGCGAATTAGTCGCTGGGTGTAGACCCGAAACCAAGTGATCTATCCATGGCCAGGATGAAGGTGCCGTAACAGGTACTGGAGGTCCGAACCGACTAGTGTTGCAAAACTAGCGGATGAGCTGTGGATAGGGGTGAAAGGCTAAACAAACTTGGAAATAGCTGGTTCTCTCCGAAAACTATTTAGGTAGTGCCTCAAGTATTACCGTTGGGGGTAGAGCACTGTTTTGGCTAGGGGGTCATGGCGACTTACCAAACCAATGCAAACTCCGAATACCGACGAGTACAGCTTGGGAGACAGAGCACCGGGTGCTAACGTCCGGACTCAAGAGGGAAACAACCCAGACCGCCAGCTAAGGTCCCTAAAATTGGCTAAGTGGGAAACGAAGTGGGAAGGCTAAAACAGTCAGGATGTTGGCTTAGAAGCAGCCATCATTTAAAGAAAGCGTAATAGCTCACTGATCGAGTCGTCCTGCGCGGAAGATGTAACGGGGCTAAGCCAGTTACCGAAGCTGCGGATGTGCAATTTATTGCACGTGGTAGGAGAGCGTTCTGTAAGCCTGTGAAGGTGCGTTGTAAAGCGTGCTGGAGGTATCAGAAGTGCGAATGCTGACATGAGTAGCGTTAAAGGGGGTGAAAAGCCCCCTCGCCGTAAGCGCAAGGTTTTCTACGCAACGTTCATCGGCGTAGAGTGAGTCGGCCCCTAAGGCGAGGCAGAGATGCGTAGTTGATGGGAAACAGGTCAATATTCCTGTACCGATGTGTAGTGCGATGTGGGGACGGAGAAGGTTAGCTCAGCCAACTGTTGGATATGTTGGTTCAAGCCTGTAGTCGTGCCTGGTAGGTAAATCCGCCGGGCTTAGATGAGGGGTGATAACGAGGCAGCTTGCTGCCGAAGTGAGTGATACCCTGCTTCCAGGAAAAGCCACTAAGCTTCAGCTACACACGACCGTACCGCAAACCGACACTGGTGCGCGAGATGAGTATTCTAAGGCGCTTGAGAGAACTCTGGAGAAGGAACTCGGCAAATTGACACCGTAACTTCGGAAGAAGGTGTGCCTTTAGTAGGTGAAGGGATTTACTCCTGGAGCCCAATGAGGTTGCAAAAAATCGGTGGCTGCGACTGTTTATTAAAAACACAGCACTCTGCAAACACGAAAGTGGACGTATAGGGTGTGACGCCTGCCCGGTGCTGGAAGATTAAATGATGGGGTGAGAGCTCTTGATTGAAGTCCCAGTAAACGGCGGCCGTAACTATAACGGTCCTAAGGTAGCGAAATTCCTTGTCGGGTAAGTTCCGACCTGCACGAATGGCGTAACGATGGCCACACTGTCTCCTCCAGAGACTCAGCGAAGTTGAAATGTTTGTGATGATGCAATCTCCCCGCGGAAAGACGGAAAGACCCCATGAACCTTTACTGTAGCTTTGTATTGGACTTTGAACAGATCTGTGTAGGATAGGTGGGAGGCTTTGAAGTAGGGTCGCTAGATTCTATGGAGCCAACGTTGAAATACCACCCTGGTGTGTTTGAGGTTCTAACCTAGGTCCCTTATCGGGATCGGGGACAGTGCATGGTAGGCAGTTTGACTGGGGCGGTCTCCTCCCAAAGCGTAACGGAGGAGTTCGAAGGTACGCTAGTTACGGTCGGACATCGTGACGATAGTGCAATGGCATAAGCGTGCTTAACTGCGAGACTGACAAGTCGAGCAGATGCGAAAGCAGGACATAGTGATCCGGTGGTTCTGTATGGAAGGGCCATCGCTCAACGGATAAAAGGTACTCTGGGGATAACAGGCTGATACCGCCCAAGAGTTCATATCGACGGCGGTGTTTGGCACCTCGATGTCGGCTCATCTCATCCTGGGGCTGTAGCCGGTCCCAAGGGTATGGCTGTTCGCCATTTAAAGAGGTACGTGAGCTGGGTTTAAAACGTCGTGAGACAGTTTGGTCCCTATCTTCCGTGGGCGCTGCAGATTTGAGGAAGCCTGCTCCTAGTACGAGAGGACCGGAGTGGACACACCTCTGGTGTATCGGTTGTCACGCCAGTGGCATTGCCGAGTAGCTATGTGTGGAAGAGATAACCGCTGAAAGCATCTAAGCGGGAAACTCGTTTCAAGATGAGATCTGCCGGGGCCTTGAGCCCCCTGAAGAGTCGTTCAAGACCAGGACGTTGATAGGTCGGGTGTGTAAGTGCAGCAATGCATTGAGCTAACCGATACTAATTGCTCGTGCGGCTTGACCCTATAACTTTGATTTGCCGACAACGCAATCAAGGAAGTTATGCCAAGTTGACGCATTCAAAATCCAGGTGGCAACACCTGGTGTCTAACAAGACAAAAGCTGATTAGCTCTATAAATTGATCCTATTGACACCAAAAACGTCAATAAGATAAAAAGTTTTGCCTGACGACCATAGCGAGGTGGCTCCACTCCTTCCCATCCCGAACAGGACAGTGAAACGCCTCTGCGCCAATGATAGTGCGGATTCCCGTGTGAAAGTAGGTCATCGTCAGGCTCCCAACGCCAGAAACGCCCAGTCTCTTGACTGGGCGTTTTTCTTAGAGATCATGAAGATTTTTAAGAAAAACGCAAAAAAGCGTTGTAGAATACAAGGCTTCGCTGATCACGGCGAAGCAAAAAAAGAAAGTAGCGACAAGCTGCTTTTGAGATCATTAAAAACATACAGCCGATAAGCGTGGGCGTTTGAAGCGAGGGGCTCAAGTTCTTTGGAACTAAGTCTTAATTGGCTTACAAACGCTCATGAAGTAAAAAAGATGTGAAATTCAGAAATGAAGTTCACGTTGATTCCAATTTATGAGTTGTGCAGCAATGCACAAAAAATTCAAGATCGAACTATAGAGTTTGATCCTGGCTCAGATTGAACGCTGGCGGCATGCCTTACACATGCAAGTCGAACGGCAGCACGGGAGCAATCCTGGTGGCGAGTGGCGAACGGGTGAGTAATATATCGGAACGTGCCCAGTCGTGGGGGATAACGCAGCGAAAGCTGTGCTAATACCGCATACGATCCATGGATGAAAGCGGGGGATCGCAAGACCTCGCGCGATTGGAGCGGCCGATATCAGATTAGCTAGTTGGTGAGGTAAAGGCTCACCAAGGCGACGATCTGTAGCTGGTCTGAGAGGACGACCAGCCACACTGGAACTGAGACACGGTCCAGACTCCTACGGGAGGCAGCAGTGGGGAATTTTGGACAATGGGCGCAAGCCTGATCCAGCAATGCCGCGTGCAGGATGAAGGCCTTCGGGTTGTAAACTGCTTTTGTACGGAGCGAAAAGGCTTCTCCTAATACGAGGGGCTCATGACGGTACCGTAAGAATAAGCACCGGCTAACTACGTGCCAGCAGCCGCGGTAATACGTAGGGTGCGAGCGTTAATCGGAATTACTGGGCGTAAAGCGTGCGCAGGCGGTTTTGTAAGACAGATGTGAAATCCCCGGGCTCAACCTGGGACCTGCATTTGTGACTGCAAGGCTAGAGTACGGTAGAGGGGGATGGAATTCCGCGTGTAGCAGTGAAATGCGTAGATATGCGGAGGAACACCGATGGCGAAGGCAATCCCCTGGACCTGTACTGACGCTCATGCACGAAAGCGTGGGGAGCAAACAGGATTAGATACCCTGGTAGTCCACGCCCTAAACGATGTCAACTGGTTGTTGGGTCTTTACTGACTCAGTAACGAAGCTAACGCGTGAAGTTGACCGCCTGGGGAGTACGGCCGCAAGGTTGAAACTCAAAGGAATTGACGGGGACCCGCACAAGCGGTGGATGATGTGGTTTAATTCGATGCAACGCGAAAAACCTTACCCACCTTTGACATGTACGGAACCCTTTAGAGATAGAGGGGTGCTCGAAAGAGAGCCGTAACACAGGTGCTGCATGGCTGTCGTCAGCTCGTGTCGTGAGATGTTGGGTTAAGTCCCGCAACGAGCGCAACCCTTGTCATTAGTTGCTACATTTAGTTGGGCACTCTAATGAGACTGCCGGTGACAAGCCGGAGGAAGGTGGGGATGACGTCAAGTCCTCATGGCCCTTATAGGTGGGGCTACACACGTCATACAATGGCTGGTACAAAGGGTTGCCAACCCGCGAGGGGGAGCTAATCCCATAAAGCCAGTCGTAGTCCGGATCGTAGTCTGCAACTCGACTACGTGAAGTCGGAATCGCTAGTAATCGTGGATCAGAATGTCACGGTGAATACGTTCCCGGGTCTTGTACACACCGCCCGTCACACCATGGGAGCGGGTTCTGCCAGAAGTAGTTAGCTTAACCGCAAGGAGGGCGATTACCACGGCAGGGTTCGTGACTGGGGTGAAGTCGTAACAAGGTAGCCGTATCGGAAGGTGCGGCTGGATCACCTCCTTTCTGGAAACATTTAGCTTCTCAAATTGAACGCTCACACTTATCGGTTGTTGGAAGGTTGTCGCTGACGACTGCGGTGAATAACCATGGTCCCAAGTGACCGACTTGGGTCTGTAGCTCAGTTGGTTAGAGCACCGTCTTGATAAGGCGGGGGTCGTTGGTTCGAGACCAACCAGACCCACCAATGTCGAAGGGTTCGGTTAACCGGGTTGTCCAACGATATTCTGGCTTGGGGGGTGTAGCTCAGCTGGGAGAGCGGCTGCTTTGCAAGCAGTAGGTAGCGGGTTCGAGTCCTGTCACCTCCACCAACATTTTTAATGGTTCTTATTTGCTGTGTGTTTATTCAACACTAAAGTTACTTTGAGTATGATTGCTCGAGGTAATTTTAGTGTTGATCAAGATAGCTTGATCAACATAGACTGACCCTTTGGGGTTGGTGGCTGTTCTTTAACAATTTATAGAGTTTAATCAGCGTTACTAGCGGAAAGTGCACATTCGTAAAGGTTTCGTGCATACCGTGCCGCTAGTGACAAATTTTGATTGCGTCAAAATGAATATCAGACTTCACGTTTGAAATTCGAGTTATTCAAGTTAAATTGAATACGGCATAACGCGACAGGTGAGAGACCTGTCAAACATTCCTTGATAAAACGATGGTGTTTCGCAAGAAAGATCAAAGTTATAGGGTCAAGTGAATAAGAGCATGTGGTGGATGCCTTGGCAATGATAGGCGACGAAGGACGTGATAGCCTGCGATAAGCTTCGGGGAGCTGGCAAATGAGCTTTGATCCGGAGACTTCCGAATGGGGAAACCCACCTGCAAAGGTATCGCATGATGAATACATAGTCATGCGAGGCGAACCGGGTGAACTGAAACATCTCAGTAGCTCGAGGAAAAGACATCAACCGAGATTCCGAAAGTAGTGGCGAGCGAAATCGGAGAAGCCTGCAAGTGATAGCACAACTCTTAGCAAAACAGTCTGGAAAGTCTGGCCATAGCAGGTGATAGCCCTGTATGCGAAAAGAGATGTGTGGTACTGAGTTTGCGACAAGTAGGGCGGGACACGTGTAATCCTGTCTGAATATGGGGGGACCATCCTCCAAGGCTAAATACTCATCATTGACCGATAGTGAACTAGTACCGTGAGGGAAAGGCGAAAAGAACCCCGGGAGGGGAGTGAAATAGATCCTGAAACCGCATGCTTACAAAAAGTAGGAGCCCGCAAGGGTGACTGCGTACCTTTTGTATAATGGGTCAGCGACTTACATTCAGTGGCAAGGTTAACCGAATAGGGAAGCCGTAGAGAAATCGAGTCCGAATAGGGCGAATTAGTCGCTGGGTGTAGACCCGAAACCAAGTGATCTATCCATGGCCAGGATGAAGGTGCCGTAACAGGTACTGGAGGTCCGAACCGACTAGTGTTGCAAAACTAGCGGATGAGCTGTGGATAGGGGTGAAAGGCTAAACAAACTTGGAAATAGCTGGTTCTCTCCGAAAACTATTTAGGTAGTGCCTCAAGTATTACCGTTGGGGGTAGAGCACTGTTTTGGCTAGGGGGTCATGGCGACTTACCAAACCAATGCAAACTCCGAATACCGACGAGTACAGCTTGGGAGACAGAGCACCGGGTGCTAACGTCCGGACTCAAGAGGGAAACAACCCAGACCGCCAGCTAAGGTCCCTAAAATTGGCTAAGTGGGAAACGAAGTGGGAAGGCTAAAACAGTCAGGATGTTGGCTTAGAAGCAGCCATCATTTAAAGAAAGCGTAATAGCTCACTGATCGAGTCGTCCTGCGCGGAAGATGTAACGGGGCTAAGCCAGTTACCGAAGCTGCGGATGTGCAATTTATTGCACGTGGTAGGAGAGCGTTCTGTAAGCCTGTGAAGGTGCGTTGTAAAGCGTGCTGGAGGTATCAGAAGTGCGAATGCTGACATGAGTAGCGTTAAAGGGGGTGAAAAGCCCCCTCGCCGTAAGCGCAAGGTTTTCTACGCAACGTTCATCGGCGTAGAGTGAGTCGGCCCCTAAGGCGAGGCAGAGATGCGTAGTTGATGGGAAACAGGTCAATATTCCTGTACCGATGTGTAGTGCGATGTGGGGACGGAGAAGGTTAGCTCAGCCAACTGTTGGATATGTTGGTTCAAGCCTGTAGTCGTGCCTGGTAGGTAAATCCGCCGGGCTTAGATGAGGGGTGATAACGAGGCAGCTTGCTGCCGAAGTGAGTGATACCCTGCTTCCAGGAAAAGCCACTAAGCTTCAGCTACACACGACCGTACCGCAAACCGACACTGGTGCGCGAGATGAGTATTCTAAGGCGCTTGAGAGAACTCTGGAGAAGGAACTCGGCAAATTGACACCGTAACTTCGGAAGAAGGTGTGCCTTTAGTAGGTGAAGGGATTTACTCCTGGAGCCCAATGAGGTTGCAAAAAATCGGTGGCTGCGACTGTTTATTAAAAACACAGCACTCTGCAAACACGAAAGTGGACGTATAGGGTGTGACGCCTGCCCGGTGCTGGAAGATTAAATGATGGGGTGAGAGCTCTTGATTGAAGTCCCAGTAAACGGCGGCCGTAACTATAACGGTCCTAAGGTAGCGAAATTCCTTGTCGGGTAAGTTCCGACCTGCACGAATGGCGTAACGATGGCCACACTGTCTCCTCCAGAGACTCAGCGAAGTTGAAATGTTTGTGATGATGCAATCTCCCCGCGGAAAGACGGAAAGACCCCATGAACCTTTACTGTAGCTTTGTATTGGACTTTGAACAGATCTGTGTAGGATAGGTGGGAGGCTTTGAAGTAGGGTCGCTAGATTCTATGGAGCCAACGTTGAAATACCACCCTGGTGTGTTTGAGGTTCTAACCTAGGTCCCTTATCGGGATCGGGGACAGTGCATGGTAGGCAGTTTGACTGGGGCGGTCTCCTCCCAAAGCGTAACGGAGGAGTTCGAAGGTACGCTAGTTACGGTCGGACATCGTGACGATAGTGCAATGGCATAAGCGTGCTTAACTGCGAGACTGACAAGTCGAGCAGATGCGAAAGCAGGACATAGTGATCCGGTGGTTCTGTATGGAAGGGCCATCGCTCAACGGATAAAAGGTACTCTGGGGATAACAGGCTGATACCGCCCAAGAGTTCATATCGACGGCGGTGTTTGGCACCTCGATGTCGGCTCATCTCATCCTGGGGCTGTAGCCGGTCCCAAGGGTATGGCTGTTCGCCATTTAAAGAGGTACGTGAGCTGGGTTTAAAACGTCGTGAGACAGTTTGGTCCCTATCTTCCGTGGGCGCTGCAGATTTGAGGAAGCCTGCTCCTAGTACGAGAGGACCGGAGTGGACACACCTCTGGTGTATCGGTTGTCACGCCAGTGGCATTGCCGAGTAGCTATGTGTGGAAGAGATAACCGCTGAAAGCATCTAAGCGGGAAACTCGTTTCAAGATGAGATCTGCCGGGGCCTTGAGCCCCCTGAAGAGTCGTTCAAGACCAGGACGTTGATAGGTCGGGTGTGTAAGTGCAGCAATGCATTGAGCTAACCGATACTAATTGCTCGTGCGGCTTGACCCTATAACTTTGATTTGCCGACAACGCAATCAAGGAAGTTATGCCAAGTTGACGCATTCAAAATCCAGGTGGCAACACCTGGTGTCTAACAAGACAAAAGCTGATTAGCTCTATAAATTGATCCTATTGACACCAAAAACGTCAATAAGATAAAAAGTTTTGCCTGACGACCATAGCGAGGTGGCTCCACTCCTTCCCATCCCGAACAGGACAGTGAAACGCCTCTGCGCCAATGATAGTGCGGATTCCCGTGTGAAAGTAGGTCATCGTCAGGCTCCCAACGCCAGAAACGCCCAGTCTCTTGACTGGGCGTTTTTTTTTTGTGTTTCAGATATCGCCGCGGTCTTCAAACAGCCCGTTGATCCATTCGCTTTCACGCTTTTGGATGGCAACCAGAAACGTCTTCACTGCATCAGGGTCTTTGGCGAGACTGCCGAAGTGATCGAACCCTGTTTCAAGAAAGCTCTGCAAATTGCCCAGGCCAGCCAGTTCGGCCGGTTTACGCATCATCTTCAACAACCAGCGCAAGCCCACTTTGCGGGTCAAGACGCTTAACTCGCTACCGATGCCCAATACCGTGTTGAGTTGCCATTGGCGTTTGGGCTGTTGGCCCACTCTGCGCCAACACGCTTGATAACGTGCTGCAGGCGTTGGTAGGTGGTCTAAATCTATCCAGCTCTGGGCCATCTCCAAATCAAGTGCTTCTGTCACATGGTGAAGTTCGGCCAGCGTGACGGCAATCTCGACAACCTGAGCAGGGAAGGTGTGCTGGATGGCGGCAGCCACTTTCGCAAACTGGGCGTCACGGCGGCTGTAATCACGTTCGCTGTACAACTCTTCCAGAAAAAAAGTGGCGCAGCCTGAATAGACTGGCGACGCCAACATGTCTTGGTAAGTGTCGGCAAAGCGTCTGGCTTGTATCGCCTTGACTTCCGACACAGCGCTGGACAATGCCGGGTTGTGTAAAGCCATCCCGCGCAGCTCGGAGACCTGTGCCAACGCTTCCCTGATTCGTGTGGACGCTTCCATCGGAAGCACAGTTTAGGATGCAAAGGGGGCCGTGGTGTGGGAAACACCCCACGTCTTGCTACATTGTTTTGATTTAGTGTGAAGACACTAGTGGAAACCCGTATATTCGCGGGATGCTTGAAACGATCACCTCCACCGACGATACCGAGAGCCGCGCTCGGCCATCCAGAGGTGCGGTGCATCTTGAGAAAAAGACCGTTGTAGCTCGGCCGGCCGACCTGATGGTGCCGATACGCTCGCTGGGTGAGAACCATCGCGGACGCATTGGTGAACACCTATTGGCCTTGAGCCCCCAGGATCGGTACTTCCGTTTTGGTTTTACCGCCAAGGATGCGCAGATTCAGGCGTACGTGGATGGCCTTAATTTTGAGCGTGACGAAATTTTTGGCATCTACAACCGGCGCCTCAAGTTGATTGGCATGGCGCACTTGGCGTATTCGAGTGCTGATCGTGTCAGCGCGTCTTCCGAGTTTGGTGTGTCGGTTTCCGAGCATGTGCGTGGGCGGGGTTATGGTGCACGCCTGTTCGAGCGCGCCGTCATGCACGCTCGCAATGAAGGTGTGACCGCCATGTATGTGCATGTGCTCAGTGAAAACACCGCCATGCTGAAAATCGCGCGCCGGGGTGGTGCGACGGTGGTGCGTGATGGCTCTGAATCCGAGGCATACCTGCGCTTGACACCGGCGACCTTCCAAACCCAGGTGACCGAGATCATGGAAGAGCATTTGGCCCAGGCCAATTACCACCTCAAGGCCCAGGCCAAACAGTTCTGGGACACGATTGGGCGATTCCAGCACGCCTGGCGCCCCGCCAAAGAAGACAGCCCCAGCGAATGATCTGACATGGCGCATGAGGGTTGGCGGCGTAATCCGGTATCCTAGAGGCTTGTTCAACAACCGCATGTCCTGCCGCCCTGGCCGTGTCCGACCCTTACCCTGCCCGTCCTGAACGGGAAGACACCCGCACCTTTTTGCAAAAAGTCGCGGAATTCATCAACCCCGGTCCTGACTCCACCGCCGAGCTCATCGAGACCCTGGTAGATGCTGAACACAATCAGCTCATAGGCGCAGATTCGCGCAAGATGCTTGAAGGCGTCATCCGCATGGCCGAGATGACGGCAGGGGATGTGATGGTGCCCACCCCCCGCATGGAGTTGGTCAACATCGAGGACCCCTATGACGTGATGATGCACGGTGTGATCGATACCGCGCATTCCCGCTTCCCGGTGTTTGAGGGGGAACGCGAGAACATCATCGGCATTCTGATGGCCAAGGACCTGCTCAAACTCCAGCGTGCGCCTGACCTCAACATCCGTGCTTTGTTGCGACCGGCGGTGTTTGTGCCCGAGAGCAAAGGCTTGAACGACCTGCTGCGTGATTTCCAGAGTAACCACAACCACCTGGCGATCGTGATCGACGAGTTTGGCCGGGTTGCCGGATTGATCACCATCGAGGATGTGCTGGAACAAATTGTGGGTGAGATCGAAGACGAGTTTGATCTGGACGATGACGAGGGCGACATCTTCGGCTTGGCGGACCGCACCTACCGCGTCAGTGGTGACACCTTGATTGAACGTGTGGAAGCCACCTTTGGTGTGACCCTCGACAGCACCGACCCCGAAGACGATTTCGAAACCATCGGCGGGCTGATTGCCCACGAGATGGGCCATGTGCCCAAACGGGGTGAACATCACATCATGTCCGGCTTGGACTTTGCCGTCCTGCACACCAAAGGCGGTGCGGTGAAGTGGTTCAAGGTCTCGCCTGTGCCGCAGAATCCGGCCTGAACTTGGGCGGGGCAGGTCTTGTTTGAAACACCGCGTCGTTCGACGCCCCTGATCCGCTGGCTGCTGCTGTTGGCCGCAGGTGCCTTTCAGGCGGCCAGCCTGGCCTGGCCTCTCGCTACGCCAGACGCTCTCCATTTTCTGGGACTCACGCGCGGCCAGCCGGTCTGGTGGCTGCAGCTGGTGTCCATGGCCGTGTTGGTGGCCTTGCTCACACGGTGCCGTACCGCGCGTGAAGCGGCCTGGGGCGGCTGGTTGTTCACGCTGGCCTGGTTGTCACTGACTTTTGCCTGGTTATTTGTGTCCATGCACACCTATGGCGGTTTGCCTGCGCCGCTGGCAGTTCTGGCGGTGTTGGCGCTGGCGGGTGCCTTGGCCCTGTATTACGCCGCTGTTTCATGGATGTTTTGGCATCTGGGCCTTATCAATAAAGGGCTGAGTGATCTTGTTTTTGCATCCTTGTGGTTGTTGGCTGAACTGGCTCGAGGGCAGTGGTTGACCGGTTTTGGCTGGGGGGCGGTGGGCTACGCGCAGCTTGATGGGCCTTTGCAGGCCTGGTTGCCCTGGGTTGGCCTGTACGGTGTGAGCTGGCTGGCCGCCTGGTTGGCCGCTGTGCTGGTGACGCTGCTGGGTGGGACACGCGCCAAACACAAGGGGGCCACGGTGCTGCTGGTCCTGGTGGTTGTTGGTTTGCCGCTGGTCTGGCCCGCTTCTGCGGGGCTTGATCGAGGCAAGCTCAGCGTCACGCTGTTGCAAGGCAACATCGCCCAAGAGGAGAAGTTCGAGCCCGCCACCGGTGTGCTCAAGGCCTTGCGCTGGTACGGCGCGCAGTTGCAAGCCAGCCAAAGTGAACTCATCATCACGCCCGAAACGGCGATTGCGGTATTGCCACAACAGTTGCCCGAGGGTTATTGGCAGGCGCTGCAGCAGCGTTTTGCCAGCGGCCAGCAGGCGGCGCTGGTGGGTTTGCCGCTCGGTGGTCTGTCAGAGGGCTATACCAACTCGGTGGTGGGTTTTGCGCCTGGGCAAACCACCCCCTGGCGCTACGACAAACACCACCTGGTGCCTTTTGGCGAGTTCATCCCGCCGATGTTTCGCTGGTTCATCGACATGATGCACATCCCGCTGGGTGACTTCAATCGGGGAGGGCTGCCCCAGCCCAGCTTTGATTGGCAGGGGCAGCGTCTGGCCACCAGCATCTGTTTTGAAAACCTGTTCAGCGAAGAGATGGCGACCCAGTTTGTGGACGCTTCAACCGCGCCGACCATCCTGGTCAACCTCAGCAACCTGGGCTGGTTTGGTGAACACCTGGCCATGGACCAGCATCTGCACATTGCCCGCACCCGTGCGCTCGAATTTGACCGTCCGTTTTTGCTGGCCACCAACACCGGGCAGACCGCCATCGTGAGCCGCCAAGGGCAGGTGCTGCAAGCGCTGGCTCCGCATACCGCCGCGGCGCTGCACGGCACGGTGCAGGGGCGCTCGGGCATCACGCCCTATGCGGCCTGGGTGTCCCGGTTTGGCCAGTGGCCGTTGTGGCTGCTGGCGATGGGCATCGTGTTGGGCGCCGCCTGGCGGCGCTGGTCGTCACCGCGTTTTTAAATCGGGCCTGTTCCCCCGGCGCTCGAGAGGTGGGGCCAGACGAAGCCCGTAAAATTGCGGTTTGGCGCATCGCCTGGCGGTGTGTCTGTTTGAAACTCCAAGCGCCAATCAGACCGGCGCAACCCACTTATGTTGACCTTCCAGCAAATCATCTTGAAACTGCAGTCCTACTGGGACGCCCAGGGCTGCGCGTTGTTGCAGCCCTATGACATGGAAGTTGGTGCCGGCACCTCACACACCGCCACGTTTTTGAGAGCCCTGGGGCCGGAGCCCTGGAAGGCGGCCTATGTGCAGCCCAGCCGCCGCCCCAAAGACGGCCGTTATGGTGAGAACCCAAACCGCCTGCAACACTACTACCAATACCAGGTGGTGCTCAAACCCGCACCGAGCAACATCCTGGAGCTGTACCTGGGCTCACTCGAAGCGCTGGGCTTTGATTTGCAGAAAAACGACATCCGTTTTGTTGAAGACGACTGGGAAAACCCGACGCTGGGCGCCTGGGGCCTGGGCTGGGAAGTCTGGCTCAATGGCATGGAAGTGACCCAGTTCACCTACTTTCAGCAAGTGGGTGGCATCGACTGCAAACCGATCACCGGTGAAATCACCTACGGCCTGGAGCGCCTGGCGATGTACCTGCAAGGTGTGGACAACGTCTACAACCTGACCTGGACCACGGCGGCAGACGGTCGCACGCTGTCTTACGGCGACGTCTACAAACAAAACGAGGTGGAGCAGTCCACCTACAACTTCGAACACAGCGACGCCGACTTCCTGTTCACCGCGTTCACCGCGCATGAAAAACAGGCAAAACACCTGATGGACGTGCAGCTGGCCTTGCCCGCGTATGAGCAGGTGCTCAAGTGTGCGCACAGCTTCAACCTGCTGGACGCCCGTGGCGCCATCAGCGTGACCGAACGCGCCGCCTACATCGGCCGCATCCGCAACCTGGCCCGCGGTGTGGCGCAAAGTTACCGCGACAGCCGCGCCCGCCTGGGTTACCCGATGGCCGACAGCCAGATTGCGGCCCTGGTTCTGGGCAACGAGGGCATCGATGCCGTCACCGACGCTGCGCGCCAAGCCGAGCTGAGCCGTGCCTTCATGTGGAGTGCGCTGACCGATAAAAACCAAGAGACCCAGAAGGTGGCCCTGTGAGAAACCTGCTTGTTGAACTGTTTGTTGAAGAACTGCCCCCCAAGGCGCTCAAAAAATTGGGTGAAGCTTTTGCCGGCCAGTTGGCTGAGCAACTGCGCGCGCTGGGTCTGGCCAATGGCGTGTCGATGGTGACACCGTTTGCCTCGCCACGCCGCCTGGCGGCCCACATCACCCATGTGGCGGCCAAAGCGGCTGACAAAGCCGTGCAGCAAAAGCTGATGCCGGTGAGCGTCGGGCTGGATGCCAACGGCCTGGCCACGCCAGCGCTGCTCAAGAAGCTGCAGGCCCTCGGTGTGGACGTGTCGGACCCGGTGTTTGCGGTCGCTGGTTTGCGCAAGGCGGTGGATGGCAAAGCCGAGGCGCTGTTTTATGACAGCCAGGTCAGCGGTGCCACGCTGGACGTGGGCCTGCAGCAGGCGCTGGACGTGGCGCTGAGCAAGCTGCCGATCCCCAAGGTCATGAGTTACCAGCTTGAGACAGATTGCGAGCTGCCCGGCTGGACCAGCGTCAACTTTGTGCGCCCGGCCCATGGTCTGGTGGCGCTGCATGGCGACACCGTGGTGCCGGTCAAGGTGCTGGGCCTCACAGCAGGTAACAGCACCCAGGGTCACCGTTTTGAGGCGACCAAGTCGCCGGTGGTGCTGGAAGACGCCGACAGCTACGCCCAGACCCTGCGAGAGGACGGTGCGGTGATCGCCAGTTTTGCCGAACGCCGTGCCGACATCGTTCAGCAGCTAAAAGCCGCTGCAGCCCAGGTAGGACATGGGGTGCGTGCTATTGAAGATGAAGCTTTGCTGGACGAGGTGACGGCCCTGGTAGAGCGCCCCCATGTGCTGGTGTGCCAGTTTGAGCCCGAGTTTCTGGACGTGCCGCAAGAGTGCCTGATTCTGACCATGAAGGCCAACCAGAAGTATTTCCCGCTGCTTGATGCACAAGGCAAGCTCACCAACCAGTTCCTGGTGGTCAGCAACATCAACCCGCAGGATGCCAGCGCGGTGGTGGGTGGCAACGAGCGTGTGGT
Organism: Rhodoferax fermentans; assembly: GCF_002017865.1. NCBI lineage: Bacteria > Pseudomonadati > Pseudomonadota > Betaproteobacteria > Burkholderiales > Comamonadaceae > Rhodoferax > Rhodoferax fermentans. The sequence goes on along the minus strand of NZ_MTJN01000002.1, from coordinate 4,333,072 downwards.
GCGCCCGCGCCTGGCCGATGCCAAGTTCTTCTATGACCAAGACCGCAAAAAGACCCTGGCTTCACGTGTGGCCGGGCTCGACAAGGTGGTCTACCACAACAAACTCGGCACCCAGGGTGAACGCATGGGGCGGGTCTGCGACATCGCCCGCGCCATTGCCGAGCTGCTGGTGTCCACCGGCGCCGGGTCTGATCTGGTGACAACAGCCGACACCGCCGCACGTCTGGCCAAGACCGATTTGCTGACCGACATGGTCGGTGAGTTCCCTGAGTTGCAAGGCATCATGGGTGCTTATTACGCCCTCAATGACGGCCTGAGCACCGAGGTGGCCCAAGCGATTGAAGACCACTACAAACCCCGCTTTGCCGGTGACGATCTGCCCCGCAATCTGACCGGTGTGGTGGTGGCCCTGGCCGACAAGTTGGAGACCCTGGTCGGTCTGTTTGGCATTGGCAACCTGCCCACGGGTGACAAAGACCCGTTTGCGCTGCGCCGCCACGCGCTTGGTGTGATCCGCATGCTGGTTGAAAAGGATTTGCCGCTGAGCCTGGCTGAGTTGCTGGAAGCCGCCATTCCGGTGTTTGGTGACAAGATTGCCGACCCCACTGTGGCCTTGACCGACTTCATCTTTGACCGCCTGGCGGGCTCTCTGCGCGAGCAAGGCTTCAGCGCCCTCGAAGTCGACGCGGTGCTGGCCCTGCGCCCGCAGCGCCTGGGTGAGGTGCCCAAGCGCCTGGCTGCCGTGCGCGCCTTTGCTGCTTTGCCTGAAGCACCGGCACTCGCCGCAGCCAACAAACGCATCAGCAACATCCTCAAAAAAGCCGACGCCGCTGCCGTGGCCGACGCCCATGTCAGTGAACTGCTGCTGCAAGAACCTGCTGAGCAAGCGCTCTACGCAGCCATGCAGGACATCACCCCACGTGCCCAGGCCCAGCTGGACGCCGGTGACTACGCGACCTCCTTGCAAACCCTGGCCGCTTTGCGTGTGCCGGTGGACGCGTTTTTTGAGGATGTGATGGTCAACGCCGAGGCGCTGGACCTGCGCCTGAACCGCCTGGGTCTGCTCAAAACCCTGCACCAGGCGATGAACCAGGTGGCTGACCTCTCGCGCCTGGCGGCCTGACCCCAACAAGGCAACAACACACCATGACACCCCACAAACTGGTCATTCTGGACCGAGACGGCACCATCAACGTCGACAGCCTGGACTACATCAAGTCGGCCGCCGAGTGGCAGGCTTTGCCCGGCGCGCTCGAAGCCATTGCCCGGCTCAACCACGCGGGCTGGCATGTGGTGGTGGTGTCCAACCAGTCGGGCCTGGGGCGCGGGCTGTTCGAGGTGTCGGACCTCAACGAGATCCACGCCAAGATGCACCAGGAACTGGCCGACGTGGGTGGCCGTATTGACGCCATCTTTTATTGCCCCCATTCACCCGACGATGCCTGCAGCTGCCGCAAACCGGCGCCGGGCCTGTTTGAGCAGGTGGGTGAGCGCTACGGCATCCACCTCAAAGGGGTGCCCGCAGTGGGGGACTCGGCGCGTGATCTGGTCGCGGCGGTGGCCGTGGGTTGTGAGCCGCACCTGGTGCTCACCGGCAAGGGTGAGGTCCACAAAGGCCGCAGCCTGCCCGATGTGTTTCCGGCCCAAACCGTGGTGCATGCGGATTTGTCGGCCTTTGTTGACCACCTGTTGGCCCGTGAAGCCGAGGCCAGTTGATGGGGACAGACGTGCCTGTGCTTGGGTGTTGGAAGAATATGAAATTGATAGCTATCAGCCCTTTATTGATAAGGGCTAGTGCCCAAAAAGGCTTGTGATGGCCTGGATTCGCTCGGTTTTGCATTTGCTGTGGATGGCCATCACGGTCATTCCCTGGACCATCGGTGTTGTGCTGGTGTCTTTCGTGGCCTCACGGGCTTCGGCCTGGTGGGTGGCGGTGAACTGGTTTCGTGTTGTGATGTGGGGCACCCGGGTGATCCTGGGGGTGCGCATGGAGGTGCAGGGTTACGAGAACCTGCCGCTGGGCAAAGCCAGCGCCGCGGTGTTGTTGTCCAAACACCAGTCCACGCTCGAGACACTGTGGTTGCCCACGATCATGCCGCACCCGCTGGCCTTTGTGTTCAAACGCGAGTTGCTCAAGATCCCGTTTTTTGGCTGGTCGATGGCGCGCCTGGACATGATCCACATCAACCGCGAGTCACGCACCGTGGCCATGAAACATGTGATCGAGCAGGGCAAACGCCTGCTCGGCCAGGGCACCTGGGTCATGATGTTCCCCGAAGGCACGCGTATGCCGCGCGGTGAAGAGGGCACCTACCAGACGGCCGGCACACGGCTGGCGGTGGAGAGCGGCGCGCCTGTGGTGCCGATTGCAGTGGCCACCGCCCGCTGCTGGCCCAAGCAAGGTTTTGTCAAACACCCCGGTGTGGTGCGGGTGTCGATTGGCCCGCTGATGGAGAGCACCGGGCGCGACCCCAAAGCCCTGATGCGTGAGGCCCAAGCCTGGATCGAGGCCGAAATGCGCCGCATCGACCCCGAGGCCTATCCTTGACCGACGCGAGCACGCGTTCTGTCATGCACCCGCTGCTGCGCTTCACGCTCGATTTGTTTGAGCCAAATCAGCCCCCAGCCCAGGTGGAAAAAGGGCCAGTAGCTCCCAAAAAAGCAGCAGACTTTAGCCATCCCCAGGCCAACCGCGAGGTGTCGCTGGGCCAGACCCGGGTGGCCTATGCCTTTAACCGCGGGCAGCGGCGCAGCATCGGTTTCAGCGTCAGCGTGGACGGTCTGGCGGTGCGTGCGCCCAAATGGGTCACCCTGCGCGATGTGGATGCCGCATTACAGGCCAAAGCCAGCTGGATTCTGCGCAAGTTGCACGACAGCCGCGAGCGCCAGACCCGCCTGGCCGACCAGCACATCGTCTGGCAGGACGGCGCCGAGCTGCCGTTTCTGGGCCAAACCCTCACCCTGCGGCTGGACCCCGAACACCGCTTTGGCGCCGCTGGCGCCCAGCTGTTGACCGAGGACGTGGCCGCAGCGCCCGATCAGGCCGCGCAGACGCGCCAGGTTTTGTGCATCAGCCTGTCGCGCCAGGCCACACCCGAGCAGATCCGCGACGTGGTGCAAGCCTGGCTGATGCGCCAGGCCAAGCGTATTTTTCAGGAGCGGCTTGACCACTTTGCGCCGCTGCTTGGTGTGCAATGGAAAAAGCTCTCGCTCAGCAACGCGGGCACGCGCTGGGGCAGTGCGCGTGTGGATGGCTCGATCCGCCTGAACTGGCGGCTGGTGCACTTCAAGATGTCGGTGCTGGACTATGTGGTGGCCCATGAACTGAGCCACCTGCGGGTGATGGACCACAGCCCCCGCTTCTGGGACACCGTGCGCACTCTGGTGCCCGACTACGCCGCGCAACGCGCTTTGCTCAAGAGTGAGGCTGTGCCCAGGTGGGATTGAGGTGGGCACATCTTGAGGCTCTTTTTGATTTATTGATGAAAATGGCCTCTGGCCCTTTTTATATAAGGGCTTGTAGCTATTGAGTAAATAGCATTTTGCTGTGATGTTTGGCGCTTGGGTTCGCGTGGCGCCAGGCGGGTAGCGGGGTTACCGTTCTCCGGCCCCCTCGCGGGCGACGGTTTGGGGTGGTCTGATGCCAAGGTCTCGCCGCTTGTCATGGTGTGCCGTCTCTCACATCACGCGAATGGGTTCTGCGCCCGGCAACCCCGCTACCCGCCTTCAGCGGATTTGGGAGGTGTTGTGGCGGTGGAGGTCTGCTCGAGCGAAGGGTTAGGCCTCGCTGCTCAGCTTAGATGTATGGCTTTGCGGCTAGAGAAGAGGCAATGGTGGGCCATTGAAACCCGTAACGCACGGTGACGTCTGCCACGCTCTCGAGGAACCAGCTTGGTGCGAGGGGCGAGACGGCCGTGAACTCGACAAGACTTGGCAGATCGACATCAATGCTCAGACCGACTGGGTACTTTGCGAAGATGGCATCTGGATCTGGATGGAGCACATAGTCATCCGGTTCAGGGATCCAGATCAGCGCTCGGCACTCCTGCTCATGCTGGAATGAAGGTCGCTTGTTCATGAGAGGGACCAAGAGGTTGCCGGTTGGGAGTTGTTCCTTGAAATGATCGAGGTACGTCACCCTTCCCAGCATCGGGCCGACGTGCGGGCGGCCCGATTCGCTTGGAGTTGGAAGGGCGTCCCTAAGCTTGCAGTACCTCGACTTGATTGCGATTGCGAAGGAGGACTGCGAGTAGAGGCGCCACATCGCTTCAGACTCACCCTCGTTGAAGTGCCAGCAGTTGACGTAGCAAGAGCGGCGTCCGTTTCTGGCGTTCTGCATAAGTACATCAAAGTACTTGCCACGCCATTCTGGCGGTAGCCTTCCGTCCTGCTCGCCCTTCTTTGCGCGGGCGACGATGTCTTCATACTCGGCTCGGGAGATTGTTCCTTCGAACGGATCGTCAAACTTGTCTATGCGGAAGAAGTAGAGGGCCTTCGACCGCAACAGCGCCACGTACTTCGCGAAGTCCATGTACCTCCAGATGGAGGCACTCTGGTCCGAGGGCTGGATTAGCGCCGGGTGAGTCGTATCGGCTGACATTCGCGAGGCCTAACGTGGAGGTCACCGGGGCTGCGCGGCTTTATCGCGCAGCGTCAGGTGGACCGCAGGGCTATGCCTTGCCATCAGTTTCGGTAAGTTCAAGAACGCGTCGGCGAAAAGATTCTGGCTCAAAGAATGGTTCATTCCCCCGCAGGAGAAGCGGTTCCATTGCGGCAGCCTCAAAGACGGATTCGCCGACCATGTGCGAGCCATCGGGAGCTTGCGGCAACACTCCGAGAGGCAATGTGTTCTTGGCGATGAGTGTGGACATTGCTGTGAGCCGGTAGTCCGCTGCCATTGCACGGTAGTGCTGCCTAGGGAAGCGTTTGGCAAGAAGAAACATTCTTCCTTCCCAATCTCGGCGATCTTCGGGAATGTCGTGGACAGCATCAGAAATCTCCAGCAGATCGTCAGCGGAAAAGCGCTCGGAGTTAAGGCGAGCGACCATATCTAGCTCGGTTTGGGTGATCGGCTTCTTTTTGGACATCAGGTCAGATTCCGAAGGCATAACTTTGATTTATCCCGCAATTTTGCGGGATAACTTGGCAGTAAGTCAGATAACGCCACGAAAAGTCATCGATATTTTTCATACAAATCAATAAGTTAGACGAAATATCTGGCGCGACATAAAGGTATATTGAAAACGACGAAGTCGGTAAGCCGCACAACCCGGATTTGTGCAGGATGCCCCCACTTGAGGAGGAGTCGGACACACAGCTTTATCTGCATTGTGACTGTCTGTATGCGACCTGAACATCCCCCAAATGGGGGTTTCGCGTGTGTTCCCTTGCTCAACACCTCAAGCGTTGAATCCGCAGATTCCATGGGATCGGAAAACTGGTGTTTTTGCACCAGACAGTATGGCTTCTTCAGCCGGAACACGCCGTCAGCTCGCCCTCAAAGTTTGTACGCCATAATCCGGCCAATAGTTGACGTTTACGTCAACGTCAGAAGACCTTGTTCACCCGAATTTTTCCTTTCATGTCACAGACTTACAGCATCAGCGACCTGGCCAAAGAGTTTGACCTCACCACACGGGCCATGCGTTTTTATGAAGACATGGGCCTGCTGCAGCCCGAGCGCACAGGCCCCGGCGGGCGCAACCGCATCTACAGCGGGCGTGACCGCACACGCCTCAAACTCACGCTGCGTGCCAAGCGGCTGGGCCTGTCCCTGACTGATGCCAAAGACATCATCGACATGTACGACAGCCCGCGCGACACCGCCGCGCAGCTGGAGCGGTTTCTGCAGGTGCTGGGCCAGCAGCAACAGCTGCTGGAGGCGCAGATGACAGACATCCAGGCCAATCTGGATGAGATCAAGGTGCACCAGCGTGAAGCCAAAACCCTGTTGGCTAAAGCCTTGCGCCAGCCCCCCACCAAGCCCGCCTCTTCCCGTGAACCCAGCCCCTCAACCCCTCAGCCCACCCACAGCCCATGACACAACCCACCACCCCCACCGAAACCCCTTTGCAACGTGTGCAGCGCAGCTTGGAGCGCCAGGGCCTGATGCGCCACCTGGGGGCCGAACTGCTGCGTGTGGTGCCGGGGGAATGTGTGGTCACCCTGCCTTTTTCTGACAAGGCCAGCCAGCAGCATGGCTCGTTCCACGGCGGGGCGGTGGGTGCGCTGGCCGACATCGCCGGGGGCTACGCCGCGCTGACCGTGGCGCCGCCCGACACGGAGGTGGTCAGCCTGGAGTACAAGATCAATTTTCTGGCGGCCTGCCACGGTGGGGAGTTGTGTGCCACCGGCCGGGTGGTCAAGAACGGCAAACGCGTCATCGTCACCAGCGCCGAGGTCAGCCACATTGCCGACGACGGCACCCAGACCCTGTGTGCGGTGATGCAGCAGACCGTGATGCCGGTGCCCAAAAACTACTAAAACCTGGACCCGAGGAGACACCCCCCATGAACAACCTGCCTGGACTCAACTTTCAGCTTGGTGACGACGTCGACGCGCTGCGTGATGCGGTGCGAGACTTCGCCCAGACCGAGATCGCACCCCGTGCGGCCGAGATCGACCGCACCGACCAGTTTCCCATGGACCTGTGGCCCAAGATGGGCGCCCTCGGTGTGCTGGGCATCACCGTGGGGGAAGAATATGGCGGCGCCAACATGGGTTACCTGGCGCACATGGTGGCGATGGAGGAGATCAGCCGCGCCAGCGCCTCGGTGGGCCTGAGCTACGGAGCGCACAGCAACCTTTGTGTGAACCAGATCAAACGCAACGGCACCGAAGCCCAACGTGCCAAGTACCTGCCCAAGCTGATCAGTGGTGAACATGTCGGCGCCCTGGCCATGAGTGAACCTGGCGCCGGCAGTGATGTGATCAGCATGAAGCTCAAGGCGCAGGACAAGGGCGGCTACTTCCTGCTCAACGGCAGCAAGATGTGGATCACCAACGGCCCCGATGCCGACACCCTGGTGGTCTACGCCAAGACCGAACCCGAACTCGGCGCACGCGGTGTCACCGCCTTTTTGATCGAGAAGGGTATGCCGGGTTTCAGCGTGGCGCAAAAGCTCGACAAACTCGGTATGCGTGGCAGCCACACGGGTGAGCTGGTCTTCAACAACGTCGAGGTGCCCGAGTCCCACATCCTGGGCGGCCTGAACCAGGGCGCCAAAGTGCTCATGAGCGGGCTGGACTACGAACGCGCGGTGCTCACCGGCGGGCCGCTGGGCATCATGCAAAGTGTGATGGACAACGTGGTGCCCTACATCCACGACCGTAAGCAGTTTGGCCAGAGCATTGGTGAATTCCAGCTGATCCAGGGCAAGGTGGCCGACATGTACACCGTGCTGCAGGCCGGGCGCTCATTCGCCTACACCGTGGCCAAGAACCTCGACATGCTTGGGCTAGAGCATGTGCGCCAGGTGCGCAAGGACTGCGCCTCGGTGATCCTGTGGTGCGCCGAAAAAGCCACCTGGATGGCGGGGGAGGGTGTGCAGATTTTTGGTGGCAACGGCTACATCAACGAGTACCCGCTGGGCCGCTTGTGGCGCGACGCCAAGTTGTATGAAATTGGCGCGGGCACCAGTGAGATCCGGCGCATGTTGATTGGGCGCGAGCTGTTTGCTGAGACCTGTTGAGCGCCTAACCTGGGCCGGGGAGGATGGGGTCGGAGCTGGCCCATGGCGCCAAGGGGATTGAGGTTATAGGGCGGCAGACATGTTCGCGCAAGGTCCTCTAGGCAAAATGACAGACTGATCTCAGCCTTTCATACTCAAAAAAAGTCAAACCATGTCTTCCCTGCAGAACCTTCTCGACAACAACCGCCTCTGGGCCGCCAACATGCAGTTGCAGCGCCCCGGATTTTTTGACCGGCTGGCGCAACAGCAGGCGCCCAAATACCTGTGGATCGGCTGTGCCGACAGCCGGGTACCGGCCAACGAAATCACCGGCCTGGACCCGGGCGAGGTGTTTGTGCACCGCAATATCGCCAATGTGGTGGTGCACTCTGACCTCAATGCCCTGTCGGTCATCCAGTACGCGGTGGACCACCTCAAGGTGGAGCACATCATGGTGGTGGGCCATTACGGTTGCGGCGGTGTGCTGGCTGCCTTGCGTGGCACCCGCGTGGGCCTGGCTGACAACTGGCTGCGCCATGTGCACGATGTGAAGCTGCGCCACCGCCGCCGGCTTGACCACCTGGCGCTGGTGCAGCAGGAAGACGTCTTGTGTGAGATGAATGTGATCGAACAGGTGGCCAATGTGGCGCTGTCCAATGTGCTGCAGGACGCCTGGGCGCGCGGCCAGAAAGTGGCGGTGCACGGCTGGTGTTACGGCCTGAAAGATGGTCTGGTCAACGACCTGGGTGTCACCATGCAGGGCAGCCACGAGGTGACCGACATTTTTGTCAAAGCCTTCAAGCGTTACCCGCGCCCGGGGTTGTAGGCCTGGCCACCAGTCGGTTGTTAATGAAAATGCGTTGTAGCCTTTATCCCTCAAGCCCTGATAGCTATACAGAAGAGAGCAGACATGTTTCCGACCCGACTGGACTCCCCTGTGGCCTACGAGATTGCCAAGGCCATGATGGATGGCTTCAACCGCCACTACCACCTGTTTCGCAGCGAATCGGCCCGCGCCAAACAACGCTTTGAGACCGCCGACTGGGCCGGTCAGCAGCGCGCCCAGCGTGAACGCATCGAGTTCTACGACCTGCGCGTGCGCGAATGCTTCATGCGGCTGGAGCGCGAGTTCAAGGCCGGTGAGCAGCCGATGGACATATGGCACCAGGTCAAACTGCATTACATCGGCTTGCTGGTAGACCACCTCCAGCCCGAGCTGGCCGAGACCTTTTTCAACTCGGTCACCACCAAGATCCTGCACCGCAGTTATTTCCAGAACAGCTTCATCTTTTTCCGCCCGGTGGTCAGCACCGAGTACATCGAGAACAATGCGCCCGAGGCACAGCCCACCTACCGCGCGTATTACCCCACGCTCGACAACTTGGCCGGGGTGTTGCAGCAGATGGTGCTCGACTTTGGCCTGTGCCGCGAATTTGAAGACCTGCCGCGCGACGCCGCGTTGGTGACGGGGGTGATCCGGCCGATGTTGGATCGCGTCAAGGTGCACGCCAACTTGCAGATCCAGGTGCTCAGCAGCCTGTTCTACCGCAACAAAGGTGCCTACCTCATTGGCAAGCTGATCAATGGGTTTACCGAGCAGCCGTTTGCCCTGCCGATTTTGTACAACCAGGCGGAGACCCAGCTGCGCATCGATGCGGTGCTGCACGGCGATGACGACATGCACGTGTTGTTTGGTTTTGCCCGGGCCTACTTCATGGTGGACATGGACATCCCGAGCGCCTACGTGCAGTTTCTGCGCAGCCTGATGCCGCGTAAACCCCGCAACGAGTTGTACAACGCACTTGGCCTGGCCAAGCAAGGCAAGACCCTGTTTTACCGCGACTTCTTGTACCACCTGCGCCACTCCACCGACCAATTCCGCATTGCGCCGGGCATCAAGGGCATGGTCATGCTGGTGTTTGATTTGCCCAGCTTTCCTTATGTGTTCAAGGTCATAAAGGACTTTTACCCGCCGCCCAAGGACACCAGCCGCGAGCAGATCAAGGGCAAGTACCTGCTGGTCAAACAACACGACCGTGTGGGGCGCATGGCCGACACGCTGGAGTACAGCGGTGTGGCTTTTCCGCGCAACCGTTTCACCGACGAGCTGATCGCCGAGATTGAGAAGCTGGCGCCCAGCCAGCTCGAGATCAGCGACCGCGATGGGGATGGCCAGCTGGAGGTCATCCTCAAACACGTCTACATCGAGCGGCGCATGATCCCGCTCAACATCTACTTGCAGGACGCTTTTGACGCCGGTGGTGCCGACCCCAGCAACAGCAGCCCCGCCGCCCAGAGTGCCCGCGCCCAGTTGGAGCACGGTGTCATCGAATACGGCAACGCGCTCAAAGACCTGATTGCCGCCAACATCTTCCCGGGCGACATGTTGTGGAAGAACTTTGGCATCACCCGCCACGGCAAGGTGGTGTTTTACGACTATGACGAGATCGAATACATCACCGACTGCGTGTTCCGCAAGGTGCCCAAACCGCGTTGTGAGGAAGACGAGATGTCGGGCGAGGTCTGGTACACGGTTGGCCCGCACGATGTGTTTCCCGAGACCTTTGGCCCGTTCCTGCTGGGCAACCCGGCGGTGCGTGAGGTGTTCATGAAACACCATGCCAACCTGCTGGACCCGGCGTTCTGGCAGAAAAACAAGGACCGCATCCAGCAAGGCCATATGTTTGACGTGTTCCCGTATGACCAGAGCAAACGGTTTGTGGTCAGCCCGCGCCAGTCGGAGTTGCCGGAGTCGATGTAGCAACTTTGTTTTTAATAGCTGTTCGCCCTGACTGAATAAGGGCTAGAGGCACTTTTTATACCAAGGAGACTCTATGACGGATGCGATTGTGATTGTGGCTGCCGCGCGCACGCCGATGGGCAGTTTTCAGGGTGACTTTGCCACGCTCGCCGCGCATGACCTGGGTGCGGCCGCCATCCGCGCGGCGGTTGAGCGCGCCGCGATTGCACCGGCGCTGGTGGATGAGGTGCTGTTTGGCAATGTGTTGCCCGCCGGCCAGGGCCAGGCACCGGCGCGCCAGGCTGCACTGAAGGCGGGTTTGCCGATCAGCGCGGGCGCGGTGACCTTGTCCAAAATCTGCGGCTCGGGCATGCGCAGCACCATGTTTGGCCACGACATGCTGCTGGCCGGTAGCGCCGATGTGCTGGTCACCGGCGGTATGGAGAGCATGACCAATGCCCCCTACCTGCTGCAAAAAGGCCGGGCCGGTTACCGCATTGGCCACGACCGGATTTTTGACCACATGATGCTCGATGGCCTGGAGGACGCCTACGAGGTCGGGCGCTCCATGGGCACGTTTGGTGAAGACTGCGCCGCCCAATACGGCTTCACCCGCGCCCAGCAGGACGCTTATGCGATTGCCAGCGTGAGCCGTGCACAACATGCCATCCAATCGGGTGCGTTTGCCGCCGAGATCACCCCGGTCACGGTCAAGGGCCGCCACGGCGACACGGTGATCAGCGTGGACGAAGGGCCGGGCCGCATCAAACTCGACAAGATCCCCACGCTCAAACCCGCGTTCAAAAAAGACGGCAGCATCACCGCCGCCAGCAGCTCCAGCATCAACGACGGCGCGGCCGCACTGGTGCTGATGCGGGAAAGCACCGCCACCAAGTTCGGCTGCCAGCCATTGGCACGACTGGTGGCACACGCGGTTCATGCGCAGGAGCCGGCCAAATTTGCCACCGCGCCGGTCGGCTCGGTGCACAAGGTGCTGGCGCGGGCGGGCTGGAGCGTGGCCGACGTCGACCTGTGGGAGGTCAACGAAGCTTTTGCGGTGGTGGCCATGGCGCTGATGCACGAGCTGAACCTGGGCCACGAGGTGGTCAACGTCAACGGCGGCGCCTGCGCGCTGGGCCACCCGATTGGCGCCAGTGGCGCGCGCATCATGGTCACCTTGCTGTATGCCTTGCAGGCACGTGGCCTGAAAAAGGGCGTGGCCACCCTGTGTATTGGTGGCGGCGAGGCGACCGCAGTGGCGCTTGAATTGTTATAAATTTGATAGTTGCTGACCCAATCAAAATAAGGGCTTGAGGCATGAATGTTTTGGTGATAGGCGCCTCGCGCGGTATTGGCCTGGAGCTGGTGCGCCAGTACTTGGATGCGGGCCAGCGTGTGATCGCCACCGCGCGCGACGCAGACGGGCTGGCGCGGCTCAAGGATGTGGGCGCGCAGACCATCCAGCTGGATGTGGCCGACCCGGCCAGTGTCAGCGGCCTGAGCTGGCTGCTCGATGGTGAGAAGCTGGACCTGGCGCTGTATGTGGCCGGGGTGTTCTCGACCGGTGGCGCCATCTCGCCGCCAACGCAGCAGGACTTTGACGTGATGATGCACACCAACGTGTTGGGGGTCATGCAGGCCTTGCCCCAGGTGGCGCCCTGGGTCGAGGAGGCGGGTGGGCAGTTTGCCTTTTTGTCCAGCGACATGGGCCACATCGGCGACAGCCGCAGCAGCCGGGGCTGGCTCTACAAGGTCAGCAAGGCCGCGCTCAACATGGCCGTGGTGGCCGCCCAGCCGGACTACCCGCGTGCCCAGTTTCTGCTGCTACACCCCGGCTGGGTGCAGACCGACATGGGCACATCGGCGGCGGCGCTGACGGTGCAAGACAGTGTGTCCGCCCTGCGCCAGACGCTGGCCAAGCACAAAAGCAGCAAGACGATACACGGCTGTGACGACGTGCCTTACCTGCAATGGGATGGCCGCCCCTTCGCGGGTTGGTAAACAGCCCACAACACAAGCAACGGAGACCCCATGCTGCTGACCCAAGACCAGGAAATGGTGCGCGACGCGGTGCGCGCTTTTGCCCAAGCCGAACTCTGGCCCCACGCCGCCCGCTGGGACAAGGAACACACCTTTCCCAAAGCCGCGCACCAAGGGCTGGCCGCGCTGGGTTGTTATGGCATCTGTGTGCCCGAGGAGCTCGGTGGCGCCGGGATGGACTACCTGACGCTGGCGCTGGTGCTCGAGGAAATTGCCGCTGGTGATGGCGGTACCAGCACCGTGATCAGTGTCACCAACTGCCCGGTCAACGCCATCCTGATGAAGTACGGCAACGCTGCCCAAAAGAAGCAGTGGCTGGAGCCGCTGGCGCAGGGCCAGATGCTGGGCGCCTTCTGCCTGACCGAGCCGCATGTCGGCAGTGACGCGTCGGGCTTGCGCACCACGGCGGTCAAAGACGGTGACAGTTATCTGATCAACGGTGTCAAACAGTTCATCACCAGCGGCAAAAACGGTGATCTGGCCATTGTGATTGCGGTGACCGACAAGGGCGCGGGCAAGAAGGGCATGAGTGCGTTCCTGGTGCCGACCAACACCCCGGGTTATGTGGTGGCGCGGGTGGAGGACAAACTGGGCCAACACAGCAGCGACACCGCGCAGATCAACTTCGACAACTGCCGTGTGCCCGCAGAGAACCTGATTGGCAAAGAGGGCGAGGGGTACGGCATTGCGCTGGGTGGCTTGGAAGGTGGCCGCATCGGCATCGCCGCACAAAGTGTTGGCATGGCGCGCAGTGCACTGGAGGTCGCCATCACCTACGCCAAAGACCGCAGCAGCTTTGGCACAGCCATCTTCAACCACCAGGCGGTGGGTTTCCGTCTGGCCGAATGTGCCACCCAACTCGAAGCGGCTCGCCAGCTGATCTGGCACGCCGCCAGCCTGCGTGATGCGGGTCGCCCCTGCCTCAAGGAGGCGGCCATGGCCAAACTGTTTGCCAGCGAGATGGCTGAAAAAGTTTGCAGCGCCGCCATCCAGACGCTCGGTGGTTATGGTTATGTGAGCGACTTCCCCGTGGAGCGCATCTACCGCGATGTGCGCGTCTGCCAGATCTACGAAGGCACGAGTGACGTGCAAAAAATCATCATCCAGCGGGCGCTGGGCTGAGGGCGGGCCTGCTCAGCGGGTGGGCGTCTCTGGTCCTCAAGACACGTCGCAAGCAATGTCTGCTGGCCGTCGCCGGAGTTCAAAGTCAATGACACCCAGGGCGTTAACCAGGTTGACATCCTGGTGGTCGGCCAGGGCGCCGTGGCACTTCTAGAATGCTCAGCTCCCAACCACATGACAAGGCGGGTGATGAAGCAGATTTTTTTCTCTGAAGTGTGCGCGCCGATGGCCACCGCAGGGTGGTTGCTTGGCCGGGGCGCTGCCTGAGCATGGGTGTCGAAGACCGCGACTGGTTTCGGGACGCGCAGCGCGAGCGCGACAAACAACGTCAGCTCAATGACACCCGCCACAAGTTCAGATCGTTCTCGAACAACAACCTGCGCCACCAAGCGACGTCAAAACCATCCGCGCCGCGCCAAACCGGGCTGATCCCGATGCTGCTGTTCTGGTTTGCTGTCATGGGCCTGGTGTATGGCTTGATGACGTATTACCTCAAACCCAAACAGTCGCAGGTGCTGGCCAATGGTGATCTGGTCATCCCACGGGCGCAAGACGGCCACTTCTACAGCCCTGGCAGCATCAACGGGCGCGAGGTGATGTTCCTGGTGGACACCGGTGCCTCGCTGGTGAGTGTCAGTGAGCCGCTGGCCCAGGCCGCAGGCGTGAACGGCGGTGTACCCACCACCTTCCACACGGCCAACGGCGAGCGAGCGGGCCGGGTGGTGGACGGCGTGACGGTGGTGCTGGGCCCACTGCGTGTCAGCAACGTCAAGGTGGGTGTGGGCTTGAGTTTGGGGGACGACAAGCAGGCGCTGCTGGGGCAGTCGTTCCTGTCCAAATTTGACATCAGCCTGGGCCAGAAGCAGATGGTGCTGCGGGCGCGCTAGGTTCTGCATTTTTAAAAAATGATAGCTATCTGCGCTTGTTTTATAAGGGCTGGAGGCCATTTTTGTTTATGAGTAACTCAGCCACTGGCTTGCCCCCGGGGCTGACTGTGCTGGAGCGCGGCTGGTTGTCGTCCAACAACATCGTGATCCAGGGCGCGGCGGGCACCGCGTTGATCGACAGTGGTTACTGCACCCATGCGCCGCAAACCTTGGCCCTGCTGGCCGCCAGCCTGCAGGGCCGGGCGCTGGATGTGCTGATCAACACCCATTTGCACAGTGACCACTGTGGTGGCAATGTGGCATTACAAGCGGCCTACCCGCAACTGCGCACCCTGATCCCGCCCGGGCAGGCCGCGTATGTGCGCGACTGGAACCCGCACGCATTGAGCTACACCCCCACCGGGCAAAGCTGCCCGCGTTTTGGTTTTGACGCGGTGCTGGTGCCGGGCTCCGAGTTGTCCCTGGGTGACGCGGTGTGGCAGGTGCATGCCGCGCCGGGGCACGACACCTATTCGGTGATTTTGTTTGAGCCGATGAGCCGCACCCTGGTGTCGGCCGACGCCTTGTGGCAGCGAGGTTTTGGCGTGGTGTTCCCCGAGCTGGATGGCGACGGCGCCTTTGACGAGGTGGCCGCCACGCTCGATGTGATCGAGGCGCTGGCGCCGCGCTGGGTGGTGCCCGGCCACGGCGCGCCGTTCACCGATGTGGCGCAGGCGCTGGGTGTGGCGCGCCAGCGGCTGGCGCGTTTTGTGGCCCACCCGCAGCAACATCTGCGCTACGCCACCAAGGTCTTGCTCAAGTTCAAGCTGCTGGAGGCCCAATCTTTGGAACAATCCGAGCTGCTGGCCTGGGCGCAAGCCACGCCCTACCTGGCCCGATTGGTGCACCAGCAATTTGCCGAGTTGCCTTTGGCGCAGGCGCTGGCGTTGCTGGTGGACGAGCTGGTGGCGTCCGGCGCGGCCAGGCAGCAAGGCCCCCACTTGTTCAATACCTGACCCAGACACAGATGACCGATGTGATTGTCAAACCCTTGCGGCGCTGGATGTTGGCGCTGATGGTGCTGGTGCTGCTGAGCGGCTGCTCCAGCCTGCGACCCTGGCAGAACCAGCCGATGAAAATGTATGGTGACCGTGAGGCAGCGCTGCGTGACGCGGCTCCCGCGCAAGACCGCAAGATGCTGATGCTGGTGAGCCTCTCGGGCGGTGGCGCACGTGCCGCTGCCTTTGGTTATGGCGTGCTCGATGCCTTGCGCCAGACTCAGGTGCCATGGCAGGGCAACAGCATCAGTCTGATTGACGAGCTGGACCTGATCAGTGGGGTGTCGGGCGGCAGCATCGTGGCGGCGTATTACGCGGCCTTTGGCAGTGAGACTTTTCCGGCTTTTGAGAACCAGTTCCTGCGCAAGAACTTCCAGGACAACCTGGTCAGCTACGCCCTCAAAGTGCGCAACCTGTACGACCTGACCTCGCCCTGGTTTGGCCGGTCCAACCTGCTGGAGCGGCGCCTGGACGAGCTGTTCAAAGGCAAAACCTTTGGTGACCTGACCGAACGCCCGGGCCATCCCGGGCTGCTGGTCTCTGCCACCGACCTGTCGCTGGGCTCTGGGTTCGAGTTCAGCTGGCGACAGTTCTCGCTGATCTGCTCCGATTTGAACAGCGTGCCACTGTCGTTTGCGGTGGCGGCCTCCAGCGCGGTGCCGATTGCGTTGAGCCCGATGACACTCAAAAACTACAGCGACACCTGTGCCCAACCGGTGACGCTGACCAGCTCCGAGGCCGATGCCTACCGCGTGCGCCTGTTGCGTGACAGCCAGCGCTCCTACTTGGACGCCTCCACCCGTCCCTACATCCATCTGGTGGACGGTGGTCTGGTTGACAACCTGGGCCTGCGCAGTTTGCTGGATCGCTCGCAAGCCGACGGTGGCCTGCGCAGCGCGGTCGGCCCGATGACGGATACACCGATCGAGAAGCTCGTGATCATCGCGGTGAATGCCGAGCGGGCTGCCTCGGAAAACATCGACTCGCACGACGAGGTGCCCACCACCTTGCAGGTGATGGACGCGCTGCTGTTTGGCACCGGCGGGCGCGCCACCCAGGAGACGCTGGAGCTGCTGCGCGACACCGTCCAAGCCTGGCGCCAGGAGCTGCGCAAGCGCAGTGCTGACGACCCGTTTGCGCCAGATGCCAAGATTTATGTCATCAACGTTAACCTGAGTGACGCGCCCGAGATGGCCGAGCGCCGGGTGTTGCTGCAGATTCCCACCGCGTTTTCACTGCCCAACGACGATGTCACGCGGCTGGTGGCTGCGGGTGGGCGGGTGCTGCGCAGTTCCAAGGAATTTCAGTCCTTGTTGAAGGATCTGGGGGCGACACCTGTTGTCCCGTGATTTGTGAGAAGTTGGGCGAGAGCCCACGTATTTAAAGGGTTAGTAGCTATGAGTTTTAAGGCGGTTCTGTTTGACTGTGACGGTGTGTTGGTGGACAGCGAGGCCATCACCTGTGGTGTGTTGCGTGACATGTTGGATGAGAGTGGCTGGTCCATGACGCTGGCCGAATGTATGGCTTTTTTCATCGGCAAGGCGGTGCGTGAGGAGCATGCCGAGATTGAACGCCGCACCGGCCAGCCGTTGACCGAAGACTGGATGCAGCGCTTTTACCAGCGCCGTAACGAGGCGCTTTGCGCCCGGGCGACCATCATCGCCGGTGCTGACGCGGCGGTGCAGGCCGCACACACGCGCTTTGACGGTCAGATCGCGTGCGCCTCAGGGGCGGATCGTTTCAAGGTCGAGATGATGTTGGGCCAGGTCGGCTTGCTGGACTTTTTTGCGGGGCGCGTTTTCAGCGGGCATGAAATGCCACGCTCCAAACCCGCGCCGGACGTGTATCTGGCAGCGGCCCGGCACCTTGACGTGCCCGCCGAGCATTGCCTGGTGATCGAAGACACCACGGTCGGTATCACCGCTGGTGTGGCGGCGGGGGCCACCGTCTGGGCCTACTGCCCACTGCCGGAAGCGGGGCCGGCTTTGCTGGCGGCCGGTGCGCACCGGCTGTTTCCTAACATGACTGAGCTGGCTGTTTTGCTGGGGACAAGCTGATATTTTTTTATTAATTTTTGGCACTTGTCCCTGCTGCTTATTTTTTTGGCATCGCGTTGCAGGCCGCACCAGACAAGGCTTTGCCGGGTTGTTCTGTGACTGGTGCACAAAGTTATCCACACAAACTGTGAGTTGCTCGGGAAAAAACTTGTGGTAAGGATTTTGTAAGCACGTTCGCAACGAGATTTGTTGGACTAGGCTTGTGCGATCAGCAACTCGGTGTGGCTGTCGGTGATCTTGGCAGCGGTCTCGGCATCAATCCCTGAATCGGTGACCACGCTATCGATCTGCGCAAAATCGGCGAAAAAGGCAGAACGGAACTGGCCGAACTTGCCTGAATCCACCACCAGAATCTTCTTGATGGCGATACCCAGGATGGCTTGCTTGATCTTCACCTCGTGCAGGTGTGAGCAGCTGATGCCTCGCTCCAGGCTGACCCCGCCTGCGGACAGAAAGGCTTTGTTGATGCCGAATTTGTTCAGGTAACCCACACTCTCTTCGCAGTAAAAGGTGGCTGATGACGGGTAGTAGACACCGCCCAGCAGCACCAAGGTCACGTTGGGAAAGCTGGAGAGTGGGTAGGCAATGTTCTTTGCATAACAAATCACCGTGCACTCGATGTCTTTGGGCATGGCAGCCACGATGTGGGGTGTTGTGGTACCGCAGTCGATGAAGATGCAGTCCCCACTCTGGATCTGTTCGGCTGCAAGGCGACCGACCCAACGCTTGTTCTTGAGCCCGACGCCCTTTTCGCTGTCCAGACTGTACTGGGAGGCCTTGTTCGTTCCTGGCTTGACCAGATAACCACCGAGATAGAGGAGTCGGTTGTCCCCATGGGCGATGTCGCGCCGAAGTGTCATCTCGGACACTTCGAGCATTTGAGCGACATCGCGGATGTGGAGTGACTGATTGACTTCCAGCAGGGCCAATATCTTGTCAATGCGTTGTCGCCTTTTCTCAAACATGGCAGACATCCTTCATCTGAAGAAAACAGAGTCCGACGCACAGAGCAGGCGTGTGTGTATCTCTGACGTTGCAGCTGCGAAGGACCTCGGCACAAACTTCCTGGCCATTTTTATTCATCATTTTTCCCTTCTGATATGGACCCTCTTCAGGAGACCATGGCATGCAAATTCTGAGCCACTAACGACGCGTCTGGTCGTGGGGCCTTTCCTCGAAAAATAAGCATGGCTTGCACTTTACGATCAATGTGAATAACATTCAACAAAAAATGTGAAGATCCAAACATTAGATGTATCATTTATCTCAATAAAGATGCATTGAACCCAACATTTGACAGGTGGCGCATGACAAACACAGTGATGGTGAATGACCGTAGCTTGGCCTCTTATATTGACCACACCATCCTGAAGCCCGACGCCCAGCGGGTGGAAGTGGAGCGTTTATGTGATGAGGCGATTCGCTTCAAGTTTGCTTCGGTGTGCGTGAATCCCTACTGGGTTCCTTTGGTTGCCCAGAAACTCAAAGGCAGTGGGGTTCTGACTTGTTGTGTGGTGGGGTTCCCGCTGGGCGCCACGCTCAGTGAGTGCAAGGCTCAGGAAACCCAGGCCTGCATCCAAAACGGTGCCGATGAAGTCGACATGGTCATCAATGTGGGCGCTCTGAAAGACGGTGATCTTGACCTGGTGCGAGATGACATCGCTTTGGTAAAAAAAGCGTGCGCAGGCAAAACCCTCAAGGTGATCATTGAAACCTGCTTGTTGACAGACGCCCAAAAAGAAACTGCTTGCCGACTCAGCGTTGAAGCTGGGGCGGATTTTGTCAAAACCTCCACGGGTTTTGGTAAGTCGGGTGCCACCGTGGCAGATATTGCGTTGATGCGCCAAACGGTGGGGCCGCTGGTGGGTGTCAAGGCCTCGGGTGGGGTTCGCAGCCAGGCCGATGCGCTGGCCATGATTGAAGCCGGGGCTTCCAGGGTTGGCGCCAGTCTGAGCGTGACCATCATCGGCGCTTGAGCCGAGCGAGTCCAAAGTGAAATTTCTGCCATCCATCCTGTTCCGGGTTGGGGCACTTCAACACGACTTCATCTGCGCTTGTTTTTGCGCTGGTGGACGTGTACATCCGTCGTAGACGACAGGATGTATTCCTGCTGAGTGTGAGTTGAGTTTTTATGTCCGACAAACTATAGAGGGGTACACATGAAGAAGTTGTTTTCCATCGTTACAGCAATCACCATGCTGGGTGCTAGTTCTGTTTATGCGGCTGGCAATGGACCTGTCGACGTCAGCAAAGTCAGTAAGGACATCACGGCGGCGGCCACCAAGAAAAAATTCACGATCGCCACGGTTGTCAAGGTGGATGGCATCGCTTGGTTTGACCGCATGCGCAACGGCGTCAACCAGTTCAAGGCCGATACCGGCCACGACACCTGGATGGTGGGTCCCTCTCAGGCTGATGCCGCTGCCCAGGTGCAGATCATCGAAAACCTGATTGCTCAAGGTGTGGACGCTATTTGTGTTGTGCCTTTCTCGGTCGAAGCCCTTGAGCCTGTTCTCAAAAAGGCACGTGATCGTGGCATTGTGGTGATCGCGCACGAAGCCTCCAACCTGCAAAACTCGGACTTCACACTAGAAGCCTTTGACAACTTGGCCTATGGCGCCAAACTGATGGAAGTGCTGGCCAAGTCGATGGGCGGTGAAGGCCAGTATGTGGCCACCGTCGGCAGCCTAACCTCCAAGTCGCAAAACGAGTGGATTGACGGTGGCGTGGCCTACCAGAAGAAGAACTTCCCCAAGATGCAGGAAGTGACCAAACGCCTTGAAACGTCTGATGACGCCAACACCGACTACACCAAGCTCAAGGAAACACTGACCACGTATCCCAAGCTCAAGGGTGTGCTCGGTGGTCCTATGCCCACCTCGGCTGGCGCGGGCCGTCTGATCGCTGAACGTGGCTTGAACGGCAAGATCTTCTTCGCCGGGACCGGTCTGGTGTCGGTGGCTGGTGAATATCTGAAAAACAACAACATCCAGTACATCCAGTTCTGGGACCCGGCTGTTGCGGGTTATGCGATGAATGAGCTGGCAGTCATGACACTGTCTGGCAAGAAGGCACAGATCAAGGCTGGTCTGAACCTCGGCCTGGAAGGGTATGGCAACCTGAGCAGCCCGGATGCCAAGAAGCCTAACCTGCTGTACGGACAAGGCTGGGTGGGTGTTACCAAAGAAAACATGGGCAAATACAACTTCTAACCCGTGTGTGGGGCGCTTCGGTTGGGAAGTGCCCCACAGTTTTCGTTGGATCTGTTAGCCGGGGGATATCAATGTCAGATGCCTATCTCGAGTTAAGAAACGTTAGCAAGAGATTCTCGGGGGTGCAAGCACTCGATCAGATTTCGCTCAGGATCATGCCGGGTGAAATCCATTGTCTTGCTGGTGAGAATGGTTCAGGGAAGTCAACCGTCATCAAGGTCATCTCCGGGGTTTACCAGCCGGATGAAGGCGAGATGCTGATCGATGGGAAGCCATTTTTTGCCAAATCACCAGTCGATGCGATTGCAAGCGGCGTGCAGGTGATCTATCAGGATTTTTCGTTGTTCGGCAACCTGACCGTGGCGGAAAACCTGTCGATCAATACCCAGTTGCGCGAAAAGCGGACTTGGGTGAACTGGAAGAAGTCGCGCCAACTGGCGTCGGAAGCTTTGCAGCGCCTCGGGGTGGACATTGATCTGGATGCCAAGATCGAGACCCTGCCAACGGCGCAAAAACAGCTGATTGCAATTGCCCGCTCGATGATGAACGACGTGCGTCTGATCATCATGGATGAGCCGACAACCGCCCTGACCGGCAAAGAAATCACGACCCTGTTTGAGATCGTGCGCGACATCCAGCGCAGAGGTATCGCCATCCTGTTTGTCAGTCACAAGATGCGCGAAATGCTCGACATCAGTGAACGCATCACGGTGATTCGCAACGGGCGAAAGATTGCCGACGGCCAGACCCGTGATTTCACCGAAGCGCTGATCACCAAACACATGACCGGGCACGACATTGAAGTCAATCACTTTGAATGGAAGCCTGCAACAACCGCTGTCGTGCCGCGACTGGAAGTGCGCCATCTGAGCCTGCCCGGCAGTTATGAAGATCTGAATTTCAAGATATTCCCAGGCGAAATTGTGGGCATTTCTAGCCTGCTGGGCTCTGGGCGGACCGAGTTTGCGCTGTCCTTGTTTGGTCTGATGACGGGTTTCAGCGGCGAGATCCGTCTCAACGACCAGCCGGTCAAGATCGGTTCGGTGCAGGACGCGATCAACCACAGGATCGCTTACGTGCCGGAAGATCGCCTGAGTGAAGGCATCTTTCCGACCCAGTCGATCAACCGCAACATGTTGTCGACCATGTACGAGCGGCTGTCGCGTTATCTGGTCATCGACCGAGAGAAGGCTGCCAGCTTGGCCGCAGAGATGATCAAAAAACTGACGATCGCCACGCCCAGTGGTGAAAAACCGGTCAATCAGCTCTCCGGGGGCAATGCCCAGCGGGTGGTGATTGGACGCTGGCTCATGACCGGTGCAGAAGTGCTGATCCTCAACGGTCCGACAGTTGGTGTGGACGTCGGCTCCAAAGCCGAGATTCACAAGATCATCCGGGCCCTGACCCAACAGGAGAACGGCTTGAGCGTCATCATGATCTCCGACGACGTTCCCGAGTTGATCCAAAACTGCAACCGCATCGTGATGATGCACAAAGGGCGCTTCCTGGAGGAACTGGTGGCAAGCCAGACTTCGGAAGACGAGATCAACGCCAAATTGAAATCCTTCGGTTGAGGTGGTCAGCATGAAATTTTTCCGCAATTCCGAAGCCGTCATTGGTTTGATCATCATCGCGGCCATGATCTTGATTGGCGCCGTGAACCCGGCGTTTTGGGATCTTGACAACCTGTTCAGCCTGCTTCAGAGCAACATCATCATTGGCATCATGGCGCTTGGCGTGTTGCTGGTCATGATCTCCGGGGGGATTGATGTCTCATTCCCGGCCGTGGCAGTGGCCGGCATGTTTCTCACGGTCCACGGCATGCTGCTGACCCAATACGACGGAGTGCTGCTTCCTTTTGTCGTCGCGACCCTGATCGGTTTGACCCTGGGGGCATTCAATGCGCTGCTGGTTTACCGGTTCAAGATGATCCCGTTGATCGTGACGCTGGGCACCGCCAGCATCGTGCGCGGGCTGATTCTGGGCATCATTGGCACCAGCATGATCAACATTGACCGGTTTCCCAAGGTGTTGATCAACTTCACGAAGTCGGACATCTACACGGTGGTCAAACCCGACGGAACCACCTCAGGGATGACCAGCATGTTGCTGATCTACCTCGGCGTCGCGCTGCTGATTCACATCATCCTGAAATACACCATGCTCGGGCGCAGTGTGTATGCGATGGGGGGCTCGGCCGAGTCGGCCAGCCGGGTGGGCTTCAGCCTGAAAAAAACCACCTTCTTTGTGTATTGCGCTTGTGGCGCTCTGGCTGGCTTCGCCGGGATGTTGCATTCCTCCATGATCTGGCTGTGCAACCCGCGTGACTTTGTTGGCATGGACATGCAGGTGATTGCGGCGGTGGTGCTGGGCGGCGCTTCGATTTTTGGCGGCAGCGGCAGCGTGATCGGCACCATGATGGGTGTTTTTATGCTGGTGATGGTCAAGAACAGCCTGATCCTCATGAAGGTCGAAACCACCTGGCAGCTGGTGGTCCTGGGGACCATTCTGATCGTGGCGACAGCTTTCTCCGCCAAGCGTGACCGCAAGAGTCGCACGTAATTGAGGTGCCCAAATGACTACAGATTTTGATTCACGCAGATTCTTGAAGCACGACAGCAACCTGACTCAGCTGGTGCTGATCACGGTGTTTATCTTCGTGGCCATGAGCATCGTGTCGCCGGACAAGTTCCTGCGGTACTACAACTTTCAGTCCATCTCTTTCCTGTTTCCCGAAATCGGCCTGTTGTCGATCGCCATGATGATTGCCATGCTCACCGGGGGCATTGATTTGTCGATCATCGGCATCGCCAACTTGTCTGCGATTCTGGCGGGTGTCTATTTTTCAAAGACCATTGGCAGCGACACCTCGATGTCCGACAGCCAGCAATTGATGCATGTGGGTGTGGGAGTGGTCCTGGCGCTGGGAGTCGGAACACTGGCAGGTGCCTTGAATGGGTTCCTGATCACACGCATGCGCATCACGCCGATCCTGGCCACCATCGGCACCGGCCAGCTGTTCACGGGTTTTGCCTTGGTCATCACCGGCGGGCCAGCCATCACCGGGTTTCCGAAGTATTGGGCCGAGATCGGCGGGGGCACTGTTTTTGGTGTGTCGATTCCGTTCCTGATTTTTGTGGTGATCGCTTCCGCCATCGCTTTTCTTCTGTCCAGAACGGTTTTTGGCATCAACCTGATGTTGATTGGCACCAATGCCAAGGCGGCATTGTTCGCAGGGCTCAAACGCGACAAGATGGTGTTCCTGAGTTACATGATGAGCGGCGTGCTGGCCAGCATGGCGGGGATACTGCTCTCTGCCCGGGTGAATGCGGCGAAGTCCGACTACGGCACGTCTTACCTGTTGCAGGCACTGTTGATTGCGGTTTTGGGGGGAACCAACCCAGCGGGCGGCAAAGGGCGGGTTCTGGGCATTTGCATCGCGGTGCTGGCGCTGATGTTCCTCTCCAGCGGGTTCCAGATCATGCGTTTCAGCATCCATCTGATCGACTTCATCTTCGGGGCGTTCCTCGTGGGCGTCATCATTCTCAACATGGTTCTGGAAAAACGGCGGGGGAAATCATGATGCAAAACATCAGCATTGAACTGAAAAAATCGTTTTTTACGGCGAGCGAGCAGGAAGTTTTCTCCGCTGGTGACATGTCGGTCAGCCTGTTCAGGTATGACAGCGGTGTGGAAGCCCTGCGCCTGAAGAACAACCGTGGCCACCTGATCGTGCTGCCGTTCATGGGGCAGATGGTCTGGGAGGCGGTGTTTGACGGGGTTAGCCTGGGCATGAAAAGCATGTTCAAACAGCCCCGCCCGGCCACTGACATTTTGCAGACTTATGGCTGCTTCGCCTACCACAGCGGGCTGCTGCGCAACGGTTGCCCATCCCCCGAGGACACCCATGCGTTGCACGGCGAAATGCCTTGTGCGCCGATGGACCGGGCGCATATTCTCTGTGGTGAAGACCAGGGCGGTTTTTATGTGGCGCTGGTCAGTGAATGGGAGTACGCCATGGGCTTTGGCAACCATTACCTGGCCACACCACGGATTGTTTTGCGCCCCAACGAGAGCTTGTTTGATCTGGAAATGAAGGTCCAGAATTTGTCTGGTGCACCCATGGACCTGATGTACATCAGCCATGTCAATTTCGGCCTAGTGAAGGACGGCAAGATCTTTCAGGCGGCAGATTTCAGCCCCAGCGACACCTGTGTCAGAACCTCGATTCCAGGGCACATTCAGCCGACACCGGTGTACCAAGCCCTCATTGACGAACTGGCCAAACACCCGGACCGCTCCGAGGTGTTGCACGACGTCGCGCAGTACAACCCGGAACAGGTTTTTTTCATCCGCCATCTCAAGTCAGACCCAAACGGGCTGACCCACATGATGGTGCGTCGGCCTGAGCAAGACGGTTTCTACATGTCCTGGTCACCCAAGGACATGCCCAAAACGATCCGATGGATTCTGTGCAATTCCGACCAGGAGGTGGGCGCCTTTGCGTTGCCAGGAAGCTGCGAGCCCGAAGGTTATCTGGCGGAGAAAGCCAAGGGCAATGTGCGCAGCCTGGCTGGCGGTGAGACCGCACATTTCAAGGTCAGGCTGGGTTATCTGGATCGCCAAGGGGCGGATGGGGTTCAGGCGGCCATAACCAGCCTGAACACACCGAGTGCTTAACCAAAAGGGGATTGTTATGGCAGGACGTATTGCAGTCATTGGCAGCAACATGGTTGATCTCGTCACCTACACGGACCGTATGCCGCGTAAAGGCGAAACCATCGAAGCGCCCGAGTTTTCCATGGGGTTTGGCGGCAAGGGATCGAACCAGGCGGTCGCCGCAGCGCGCCTGGGTGCCGATGTGCTGATGCTGACCAAGGTGGGTGACGACATGTTTGGCCCCAACACACGCCAGAACTACATCAACAACGGCATCGATGCGCGCTATGTTGACACCGTGCCGGGTGCCAGCAGTGGTGTGGCGCCGATTTTTGTGGACTCCAGCGCAGAGAACTGCATTTTCATCATCAAAGGCGCCAACGGCCAGCTGATGCCCGCCGATGTGGACCGTGCTGAGGCCGACCTGAAGACCTGCAAGCTGATCATTTTGCAGCTGGAGATTCCGCTGGAGACGGTCTACCACGCCATTGAGTTTGGCGCCCGCCATGGCATTGAGACGCTGCTGAACCCGGCGCCTGCGGCTCCGGACCTCGAATTGAGCAAATGCCTCAAGGCCAGTTTCCTTGTCCCCAACGAAACCGAGCTGGCCACCTTGACCCAGATGCCAACGGAAAACACCGAACAAGTGGTCGCTGCAGCGCGTGTGCTGATTGCCAAAGGCATCAAGACCGTGGTGGTGACGATGGGCAAAAAAGGCGCGATGCTGGTGACGCAAGACCGTCAAGATTTCATCCCCGGGTTTGACCGCATCAAAGCGATCGACACCACCGGTGCGGGAGACGCCTACATTGGCAGTTTTGCCCATTTTTATGTGGCTTCGGGCGATGTGTTGTCCTCGCTCAAGAAGGCCGCACTGTATGCGGCAGATGCGGTGACCAAGCCGGGCACCCAGAAGTCCTACGCCAGTGCAGAGGGATTTGCTGCGTTTTGCCAGAAATACGGTGTGTAAACGCCGGGCTGCACCTCTGAGGCAGCCGCAGTTTTAAGGCCCTGCGCGCCTGAACTGGTCGGGCGAGCGCCCGGTCCAGCCTTTGAAGGCGCGGATAAAACTTTTCTCGTTCTGAAACCCGGCCGCTTGCGCCACCTGTTTGATCGGGCGCTGGCTGCGTTGCAGCAGCTCGATGGCGCGGGCCTGGCGTACCTCGTCCTTGAGCGCCTGCAAAGACGCGCCTTCGTCCTTGAGCTGGCGGTGCAGGGTGCGTGCCGACAGGTGCAGCAGCGCGGCCAGAGCCTCGGCGTTGTGGCTGTGTTCGGGCTGGCTGCTCAGCGCCTGGCGCACCCGTTGCACCAGCAGGCGGTCGCGCCGGTAGGGCAGCACGGTCAGCGGCAGCGCGCGTTGGAGCATTTGGCGCAAAGCGGCCTCGTCGCGGCGCAGCGGCTGTGCCAGGTACATTGCATCAAATTCAATAGCTGCTGGCCCTGATGTAAAAAGGGCTGGAGCCGAAAAAAGCACTGAATACACAGCCTGGTGGGCAGGCGGTTTAAATGGAAACTGCGCGCCGGTGAGCGGGATGCGCGAGTCGATCAGCCAGCAGGCCAGCCCGTGGATGTTGCGCAGCACCGACACCAGGCAGAACTCGCGCAAGTCCTGCAGGTCTCGGTTTTCGGTGATCGTCAGTCTGGCACTGTGGCCGCTGACCGATAGGCTCAGTGTGATGTCGTCGGTGATCAACCCATGGTGGCGGCACCAGCGTTTTAAAGCCACTCCGAGGTTGGGCGCGCTGATCGAGGCGCGCGCCAGCATGCCGTAGCTGCCCCAGGGCAGGCGGCGGCTGAACCAGCCCAGGCCTTCATCATCGAGTTCCTGCATGGCCAGCCCCGAGATGTTTTCCATCTGCGCGGCGGTGATGCGGGCTGCTGGATCGTCCAGAAGTTCTGGCGCAATTTGTGCCGCTGCCAGGGCCTGTGACGGGTCCATACCAGCGCGGCTGTAGGCCAGCACAATGGCATTCACAAAGGCGATCGGTGTCAGCGCCTTTGCGGCACGGCCGGGGGTGATGGCGCGAGCCTGTGGCTTGGCATCAAGGTGGGTGCTCATGCCTTGCAGTATCACCACAGTTGGCAGTATTTGCAACCTGACTGGCTGGCGCGGGCTGCGTCGTTGGCCTATGCTGGCGCACCTGCACACTGCGTGTGGGTCACTGCCGCCTTTGTGAAGGACAACCATGCCGGTTCTGGACACCCAACTCAACACCCGCTCTGCCGATTTCCAGCGCAATGCCCTGGCCATGCGTGGCCTGGTGGATGATCTGACGACCAAGATCGCGCAGGTCGCCCTGGGCGGCGGTGAGGCGGCGCGCGTCAAACACACAGCGCGCGGCAAGTTGCTGCCGCGCGAGCGGGTGCAGATGCTGCTGGACCCTGGCACACCGTTTCTGGAAATCGCTCCGCTGGCTGCCCTGGGTCTGTACCCTGACCGCGATGGCTCCGATAGCGCCCCAGGCGCAGGCATCGTGGCTGGCATCGGTCGGGTCAGTGGTGTGGACTGCATGGTGGTCTGCAACGACGCCACTGTCAAAGGTGGCACCTACTACCCGATGACGGTCAAGAAGCACCTGCGTGCGCAGGAGATCGCCCAGCAAAACCGTCTGCCCTGCATTTACCTGGTGGACTCGGGCGGCGCCAATTTGCCGAACCAGGACGAGGTGTTCCCCGACCGCGACCACTTTGGCCGCATCTTCTACAACCAGGCCACCATGAGTGCCCAGGGCATCGCACAGATTGCGGTGGTCATGGGCAGCTGCACCGCGGGCGGCGCTTATGTGCCCGCCATGAGTGACGAGGCCATCATCGTCAAGAACCAGGGCACGATTTTTCTGGGTGGCCCGCCGCTGGTCAAAGCCGCCACCGGTGAGGTGGTCAGCGCCGAAGACCTGGGCGGCGGTGATGTGCACACGCGGCTGTCAGGCGTGGCCGACCATCTGGCGCAAAACGACATGCATGCGCTAGCGCTGGCGCGGCAATCGGTCAGGAATTTGTATCAAAACAAGCCTCAAGCCCTTTTTGATCAAGCGCCAGTAGCTCCCAAATACGCAGCAGAGGAGTTGTACGGCGTGATCCCGGTTGACACCCGCAAACCCTTTGATGTGCGCGAAATCATCGCCCGCATCGTTGATGGCTCGGACTTTGACGAGTTCAAGGCGCGTTTTGGCACCACGCTGGTCACCGGTTTTGCGCGCATTGAAGGCATGCCGGTGGGTATCGTCGCCAACAACGGTATCCTGTTTGGTGAGTCGGCGCTCAAAGGCGCCCACTTCATCGAGCTGTGTTGCCAGCGCAAGATCCCGCTGGTGTTTTTGCAGAACATCACTGGCTTCATGGTTGGGCGCAAGGTCGAGAACGAAGGCATCGCCCGCCACGGCGCCAAGATGGTCACCGCCGTGGCCACCGCCGCCGTACCCAAGTTCACCGTCATCATTGGTGGCAGCTTTGGCGCTGGCAACTACGGCATGTGTGGCCGCGCGTTTGGCCCGCGCTTTTTGTGGATGTGGCCCAACGCCCGCATCAGCGTCATGGGTGGTGAACAAGCCGCCAGCGTGCTGGCCACCGTCAAGCGCGACGGCATCGAAGGCAAAGGTGGCCAGTGGAGCATGGAGGACGAAGAAACCTTCAAAGCCCCGATCCGCCGCCAATACGAAGACCAAGGCCACCCCTATTTCGCCACCGCCCGCCTGTGGGACGACGGCATCATCGACCCGGCTGACACGCGCCGTGTGCTGGCGCTGGGCCTGAGCGCCAGCCGCAACGCGCCGATCGAGGACACCAAATTTGGCTTGTTCCGGATGTGATCAGCGCCACAAAGAAACCCAATATGAGCACATTGACCATTCAAACCGGTGTGGTGAGCACCGTCACCCTGAGCCGCCCAGAGGTTCGTAACGCCTTCAACGACGCGGTGATTGTCGACCTCACCCAAGCCTTCACCCAACTGAGCCAAGACCCGCAGGTGCGCGCCATCGTGCTGGCAGCCGTTGGCCCGGCGTTTTGCGCGGGCGCCGACCTGAATTGGATGCGCCGTATGGCCGACTACAGCCATGCTGAGAACCTGGCTGATGCTGCGCAGCTGGCCGAGATGCTGCGGGTGATCTATACCTGCCCCAAGCCGACGGTGGCGCGGATTCAGGGCGATGTCTACGCAGGCGGTTTGGGCCTGGTGGCCGCCTGCGACATGGCGGTGAGTGTGGACACGGCAGGCTTTTGCCTCAGCGAGGTCAAGCTCGGCCTGATCCCCGCCACCATCAGCCCGTACGTGGTTCGCGCCATGGGCGCACGTGCCGCACACCGCTACTTCCTGACCGCCGAGCGTTTTGACGCTGCTGAAGCGCTGCGCATCGGCCTGGTGCACGCGGTGGCGAGCGCCGAGCAACTTGATGCCAAGGTGACGGAACTGACCCAGGCGCTGCTGAACGCCAGCCCGAATGCTGTCAAGGCCTGCAAAACGCTGCTGCACGAGGTGGCAGGCCAAGACATTGACGCTACCTTGATCGCACGCACGGTGGCCGGTATTGCCGACATCCGCGCGAGTGACGAGGGTCGGGAAGGGGTGTCGTCTTTCCTGGCCAAACGAAAGCCGTCCTGGCTCAGTTAGTCGGGGCAGTTGGCCACTTTTTTGACCATTTGGCGGCGGCGCCAAGGAGACGTAGATGTTCACAAAAATCCTGATCGCCAACAGAGGCGAGATCGCCTGCCGGGTGGCCGCCACCGCGCGCCGCCTGGGGGTGAAAACCGTGGCGGTGTATTCGGATGCCGATGCCAACGCCAAACATGTGGCGGCGTGTGACGAGTTCGTCCACATCGGCGGCAGCGCACCGCAGGACAGTTACCTGCGCTGGCAACGCATCATTGACGCTGCGTTGGCCACCGGCGCCCAGGCGGTGCATCCGGGTTACGGTTTTCTGAGCGAGAACGAGGACTTTGCCAAGGCGTGTGCGGCTGCCGGGCTGGTGTTCATCGGCCCGCCCGCATCGGCCATCCAGGCCATGGGTTTGAAGGCCGAGTCCAAACAGCTGATGGACAAGGCCGGGGTGCCGTTGGTGCCGGGTTACCACGGCACCGCCCAGGGCACGGCGCTGCTGCAGCATGAGGCTGATCACATCGGTTATCCCGTCTTGATCAAGGCCAGTGCGGGTGGTGGTGGCAAGGGTATGCGGGTGGTTGACCGGTCCGAGGACTTCAAAGCTGCGCTCGAATCCTGCCAGCGCGAAGCCATCAACAGCTTTGGCAGCGATGTCGTGCTGATCGAAAAATACGTGCAGAACCCGCGCCATATCGAAATCCAGGTGTTTGGCGACACACAGGGCAACTACGTCTACCTGTTCGAGCGCGACTGCTCGGTGCAGCGCCGCCACCAGAAGGTGCTTGAAGAAGCCCCGGCGCCCGGTATGACGCCCGAGCTGCGCCGCGCCATGGGTGAGGTGGCGGTGGCCGCCGCGCGGGCGGTGGCTTATGTAGGTGCAGGCACGGTGGAGTTCATCGTCGAGCATCCCGGTGGTTACGGGCGGCCTGAGGACATGCGGTTCTACTTCATGGAGATGAACACCCGCCTGCAGGTTGAGCACCCGGTCACCGAGGCTATCACCGGTTTGGATCTTGTTGAATGGCAGCTGCGTGTGGCTTGTGGTGAGCCGCTGCCGCTGCGCCAGGATCAGCTGCGCATCACCGGCCACGCGATCGAGGCGCGCATCTGCGCCGAGACCCCCGACAACAACTTCTTGCCCGCCACCGGCCGCCTAGACGTTTACCACAAGCCTGCGCACAGCAGCTTCGCCGTCAGCCCGGTGCGGTTTGATGACGGCGTGCGCCAGGGGGATGTCATCAGCCCGTTTTACGACTCGATGGTGGCCAAACTCATCGTGCATGGTGATACCCGCGAACAGGCGCTGGCCCAGCTCGATACCGCACTGGCGCAGACCCACATCGTTGGCTTGAGCACCAATGTGCAGTTCTTGCGGCATGTCCTGCAGAGTGACGCCTTTGCCCAGGCCCTTCTCGACACCGGCCTGATCCCGCGCGAGGCGGCGGTCTTGTTCCATCAGGAGCGTGTGGGCCTGGCCCTGGCCGCGGCCGCCGATGTGGCACAGACCCTGATCGACGAGCGGGCAACCGAAACGGCCGACCCTTTCAGCAAAACGGACGGCTGGCGCAGCCATGGGGTCTTCACGCGCCGCTTTGTGTTTGCGTTTGGCGGTCAGCAAGTGTTGGCCGGGCTCACCTATTTACACGACGGCGCGTTGTCCTTGCAGGTGGGTGAGACAGCGGGTGTGCTCAGTTTCACAGCCACGCCACAAGGCATTGATCTGCAGTTTGGCGGCCAGCGGCTACTTGTGAATGTATATAGAAAAGGCGAGGTAGCCCATATATTCACTGCGCATGGTGCTACACAAATCATATCGATTGATTTGCTCCTGCACGCCGGTGAGGCGCCTGCCGAAGTGGGCCGCCTGACCGCACCGATGCCTGGCAAAGTTGTGTCGTTTGCGGTGCAGGCGGGTGAAACGGTTAAAAAGGGCCAAGCCCTGGCGGTGATGGATGCGATGAAAATGGAGCACACCATCACCGCGCCGGTGGACGGTGTGGTGGCCGAGTTGCTCTACGCCCCCGGTGACCAGGTGGTGGAGGGCGCGGAGTTGCTCCGGCTGACTGTGGCTGCGGTGTGACTGACAACGTAAGGTTGTTTTGGGTGGCGTGAAAGGGGGGCAAGCGAGCATGTGGTTCCTGCATCTATTTCGCTACTGGCGCTGATCTACCTCGTCTAACATCGACCAGTCTCGTGACAATAGTTCCATGCAAGAACCCGCAATGACTGGGCTAGGCCCAAAAGTGCTGACAACAACACGCCTTATCTTGCGTCCTTGGCAAGATTCGGATCACGCCCCGTTCTCTACGATGTCAGTGGATCCAGAAGTTATGGCGCATCTTCTGCCTTTCGCCTCACCGCAGGCCATCACGGGTTGGATCAATCGTCAACAAATGCATTTGGCAGAAAACGGCTTTTGTTTTTGGGCCATTGAGTCCAAAGAATCGGGTGCCTTTATGGGGGCGGCTGGTCTGCTGCGTATCTCTTACAAAGCACATTTCACACCTGCTGTGGAAGTTGGTTGGCGCCTGGCACGCCGCTTCTGGGGCCAGGGTTACGCCCCAGAGGCTGCCGGGGCGGCGCTCCAATTCGGATTTGAGCATCTGGGGCTGACGGAGATCGTCGCCAATACCGTGCCATCCAACCACAATTCGCGTCGCGTGATGGCGAAACTGGGGATGTCCAGTGAGCCTGCTGACGACTTCGAGCATCCGTTGGTGCCCGAGGGCAACCCATTGCGCCGACAAATGCTTTACCGGTTGTCCCGTCGTAACTGGTCCAAGCAGCGCAGAAGTTGAAATCAGCTAAAAGTTTGTCTGATTTTCACTCTGCAGTTGAGTTTGTGTGAGTTTTTGCGGTGCAGCCCTTATCAATAAACAGTAAGTAGCTATCAAATTCAGAGTATTTATGTCGACCTTTCAAATCACTTTTTGCTGTACCAACACCGAGCCTGAGCCCTGGCTGGCCGGTTTGCGTGCGAGTTTTCCGCAGGCTGAGGTCACCGTTTGGCAGCCCGGCGCCGCACCCGCCGACTACGCGGTGGTCTGGGCGCCACCACAGCAGTTTTTTGACGAGCAGCCGCAGCTGCAAGCGGTGTTCAACATCGGCGCTGGCGTGGACGCACTGCTCAAATTGCGCCTGCCGCCCCAGGCTGTGGTGGTGCGCCTGGAAGACGCGGGCATGGCGGTGCAGATGGCCGAGTACGTCTGCCAGGGTGTCATCCGGCACTTTCGTGACCTCAATGCCTACGACAACGATGCCCGCGCTGGCCACTGGACCTACTACAAGCCGCGTCAGCGCAGCGATTTTCCGGTGGGCGTGATGGGCCTGGGTGTGTTGGGGGAGCGGGTCGCGCAGGCGTTGTGCCACTTTGAATTTCCGGTCAACGGCTGGAGCCGCTCACCCAAGCCGATTCCTGGTGTGCGCGGCTTTTCGGGTGCGGCGCAGCTCGACGACTTTCTGGCCAGCAGCCGTGTGCTGGTCAACCTGCTGCCGCTCACCCCCGACACGCTCAACATCCTCAACCACGACCGGCTCAGTCGCCTGCAAGCCGGGGGCTATGTCATCAACGTGGCGCGTGGCGCCCATCTGGTGGACGAGGACCTGCTCGCGCTCATCCAAAGCGGCCACCTGTCTGGCGCACTGCTTGATGTGTTTCGCACCGAGCCGCTGCCCGCAGAGCACCCGTTCTGGCGCGAGCCCAAAATCACCCTTACACCACACACCTCGGCGCGTACCTTGGTCATGGACAGCATTGCACAGATCATGCAGAAGATGCTGGCTCTGCGCCAAGGCCAGCCTGTGACAGGCGTGGTGGATCCAGGGCGGGGGTATTGACGGGATCCGTCAGGCCAAACCCCAGCAGCGCAAGCCTGCCGTGACACAGGCAGCGGCCACCACCACCACGGGAAAAGCGGCCTGCCTCATGGCCAAGAGCATGCCGACCAGAACGCCGATGGGCCGTGCCCATCCCGCAAAGTGGTCGCCATCCCAGAGGCTGGACACCGCGGCCAGCGCACACAGCAGCACGATGGCCGCCTCTGAGAGCAAGGCTTGCCAACGCGTTGTCAAGCGAAGTTGATCGGCGAAAAAAGGGCCTGCCACGCGACAACACAGTGTGCCGATGGCCAGAAGCCAGAGGGCTTGCTGCATTGGGTTCACGCTTTCGTTGGGGGTGTGGCGGACTGGCCTGATCGCAGCGCAGATGGCACGATCACCAGCAGCGCCACCAACACCGGTAAGCCGGGTGCCACCCACGGGGCGCTGGCCAGCGCCAGCGCGCCCCCTGTCAACACCCGACGACGGGTTGTCCCGTTGGACAGTGCAGGCCAGACCAGGGCAAACAACAGGGCGGGGAAAGCCGCGTCCAGACCCAGGCTGCTGGCGCTGCCAATGGCTTGCCCCGCCAGTGCTCCCGCCAGGACTGCGAGGTTCCACACCACAAAAATCAGGATGCCGCAGACCCAGAACGCCGCGCGTTTGGCTGCTGGGTCGGTTTGTTTCATCGCAAAGGCCACCGACTCGTCCAGAATGAAATGGGCCCCCAGCAGGCGCGCCATCCAGCCTTGGCCAAGCAACTCGGACACGGTCAGGCCGTAAGCCAGCAGGCGGCCGTTGAGCGCCAGGCCTGTCATGGCCGCCGTCACAGGGTCGCCGCCCGCCAAGAGCACACCTACCGTTGCAAACTGCGCCCCACCGGCAAAAACCAGGATCGACAGCGCCACGGGAAACCACAGGGGCAAGCCGCCAGAGACCGCAATGGCGCCAAATGACATACCCACAACGCCGTCTGCCAGGCAGACCAGACCCATGTCGCCCAGCGTGGCGCGGTCAAGTGTTTTGAATAAAGATCGCATGTTCAATATAATGAACGAACCGATCTTTAATGTCAAACAGAACAATCGTTTTTTATAAAAAACATGTCAAAAGAATCTGAAACAAGCCCTTTGCCAGCCATTGCAGCGGCGCTCAAACGTGAGCGGGAACAGGCCGGGTTGTCGATTTCAGAGCTGGCCCGCAAGGCTGGTGTGGCCAAGTCCACCCTTTCCCAGCTGGAGGCGGGCGTGGGCAACCCATCGCTGGAAAGCCTGTGGGCGCTGGCGATGGGTTTGAACCTGCCGTTCAGCCGCTTGCTGGACCCGCCAGTTGTGCCGGTGCAAGTGATCCGTGCTTCGCAGGGGATGGCGACGCGTGCGACAGATGCTGCGTACGAGGCGGTTCTGCTCTCGGCGTGTCCCCCACGGGTTCGCCGGGACATTTACCGCATCGATTTCGAGCCCGGCATCTCCAAAATATCGCTCCCCCATGCGGCAGGAACGGTGGAGCATGTGATGCTGCTGAGCGGTCGAGCCAGCGTCGGTCCTGACGGAAAAACCATTGAGCTGCTGCCAGGGGACTATGCGTCCTACCCCGCAGACACGGCCCATTCTTACGAGGCGTTGGAGCCCAATACCCGCGCTATCCTGATGATGGACTACACCTAGGGGGCCTAGGGTTGTTGCGGGCAACACCTCGGTTGGCGCATGGCTACACTGCATCGGTTGGTGTCACTGGACGGGGCTGTCGTGTCCGTCTTTGCTTGAGCATTTGTTTATGTCCTATCCTCTCCGAGTCAAACTGGTCGATGTGGGCCCACGCGATGGCCTGCAGAACGAAAAACAGCTGGTGCCCGCTGCGGTCAAGATCGAGCTGGTGCACCGCCTGCAGGCCGCTGGCCTGAAAGAGATCGAAGTCACCAGTTTTGTCAGCCCCAAATGGGTACCTCAGATGGCCGACAACGCTGAGGTCATGGCGGGCATCGCTCGCCAGCCGGGTGTGCGCTACTCGGTGCTGACCCCCAATCTCAAAGGTTTTGAGGCGGCCCTGTTGTCCAAGCCCGATGAAATTGTGGTGTTTGGCTCCGCCAGCGAGGCCTTCAGCCAGAAAAACATCAACTGCAGCATGGCCGAAAGCATCGATCGTTTTGCGCCGGTGGTGGCTGCCGCCCGTGAGGCTGGCATTTTTGTGCGCGGCGCCATGAGTTGCACTGTGGGTTGCCCGTACGAGGGTGAGATAGCGCCCGAGCGGGTGGACTACCTGGCCGGGCTCATGAAAGGCATCGGCGTGCAGCATGTGGGTGTGGCCGACACCATTGGGGTGGGCACCCCCTTGAAAGTGCAGCGTGCGGTGGAGGCGACTCTGAAGCACTTTGACATCAACCAGGTATCGGGCCATTTCCACGACACCTACGGCCAGGCGCTGGCCAACAGCCTGATTTGCCTGCAGATGGGTGTTTGGCAGTTTGATACCTCGGTGGCGGGTCTGGGCGGCTGCCCCTATGCCAAAGGCGCTACTGGGAATGTAGCGACTGAAGATGTTGTGTATATGTTGCACGGCATGGGCATCGAGACCGGCATTGACCTGGACCAACTCATCAACGCGGGCCAGTTCATCAGCGATTACCTGGGCCGCCCAAGCAACTCACGCGCTGGCAAAGCGCTGTTCACTAAACGATTGACATCATGAATAACTCCCGTCACCAACCCCTGCCCGAAGGCGTGTTACGCGTGACCCAGGTACTGCGCGACAAAGGCCACCCGCATGCGCCAGTGATGCTCAGTGACGCCGCCCGCACCGCCCAGCAGGCGGCTGACGCGTTGGGCATCCAGCTCGGGCAAATCGCCAAAAGCATCATCTTCAAGCGCAAACCCGACGCCGCTGCTGTGTTGGTCATCACCTCGGGCGACCGCCGGGTTGATGAAAAAAAGGTGCAGGCGCTGGTGTGTGCTGAGGGTCAGAAGCTCGGCCGCGCCGACGCCGACTTTGTCAAGGCCAGCACCGGCTTCTCGATTGGTGGTGTGTCCCCCGTGGGCCATGCCACGTTGCCTGTGACACTGATCGACCGCGACCTGCTGCGTTTTGAAGAGATCTGGGCCGCAGCGGGCCACCCGCACGGGGTGTTCAAGTTGCATCCCGATGACCTGGCGCATCTGACCGGCGCGCCCATCGTTGACATTGCGCTGCAGGAGGTGCTTTGATGCTGTCTCAGAATGCTATGAAGTTTTTAGCTGTTAGCGCTTTAGATATAAGGGCTAGAGGCCAAAATGACCCCAATCCTGTGCCGTCGCCCTGTCTGTCGGTGTGCCAGATGGACGAGGACACCGCACTGTGCCAGGGTTGCCTGCGTACCCTGGACGAAATCCGCGTATGGGGCAATGCGGACAGCCAGCAACGCCGCGCCATCTGGCTCAACATCGAGGCGCGCCTGGCGCAGCACAGCGCATGAAACACATCACGTTTTACCTGGACTTCATCTCGCCTTACGCCTATCTGGCGTTTGAGACCCTGCCCGAGGCGCTGATGGGGCAGAGTTACAGCGTCAGTTACAAACCGGTGCTGTTCGCCGCGCTGCTCAAACACCATGGCCAGCTGGGTCCGGCCGAGATTCCCGGAAAACGCGAATGGACCTACCGCCATGTGTTGTGGCTGGCGCATCAACATGGGTTGGAGCTGCAACTGCCAGCGCAGCATCCGTTCAACCCGATTGGCTTGCTGCGCTTGGCGCTGGCCTGCAGCGAGTCCGGCTTACCCAACCGTTATGTGTGCGAAACGATTTTTCGCCATGTCTGGCAAGGGGGGGCTGATGCGGCGGATGCAGACCGCCTGCAGACGCTGACCGGGCAGCTGGCTCCCAAGCGTGATGCCAATGAAGAGCTGGTCAAAACCCAGTTACGCGCCCATACCGACGATGCCATTGCCAAAGGGGTGTTCGGGGTGCCCACCTTCGAGGTGGATGGCAAACTGTTCTGGGGTCTGGACGCCTTGCCGATGCTCAAGGCCTATCTGCAGGGTAATGCCTGGTTCAACAGTGCCTGGGCGGCTACCGATCAGGTTCGCAGCTGGCCCTAAGCTAGTTGCCCGACTCCACCTCAAACGCCTTGTGTTTGCCCTGCGCCAGAAACTGCGCAGCTTGGCTCAACGCGGCAGTTAACGCTGCTTTGAGTGTGTGGGGCGGGTTGATCACAAAGACACCGCTGGCGGGCAGGCCGGGGCGCACCACCTCACCGGCCTCGTCGTGGCCCAGCTTGCTGGATTTGACGGTGAGTGTGGCGTTGAGCCAGGGCAGCTTTTCGCGGTTGGCCAGGGTTTTGAGCTTGCGCGGCAGGTCGTGTGCTTCGGGGCGCGGGATGATCGGGTACCAGACCATGTAGGTGCCGGTGGCAAATCGTTTGACCGCGTCGGTCAGCATGTCCACCACACGTGGGTAGTCGCTCTTGATTTCATAGCTCGGGTCACACAGCACCAGTGCCCGGCGCGACGGTGGCGGCAAAAACTTCTTAAGACCTTCAAAACCATCTTCCTGCAGTACCGCGATCGAGCGCCCGGCATTGAGCTGCGCGATGTTGGCGCCCAGGGTTTTGGCATCGGTCGGGTGGATCTCAAACAACTTGAGGCGATCCCGGTCACGCTCCTGCAGCAGGTGGTGGATGATGAAAGGTGAGCCCGGGTACACCTTGTGGCTGCCGGCCTTGTTGAAGCTGGCGACCAGGTCCAGGTAGTCCTGCAACGCCGGGGCCACGGTGGCTGGCTTGGCGCTTTTGGTTGCGCCAGGTTTGGCTGCTGCACTATTCGTAGCGGCCTGTCCTTGAGGGGTGGGGGCTGGCGCCTTGTTTTCTGTAGAGGCCGAGGGCGCGAGGGCGGCCAGCAGTTTGAGGTAACCATCGGCCGCCTCGCCGCTGGTTTGGGCGTAGTCGCCGTCCAGTCGGTACAGGCCCGCTCCGGCATGGGTGTCAAACACGTTGAGCGCCGTGTCCTTTTGGGTCATGTGGCGCAGCACCGCCAGCAAGGCAGTGTGCTTGAGAACATCGGCATGGTTGCCGGCGTGAAAGGCGTGGCGATAACTGAACATCCTTCGATGTTACCGCGTTGCCCAGGAAATTTGTATAATGCTCGGCTTCGCAGCGCTTTTGTGGCTCCGCGGCGAAGCGTCTCAGTAGCGTCCCAACGGGCCGTGTGCCGAGTGATTCCCCACCTAAGAGATTCTCATCAGAAGAACGCCGACCGTGGAAAAGAGCCCTCCAAACCCTCTGTAGAAAAGAGAAATCTCATGTCAACTTTCAGCGCAAAACCCGCTGAGGTCGTGCACGAGTGGTTTGTGATTGACGCGACCGACAAGGTCCTCGGACGAGTAGCCAGCGAAGTTGCTCTCCGTTTGCGCGGCAAACACAAGGCCATTTACACGCCTCACGTCGATACCGGCGACTTCATCATCGTGACCAACGCAGCTCAACTGCGCGTGACCGGTGCCAAGTCCCTCGACAAAATGTATTACAGCCACTCCGGTTTCCCTGGTGGCATCAGCTCCACCAACTTCCGTGACATGCAAGCCAAGCACCCTGGCCGCGCTTTGGAAAAAGCCGTCAAGGGCATGCTGCCCAAGGGTCCCCTGGGCTACGCCATGATCAAGAAGCTCAAGGTGTACGGTGGTGCAGAGCACCCGCACACTGCCCAGCAACCCAAAGTGTTGGAAATCTAAGGAGCTCACATGATTGGTGAATGGAACAATGGTACCGGCCGTCGCAAATCCAGCGTCGCCCGCGTTTTCCTGAAGAAGGGCTCCGGCCAAATCGTCGTCAACGGCAAAGACATCCAAAAGTTCTTTGGCCGCGAAACCTCGATCATGATCTGCAAGCAGCCCCTGATGCTGACCAACCACGCCGAAACCTTTGACATCATGGTCAATGTGGCTGGTGGCGGTGAGTCGGGTCAAGCCGGTGCAGTGCGCCACGGTATCACCCGCGCCCTGATCGACTATGACGCGACTCTCAAGTCTGAGTTGAGCAAAGCCGGTTTCGTGACCCGCGATGCCCGCGAAGTGGAACGTAAGAAGGTCGGTTTGCACGGTGCTCGCCGTCGCAAGCAGTTCTCCAAGCGTTAATCTCTGCTTCGATCACAACAGCCGCCTGGATGCAAGTTCTGGCGGCTGTTTGCATTTTGATGTCCGGGTCAGTCTGATGCGATTCAAACTGTTGATGCGACGACTCACCGTCAGTGCGCCACGCATGGCGGTGCGCAGCGCGCTGCCTTGGCCCTTTCGCTGGGCGGTGTTTGCGCTGGTGGCAGGATTTTGCGCCGCCATCAGCCTGTGGGCGTTTGAACTTGGCAAGGACATCGCTGGCGTCGACCACGGCAGCAAGGCGCAACTGCAACAGCTGCAGTTCGAGAACGAAACCCTCAAAGCACGCATTGAGATCCTGACCTCAGAGCGTGATCAGGCCCAGTCGGTGGCCAATACGGCCGACACGGTGTTGACCACGGCCAAGGTCGCCAGTGACAAGCTGACCGAGACCACCCGGCAATTGATGCTGGAGAACCAGCGGCTCAAAGATGATTTGGGCTTTTTTGAGAAATTGATCCCAACCGTGGACGGCAACGCAGGCGCACTGGCCATCCGTGGGCTGCAGGCTGAGCGCTTGGCCTCTGGTGATCTCAAGTGGCAGGTGTTGGTGATTCAAGGGGTGAAAAACCCGGTTGAATTTGAAGGTCGGTTGGAGCTGGTGTTTGCAGGCCTGGCCGATGGCAAAGCCTGGACGGGCAGCCCAGTCGGTGGTGCTCTGAATGTCAAAATCAAACAATACGGACGGGTTGAGGGTGTGTATTCGCCGCCTGCACAGACCTTGGTGAAATCGGTCACCGTCAAAGTGCTGAATGGGCAAACTGTGCGTGCGCAGCAAACCACTCCCATCCCCTAAAAGGTGTCTCATGTTCAATAAAAAGAAGCAACCGCCCATCAAAAGTCTGATTGCCCAGGGCTGCCAGTTGGATGGCAATTTCAGTTTCAGCGACGGCTCCCGTGTGGATGGTGAGATCCGGGGCAATGTCACAGGTGTGGCGGAGCAGCCCAGCATCCTGGTGATCTCGGAGTCGGCGGTGGTGACCGGAGAAGTGCTGGCGGACCATGTCATTGTCAACGGGCAGGTACGTGGGCCGGTGCATGCCCGTGTTTTGCTGGAGCTGCAGCCAAAGGCACGTATCACGGGTGATGTGACCTACAAGATACTCGAAATGCACCAGGGTGCCATGGTGGACGGACGTCTGTGCCCCATCGTCGACGATGTGCAGGAGCTGCTGGAGGAAAAGCCCACACTCAAATTGACGGCAAACAATCCGTGAGCCTGCTGTTGATCAACTTGTTGTAGGATTGCCCCACTCAATTTCCTGGAGACCTGTATGAGCGCTGTTGCTGAAGCCATTCAAACCGAAATGCCCGCCCCGATTCTGTTCACCGACAGCGCGGCCGCGAAGGTGGCTGACCTGATTGCTGAAGAAGGCAACCCTGATCTGAAGTTGCGGGTGTTTGTGCAGGGCGGTGGCTGCTCTGGCTTTCAGTACGGTTTTACCTTTGATGAAATTGTCAATGATGACGACACCACCATGACCAAAAACGGTGTGTCGTTGTTGATCGATGCCATGAGTTACCAGTACCTGGTCGGGGCCGAGATTGATTACAAGGAAGACCTGCAAGGTGCCCAATTTGTGATCAAGAACCCCA
Organism: Rhodoferax fermentans; assembly: GCF_002017865.1. NCBI lineage: Bacteria > Pseudomonadati > Pseudomonadota > Betaproteobacteria > Burkholderiales > Comamonadaceae > Rhodoferax > Rhodoferax fermentans. Next base: position 4,291,521 of record NZ_MTJN01000002.1, on the reverse strand, counting down.
ATGCCACCAGCACCTGTGGCTGTGGCTCGAGCTTTTCGACCTGATCAAGCCCTGACGGCCCAAAAAAACCGCCTTATTCGGCGGTTTTTTTATGCCTGGCTGTGCTGCTCAGGCCGGGTAAATGGCCCCGAGGATCCTGGGGCCCGCAGCACCGGTGGCGCTGGGCAGGTTGCCTGCTTGGCGCTGGATGGCCTGGCGAGCCAGCCAAGCAAAAGCGGCTGCCTCCACGTCGAGCGCAGGCAGGCCGAGATGGTCCGAGGTGTCGACCTGTAGCTGAGGCAGTCCGGCCTGTAGGCGCCTCAAGAGCTCGGTGTTGAAGGCCCCGCCGCCGCACACAACCAGCAACTTGCTCTCTTTTGCATAGTTGTTGATGCAGTCCACACAAGCGCTGGCGGTCAATTCTGTCAGGGTGGCTTGGATATCCTGGCCGCGTGCATTGGCAAAGCCCTGCAGTTTGGTCTGCAACCAGTTCAGGCTGAACAGGTCACGGCCCGTGCTTTTGGGTGGGGCCTGGTTGAAGTAAGGTTCGTCACGCAGTTGTGCCAACAGCTCGGGCAGACACTGCCCGCTGGCGGCCCATGCGCCTCCGGTGTCAAAGGGCTGGCCGGTCTGCTGTTGGCACCAGGCATCCATCAAGGCATTGCCCGGGCCACAGTCAAACCCAAGCACCGGTTCGCTTGGGTCGGCAGGCAGCACCGTCACATTGGCGATGCCACCCAGGTTCAGCACCGACACCATGGTGTTGGCCTGTCCAAACACATGCTGGTGAAATGCCGGCACCAGCGGCGCGCCCTGGCCCCCGGCGGCGATGTCGCGGCTGCGAAAGTCGGCCACCACGGTGAGACCAGTCAGTTCGGCCAACAGGGCCGGGTTGTTGAGTTGCAGCGTGTAGCCCGCACCCGATGCCTCGTTGGATATCCTGTGGGGCTGGTGACGCACGGTCTGGCCGTGCGCGCCAATGGCGCAGACGTTGGTGGCACCTATTCCAGATGCGGCAACTTGGCTGAGCAGGGTATTGACCACCTGGGCATAGGCTGCCGCAATCTGGTTGCCAGCGCGGGCAGCTCGGTGCAGTTCGTCGTCTGACGGGCTGTTGAGTGCCAGCAGTTCGGTGCGGAACTGGGCGTCAAATGCTTGGGATGAGCGTGCCAGTATGCGGAGCTTGGTGCCGGAGAAATCCACCAGAACACCATCGACCCCGTCCAGCGAGGTGCCCGACATCAGGCCGATGTAATACTCTGCCATGCTGCTGCGAATCACCAAGGTATCAAGCCAGGCTCGCGCCCTGACACTCACTCAAAGCGGGTGGACTGTATGCTGGCCGCTGCCTGCAACTGGGCCTTCACATTGTTGGCGACCTGTCTGAAGACCGGCAGGGCGGCGGCGGGTACGGGCACGGTCTCGCTCTTTTGCGCCATGGTCATCGGGTCATGCTGCACCCCGGCGACACGCACCTCAAAATGCAGGTGGGGGCCGGTCGCCCAACCGGTCGAGCCAACCAAACCAATCGTGTCACCTTGTGTCACTGCCTGGCCGCGCTTGACCAGAATTTTGCTTAAGTGGGCATACACGGTTTCGGTGGCATTGCGGTGCTGGACGAAGATCACATTGCCATAACCTTTTTGAACACCCGCAAAACTCACCACACCATCACCCACGGTGCGAGCTGGGGTGCCGGTGGGGGCTGCAAAGTCAGTGCCCAGGTGGCGTCGCCATTGGTTCAGGATCGGGTGAAAACGCATGGCAAATCCGCTGCTGACCCGCGAAAAGGCCACGGGTGCACTCAGGAAAGCACGGCGCAGGCTGCGGCCATCCAGGGCATAGTAGCCGCCTCGGTAGGCTTGCCCGGCGCTGTCCTTGCCCGGTGGCTGAAACCACATGGCCTGGAACACCTTGCCCGCGTTGACAAATTCGGCGCTCAGGACGCGTCCCGTGCGCAGCCGTTCACCGTCACCTTCGAGCACCTCGTAAACCACGTTGAAGCGGTCATTTTTGCGCAGTGCGCGGCGGAAATCGATGTCGCCTGAGAACAGTTCAGCCAATTGGCTGGCCACCACATCGGGCAAGCCCGCTTCATCGGTGGCCGCAAACAGAGAGGATTGGATGGTGCCACTGGCTAAGCGTGTGCTGGCCACCAGAGGAGCAGATTCCAGGCGTGCGCTGAACCCCTTGGCATCACGCTCCACCACCAGGCGCTGGAAATGGGTGCCCTCGTCGGGGCTCCAACGGGCGCTGAGTTTGCCAAGTCGGTGGGTGTCCACCGTTTCAACACTGACGTGGCGGCCACTGCGGCTGAACAGAGCCTGCTTGACCATCGGGTTGCTGCGCAAGAACTGCGCGGCCTGCGGATCATCCACTCCCAAACGCTTGAGCAAGGTGTCGGCGGTGTCGGTGGTGCGGGTGAGGTCTGAGCGGTAGAGATTCAGGGAGGCGGCGCCAAGTTCTGCCGTCTCAGTTGGCAACTGGGGTTGCACCGCCTCCAGCACCATCTGCACTGGCAGCTCGGACACATCCGGCCCGAGCGAGGCCAGCGCCCAAGCGCCGCCGCCGCCTGCCAGCAAGGTGGCAGTGACAATCGCGGTAAGGTGTTTGGGGTATTTGGTGGCGGTGGCCACGGAGCTCACCAGCAAGGCGTGGCCACGATTCAGGGCTGAGTTGATCAAGGGAGCATCCTGTTGTTGGCGTACGTGGATTGCGTGCAACCAAAAGCTGCTCAAACCCCCGAAAAACACCCATTTAAAATCACGCTTAAAACAGCGACTGAGTATAAACCCCTACCCGCAGGATGCATGCGGGAAAACCCTTATGACTACGACCCAAACCCCTGACTTTACCGTTTCTGATCACGTCCGTGAGGCGCTGGCGGTGACGCTGCGCGGCTGTGAAGAATTGATCCCCCAAGAGGAGTGGGTCAAGAAGCTGGCGCGTTCCCACGCCAATGGCACACCACTGCGCATCAAGCTCGGGCTGGACCCCACCGCGCCTGACATCCACATCGGCCACACCGTGGTGCTCAACAAGATGCGCCAGCTGCAGGACCTGGGCCACACGGTGATCTTCTTGATTGGTGACTTCACCAGCATGATTGGTGACCCGTCGGGACGCAACAGCACACGCCCGCCACTCACCCCCGAGCAGATCAAGGTCAACGCCGAAACCTATTACCGCCAGGCCTCGCTGGTGCTGGACCCGAGCAAAACCGAAATTCGTTACAACAGCGAATGGAGTGACCCGCTGGGCGCTCGTGGCCTGATTCAGCTGGCCAGCCGTTACACCGTGGCGCGCATGATGGAGCGCAACGACTTCCATGACCGCTTCAAGGCCGGCACGCCGATTGCCGTGCACGAGTTCATTTACCCGCTGATGCAGGGTTATGACAGCGTGGCGTTGAAGAGTGACCTGGAGCTGGGTGGCACCGACCAGAAGTTCAATTTGCTGATGGGCCGCACGCTGCAGGCCGAGTATGGCCAGGAGCCACAGTGCATTTTGACCATGCCGCTGCTCGAAGGCCTGGACGGCGTCGAGAAGATGTCCAAGAGCAAGAACAACTACATCGGCATTTCCGAAGACGCCAACACCATGTTTGCCAAGTGCCTGAGCATCTCCGACGTGTTGATGTGGCGCTGGTACACGCTCTTGAGCTTCAAGTCCGAGGCCCAGATTGCGACCCTCAAGGCCGAGGTGGCTGCCGGGCGCAACCCCAAGGACGCCAAGGTGGCGCTGGCCAAAGAAATCACCGCGCGTTTCCACTCGGCCGCCGCCGCCGACGCGGCCGAACAGGACTTCATCAACCGCAGCAAAGGCGGTATCCCGGATGAGATCCCCGAAATCAGCCTGCCACTGGGCGAAGGTGGTGCGGCGCTGGGCATTGGTGCCTTGCTGAAATCGGCCGGGCTGGCCGCATCGAGTGGTGAAGGCAACCGCCTGATCGACGGTGGTGGTGTCCGCATCGACGCCAATGTGGTCAGCGACAAGGGCCTGAAGCTGGGCGCCGGCACCTATGTGCTGCAGGTGGGCAAACGCAAGTTCGCACGGGTAACCCTGGGCTAAGGGCTTGGATGGGGCGCTGTGTTGCGAGTGTTTTGTGCCTCTAGCCCTTATTGGATAAGGGATAGAAGCTATATAAAATATAGTGTTTCGTTTGCCTCCCAGAACTTTCGTTGCCAAAGCTTGTCGACACGCCTCCCTCATGCAGACCCCAACTGATCCCTCCAAAACGTTTGCCAACACCTGCCGCGCCATGCGGATGGGATGGCGTGTGATGAAAGCCTGGCGCCCATGATCGCGGTGTTGCAGCGGGTGCGCTCGGCCCGTGTCGAAGTGGCTGGTCAGGTGATTGGTGCGATTGACGCTGGCCTGCTGGTGCTGCTGTGTGCCGAGCCCGGCGACAACGCCGCCGTGTGTGACCGGATGCTGGCCAAGATCCTCAAGTTGCGCATCTTCAGCGATGCCGCTGGCAAGATGAACCACAGCCTGCAGGACATGGACGGTCAGGGGCATGCCGGGGGCCTGTTGCTGGTGAGCCAGTTCACGCTGGCCGCCGATACCTCGGGCGGCAACCGGCCAGGATTCAGCGCTGCCGCGTCTCCCGATGAGGGCCGGCGCTGGTTTGAGCATGTGGTGGCGCAGGCACGCCGTTTGCACCCGGTGGTGCAGACCGGTGAGTTTGGTGCCGACATGCAGGTCCATCTGGTGAACGACGGGCCTGTCACGATTCCGCTGCGCATGCCGGCGTGAGCTGCTCTGGCACCGGATAATCCCAACATGTCCTTCGCTTTTGAACGTCCCTCGCTGCTGCGTCGCTTGGCCCCCTGGGTGGCCGGTTTTGACGGTCTGTTGGCTTTTGGGGTGATCTTGCTGGCCTGCGCGGGGCTGCTCACCATGTACTCCTCGGGTTATGACCACGGCACCCGTTTTATGGACCACGGGCGAAACATGCTGATTGCTGGTGCCATTTTGTTTGTGGTGGCCCAAGTACCGCCGCAGCGTTTGATGAGTCTGGCGGTGCCGCTCTATGTGGTGGGGGTGTCCCTGCTGCTTGCTGTGGCCGTGATGGGGATCACCAAAAAAGGCGCCACACGCTGGCTCAATGTCGGGGTGATCATCCAGCCCAGTGAAATCCTCAAGATTGCCATGCCCTTGATGCTGGCCTGGTGGTTCCAGCGGCGAGAAGGCCAGTTGCGCCCACTGGACTTTCTGGTGGCCGGGCTGTTGCTGGCGCTGCCAGTGGGTTTGATCATGAAGCAGCCAGACCTGGGCACTTCCTTGCTGGTGCTGGCGGCCGGCATGTCGGTGATCTTTTTTGCGGGACTGAGCTGGAAGCTGGTGGCGCCACCGCTGTTGCTGGGCTTGGTTGGCATCACCTTGCTGGTGGTGTATGAGCCCCAGTTGTGCGCCGACGGGGTTCGCTGGGTGATGTTGCGCGACTACCAACAGCAACGGATTTGCACCCTGCTGGACCCCACGCGCGACCCGCTGGGCAAGGGTTTTCACATCATCCAGGGCATGATCGCCATCGGCTCGGGCGGGGTCTGGGGCAAGGGTTTCATGCAGGGCACACAGACCCATCTGGAGTTCATCCCAGAGCGCACCACCGATTTCATTTTTGCCGCGTTTTCCGAAGAATTTGGCCTGGTCGGCAACCTGCTGCTGATTGCTGCCTTCATCTTCCTGGTGCTGCGGGCGCTGGCCATCGCCCTCGAAGCCCCGACCGTGTTCACCCGGCTGCTGGCCGGTGCCATGGCCATGATTTTTTTCTGTTACGCCTTTGTCAACATGGGCATGGTCAGCGGCATCTTGCCGGTGGTGGGGGTGCCACTGCCGTTCATCAGTTATGGTGGCACCGCGATGGTGACACTCGGGCTGGGCCTGGGCATTCTGATGTCGATTGCCAAGTCGCGTCGGCTGGTCCAGTCCTGAGGGATGCCGCAAGGTCCTTGGGGTTGCGGACTTGCGGCGTCGGCCGCCCAGGACCCCAAGCCCTAGAATCCAGGGCATGATTTCACGTGAACCCACCATTGCACGCCTGGGCGTTGCCAAGTCTCTGTTGTTGACCCCGTTTGGGCTCGATGAAACCCATCTGAGCCGGGCCCTGGCGGCCATCAAGGCGCACCAGGTCGACGAAGCCGACCTGTATTTTCAGTACACCCGCAGCGAGGGCTGGAGCCTGGAAGAAGGCATTGTCAAGACCGGCTCGTTCTCCATCGATCAGGGAGTGGGTGTGCGCGCGGTCAGTGGCGAAAAAACCGCCTTTGCTTATTCGGACGATATCTCCGAGGCCTCGCTCATGGATGCCGCCAACACGGTACGGACCATTTCAGCTGCAGCCCTTGGCAGGAAGGCACGAGTAGCTTCCAAAAAAATAGCGTCTTCGCGCTCGTTGTACGGTGGCCAAGACCCGATTGCCAGCCTGGACAGTGCCGCCAAGGTGGCCCTGCTGGAAAAGGTGGAAAAACTCGCCCGCGCCAAGGACCCGCGCGTGGCGCAGGTCATGGCTGGCTTGGCAGCCGAACACGATGTGGTGTTGCTGGCGCGTGCCGACGGCACCCTGGCCGCCGATGTGCGCCCGCTGGTGCGTTTGAGTGTGACGGTGATTGCCGAGCAGAAAGGCCGTCGTGAGGTTGGCTCGGCCGGTGGTGGCGGTCGTTTTGGTTTTGCCTATTTTGATGATGCCCTGATTGAAAAGTATGTGGACGAGGCGGTTAGTGCAGCCTTGACCAACCTAGAAGCCCGTCCGGCACCGGCTGGTGAAATGACCGTGGTGTTGGGCCCGGGCTGGCCCGGCATCCTGCTGCATGAAGCCATTGGCCACGGCCTCGAAGGCGACTTCAACCGCAAAGGCTCTAGCGCGTTCAGCGGCCGTATCGGCCAGCGCGTGGCCGCCAAAGGTGTGACCGTGCTCGACGACGGTACCCTGGCAGACCGCCGTGGCAGCCTCAATGTGGACGACGAAGGCAATGCCAGCGCGTGTAATGTGCTGATTGAAGACGGCATCCTCAAAGGCTACATCCAGGACGCGATGAACGCGCGCCTGATGGGTGTGGCGCCCACCGGCAATGGTCGGCGCGAGAGTTACGCCCATGTGCCGCTGCCGCGCATGACCAATACCTACATGCTTGGTGGTGACAAAGCGCCTGAGGAAATTGTCGCCAGCATCAAAAAAGGCTTGTACGCCACCAACTTTGGCGGCGGGCAGGTGGACATCACCTCGGGCAAGTTTGTGTTCTCTGCCAGCCAGGCCTACTGGGTGGAGAACGGCAAGATCCAGTACCCGGTCAAGGGCGCGACCCTGGTGGGCAGCGGGCCGGAATGCCTCAAGCGCGTCAGCATGATCGGCAACGACATGAAACTCGACAGCGGTGTGGGCACCTGCGGCAAGGAAGGCCAGAGTGTGCCGGTGGGCGTCGGGCAACCGACCTTGCGCATCGACGGCCTGACCGTGGGCGGCACCGCCTGACACCCCTGGCGACTGTGCTACAGTCTTGACCATGTTATCTGTGACCTTTTTCTTTAGCTACTTTTGGTTCTCCAGCCCTTTCGGCGGCCGAGAGTCCTGAACGTACCCAGATAAAACGTCCTGATTCCTCCCAACCGCCGGCCAACCCGGCGGTTTTTTTTTGTGTTTTTGATGTCAACCTTGCAAGGAAACCTTCCATGAATGCCAAAGCTGTTGCTTCTCCCGACCAGGATGCCTGGGCCAGTTCTTTGAACGTGAACACCACCGACAGAACCGGTGAGACCGACAACGAACGCATCAAGGACATCACCGTGTTACCTCCCCCAGAACACCTGATCCGGTTTTTCCCAATCCATGGCACACCGGTGGAAAAGATGATCAGCACCACCCGGCGCAACATTCACCACATCATGGGCGGCAAGGATGACCGGCTGCTGGTGGTGATTGGCCCATGCTCCATCCACGACCCGGCCGCAGCGCTGGAGTACGCCCGCAAGCTCAAAGTGCAGCGCGACAAATACGCCGACTCGCTCGAAATTGTGATGCGGGTCTATTTTGAGAAACCCCGCACCACCGTGGGCTGGAAGGGTCTGATCAACGACCCGTACCTGGACGAGAGTTTCCGCATTGACGAAGGCCTGCGTATCGCGCGCCAGTTGTTGATCGACATCAACCGCCTGGGCCTACCCGCCGCCAGCGAGTTCCTCGATGTGATCTCCCCGCAATACCTGGGTGACCTGATCTCCTGGGGCGCGATTGGTGCGCGTACCACCGAGAGCCAGGTGCACCGCGAGCTGGCCTCGGGCCTGTCGGCGCCGATTGGTTTCAAGAACGGCACCGACGGCAACATCAAGATTGCCACCGACGCCATCCACGCCGCCGCCGGTGGCCACCACTTTTTGTCGGTGCACAAAAACGGTCAGGTGGCGATTGTCCAGACCAAGGGCAACAAGGACTGCCACGTGATCCTGCGTGGTGGCAAGGCGCCCAATTACGACGCCGCCAGTGTGGCCCAGGCCTGTGCCGAGCTGGCCAAGTCCAAGTTGCCGCAGACGCTGATGGTGGATTGCAGCCACGCCAACAGCAGCAAACAACACGAGAAACAGCTGGAGGTGGCACGCGACATTGCTGCGCAGTTGAGCTCAGGCTCCCGGCAAGTGTTTGGTGTGATGGTCGAAAGCCACCTGAATGCGGGGGCACAGAAGTTCACCCCAGGCAAGGACAAGACCGACAAACTGGCTTATGGTCAGAGCATCACCGACGCCTGCCTGGGTTGGGACGATTCCCTGCAAACGCTGGAAGTGTTGTCGCAAGCGGTGTTGCAACGCCGCGCACGCTGATCTGACAAGGTATCGTGTGCTGAGGCGGGTGTGGCGCCCGCTCAGCAAAAAAACTCCGGGATGTATCTGCTGGGGTGCAGCGGGCGTGTCAGGCCTTTGTGCATCAAGACCAATGCATTTTTGGCTTCTGCCCCTTATGTATCAATGGCTGGTAGCTATTTTTCTTGCAGTGCTTTGAGCAGCTTGGTATGCACGCCACCAAAGCCGCCGTTGCTCATACACACGATGTGGTCGCCCGCGCGGGCGACGCGCGCGACGGCGCTGACCAGCTCGTCGAGTTGGTCACTCACCAGGACCTTGTCACCCATCGGCGCCAGGGCACCCGCGGCATCCCAGCCGAGCCCGGCGCTGTGGCAAAACGACAGGTCGGCACTTTCCAGGCTCCAGGGCAGCAGCGCCTTCATGGTGCCGAGTTTCATGGTGTTGGAGCGCGGCTCGAACATCGCCAGGATGCGTTCTCCGGGGCTCAAGCTGCTGCGAAGACCGTCGAGGGTGGTGCGGATGGCGGTTGGGTGATGCGCAAAGTCGTCATACACCGTGACCTTGCCTGCATCACCGACCGACACGGTGCCACGCACTTCCATGCGCCGTTTGACGTTCTCGAAACTGCCCAGTGCTGTTGCTGCTGTGTCGGGCGCCACGCCCAGATGCTCGGCCGCCGCGATCGCCGCCAGCGCGTTGAGCTGGTTGTGCACACCGGTCAGGCCCCAGCTGACATGGCCGACCACCCGGCCCTGGTGCAACACATCAAAGTCATGCGCCGGGCCAGCGGCGGCAAAGTCGCTGACTGCCGCGCCAAAGCTGCGCACTTCACTCCAGCAGCCCTGGTGCAAGACCCGGGCCAGGCTTTCCTCCAGCCCGTTGACCACCACCCGACCGCTGCCGTGGGCACCTGTGCCCGGGACGGTGCGCACCAAATGGTGAAACTGGCGCTCAATCGCCGCCAGATTCTCAAAGATGTCGGCGTGGTCGAACTCCAGGTTGTTGAGCACTGCAGTGCGCGGGCGGTAGTGCACAAACTTGCTGCGTTTGTCGAAAAACGCGGTGTCGTACTCGTCCGCTTCGATCACAAAGGCCTTGCCCTGGCCGAGTCGGGCCGAGACGCCAAAATTCAGTGGCACCCCACCCACCAGAAAACCGGGCATCAAGCCCGCCTGTTCCAGGATCCAGGTGGTCATGGCGGTGGTGGTGGTTTTGCCGTGGGTGCCCGCAATCGCCACCACATGGCGTCCCTGCAAAATGTGTTCACTGAGCCACTGTGGGCCGCTGGTGTAGGGCAGACCAGCGTCCAGGATCGCTTCCATCAACGGGAATTTCGGGGTGCCGTCGCCCAGGCGGGCGCGGCTGACCACATTGCCCACCACAAACAGGTCTGGTTGCAAGCTCAGTTGTTCGGCGCCAAAACCTTCGATGAGCTCGATGCCCAGGGCGCGCAACTGGTCACTCATGGGGGGGTAGACCCCCGCATCACAACCGGTAACCCGGTGACCCGCCTCCCGCGCCAAGGCGGCCAAGCCGCCCATGAATGTGCCGCAAATACCCAGAATATGAATGTGCATCGGTGGATTTTAAAGACCCGTACACAGGCACTTGCTCTCCCCACAATCTGGCAGCGTTTTGAATCAGGGCAGAATCCACCTTCTATGAATGATGTTCAAAGCGAGATCGCCGCACAAGCGGCGCGTTGGGTGGTGGAGGAGGGTCTGGAGTATGGCCCGGCCAAGCGCCGTGCGGTCAAGACCATGGGTTTGCCTGCCAGGGTGGCGTTGCCAGGCAACGAGCTGGTGGAGGATGCGGTGCGTGATTACATCGCGGTGTTCTGTGCCGACACCCAGCCGCAGGAGCTGCTGGCGCTGCGCCGTTTGGCGCTGGTCTGGATGGATCGTTTGCAGGAATTTCGTCCCCATCTGGGCGGGGCGGTGTGGCTTGGCACGGCCACACGTTTGTCCGACATTTACTTGCAATTGTTTTGTGACGATTGCAAATCTGCCGAAATTGCGCTGATCGACAAACGGGTCAGTTATGTGCCGCGCACAGTGACGGGCTTCAACGGTGACAGCGTGGAGGCCTTGAGTGTTCATGCGTTTTGTGCTGATTTGAACGAAGAAGTGGGTGTGCATTTGATGATTTACGACCGTGACGATGTGCGTGGTGCCTTGTTGCCCGACGCCAAAGGGCGTGCACCACGTGGTGATATCCGGGCTTTGCGTCGCTTGCTTGGGGAGGTGGTGGCATGACCCCGCTGCAGTCGACGGGTTGTTCGCGCAGGTCCTGGCTGACGGCGGCGGGCGTGATATTGGCGGCAGGTGGTGCAGCTGGCGTCATGGGGCGCACAACAGAGGTCAAGCCGTCCTTGACCTCCGCAGAGCAAGCTTTCTGGCAGTTGCAGTTCAAGCAGGTGGACGGCTCGCCCCTTGCCATGGCGGGGTTCAAGGGCAAACCTTTGGTGGTGAATTTTTGGGCCACTTGGTGCCCACCTTGTTTGGCTGAGTTGCCGCTACTGAATGCCTTCTATGCAGAAAATGTTTCCAAAAGTTGGCAAGTTCTGGGTTTGGCTGTGGATCAGCTGGTACCTGTGAAGCGATTTCTGGCTCGCAGTCCCCTGGTTTTTCCGGTTGCCATGGCCGGTTTTGAGGGCACAGACCTGAGTCGGTCACTGGGCAATGTGAGTGGCGGATTGCCATTTACTGTGGTGTTTGGGCCTGCAGGCGATGTGCGGCACCGTAAAATAGGCCAGTTAACCCCCAGGGATCTGGCCGCATGGCGGCAGATTGAGTCATCGTGAGCACGCTGTTCTGGTTGTAAAATAGTGTGTCTTGGGTTGATTTGACAGCAATTTGCAATGAGTTAGTGGAAATTGAAGCTCTGTCAACCAAATTTCCTTACCGTTCGTTGGAGAAGTCATGGACCTTAGAAAACTCAAAACCTTGATCGACCTGGTGTCAGAATCAAACGTCTCAGAACTCGAAATCACCGAGGCCGAAGGCAAAGTCCGCATTGTCAAGGGCGGCACGATGGTCCCTCAGTATGTTCAAACCGCTGCGCCGACCGCGATGGCGCCCGCAGCGGCACCTGCTGTGTCTGTGGAGTCGGCCAGTCCTGCTGCGCCAGCCGAGGTGGCTGAAACAGGTCATGTGACCAAGTCGCCGATGGTGGGCACTTTTTACCGTTCGGCATCACCTGGTGCGAAGTCCTTTGTGGAAATTGGCGACGCCGTCAAAGAAGGTGACACCTTGTGCATCATTGAGGCGATGAAAATCCTCAATGAAATTGAAGCCGACAAGAGTGGCACGATCAAGCGCATCCTCGCTGACAACGGTCAGGCTGTGGAATACGGTCAACCCTTGTTCATCATCGAATGATGCCGGGCGTCACCCATGTTTAAAAAAATTCTGATCGCCAATCGTGGCGAAATCGCCTTGCGGATCCAGCGTGCCTGTCGAGAGATGGGCATCAAGGCGGTCATGGTGTACTCGGAGGCAGATCGCGAAGCCAAGTATGTCAAGTTGGCCGAGGAGGCTGTTTGTATCGGGCCAGCGCAATCTGGCTTGAGTTATCTGAACATGCCCGCCATCATTTCGGCCGCCGAGGTGACCGATGCCGAGGCCATCCACCCGGGTTACGGGTTTCTGAGCGAAAACGCCGACTTTGCTGAACGTGTGGAGCGCAGTGGTTTCCAGTTCATCGGGCCCACGCCGGAGTCCATCCGCATCATGGGTGACAAAGTCTCTGCCAAGCAGGCCATGATCAAGGCGGGTGTGCCTTGTGTGCCAGGCTCGGAAGGCGAGCTGCCGGATGACCCGGTGCAGATCAAACGCATGGCCAAAACCATCGGTTACCCGGTGATCATCAAGGCCGCCGGTGGCGGTGGCGGGCGTGGCATGCGGGTGGTGCACACCGAGGCTGCCCTGGTCAATGCGGTGCAGATGACCAAGGCCGAGGCCGGTGCGGCCTTCAACAACGCGGCGGTCTACATGGAGAAATACCTGCAGAACCCGCGTCACATCGAAATCCAGATCATTGCCGACAAGTACAAGAACGCGGTGTACCTGGGTGAGCGCGATTGCTCGATGCAGCGGCGCCACCAAAAAGTGATTGAAGAGGCGCCCGCGCCGGGCATCCCGCGCAAGGTCATCGAGCGCATTGGGGAACGTTGTGTGGCGGCCTGCAAGCGCATTGGTTACCGTGGCGCTGGCACGTTCGAGTTTCTGTACGAGGACGGTGAGTTTTACTTCATCGAGATGAACACCCGTGTCCAGGTGGAGCACCCGGTCACCGAAATGACCACCGGTGTCGATATCGTGCGGACCCAGATCATGGTGGCCGCTGGTGAGAAACTACCGTTCACCCAGCGTCAGATCCAGATTCGGGGCCATGCCATCGAGTGTCGTTTGAATGCGGAAGATTCCTACAACTTCATGCCGTCACCTGGGCGCATCACCATGTGGCACCCGCCCGGTGGTCCGGGCATCCGGGTCGACTCCCATGTGTACACCAATTATTTTGTGCCACCGAATTACGACTCGATGATTGGCAAGGTGATTGCTCATGGTGATACCCGTGAACAAGCACTGGCGCGTATGCGCACGGCGCTGGGTGAGACGGTGGTGGAAGGGATCAACACCAACATCGCCTTGCATCGTGAGTTGATGGTGGATGCCAAGTTCATGGAGGGCAGTACCAACATCCACTACCTCGAAGGCTGGTTGGCCGATCACGCCCGCAAATGAAGGTTGTGCATGTTTGAGTTGCGATTGATGTGCCCGGAAGATCGGGTTGAGCTGCTGAGTGACGCACTCGATGCACTCGACGCCCTGAGTGTCAGTGTGGAGGATGCGGACGCTCAGACGGACGCCGAACAGGCCTTGTTTGGTGAGCCCGGCATGCCACCACCCAAAGACGGTTGGCAGCGGTCACGGGTGTTGGCGCTGTTTCATGAGCAGGCCCAGGCACAAAGCGCCTTGCAACTCTTGCAGGCCCAGGACTTTTTTGCAGGTTGTGAGTTGCTGGGCATCGACCATGTCCCCGAGCAGGACTGGGTCCGGTTGACCCAGTCCCAGTTTGCGCCGGTGGAGATCACCCCTGAGTTCTGGATTGTCCCGACCTGGCACGAACCGCCTGCACAGGCGCGGGTGGTGATCCGGCTTGACCCCGGCTTGGCATTTGGCACCGGCACACACCCCACCACCCGTATGTGTCTGCGCTGGATTGCGCGCCATTGCAACAGCGCCGCTTTGTCCCGGGTGCTGGATTACGGCTGTGGGTCCGGCATCTTGGCCGTGGGTGCGGCCAAATTCGGTGCCACAGACGTGGATGCGGTCGACATTGACACGGCGGCGGTGGATGCCACGGATTTGAACGCACAGGCCAACCAGGTCAGCTTGCGTGCCGGTCTGCCGGAAATGGTCTCAGGCACGTATCAGACAGTGTTGGCCAACATTCTGGCAACACCCTTGAAAGTGCTGGCCCCGCTGTTGTGGTCGCGCGTGGCTGAAGGCGGGCACCTGGTGCTGGCCGGTATTCTGGAGCGCCAGGCGGATGAACTCAAGGCCGCCTATGCGCCTTATTGCGCCCTGCAAGTGGCGGACCAAGAGGATGGCTGGATACTGATGACCGCCGCGCGTTGACAGCCTGGCGCAACGGTCACTATCCTCACCGTTCATGAGCCTTCTGACACGTTGCCCGGCCTGCACCACCTTGTACAAGGTGGTGCCAGATCAGCTGCGAATTTCTCAAGGCTGGGTCAAGTGTGGCCAATGTGGCGAGATTTTTGACGCCACCCAACATTTGATGGAGGCTTCCACCGAGCCCGAGCTTCGGGTCAACGACGCGGCTTCGGAGTCCGTAGATCTGTCTCCAGAAGCACCCGTGCAAGACGTTTTGGGGCAAGGGGGCGAACAAGACCAAGAGCAGCCTCACGATCTCCAAGAACCAGAACCAGAACCAGAACCGGAGCCGGAGCAGCACATCGGTCCGGCCATGGGTCAAGCAAGCGGACTGGGTAGTTTGGACGCTGCGGTCTCACAAGACGATGTTGCGCTGGTGCCAGAGTCAGCGCAGCTGTCTTCTTCCAATGTGTCCATACCCGAGGAGACAACCTCAAGTCTGGATGCCGACGAGCTGGTTCCAGAGGTTCAAGCGCCGCCTGATGGTTCAGTGGCACAGGCCACTCAGGACCCGGTCTTGCCCCTGTCTTTTATGCGTGATAGCGCCCGATCATCGGTCGGGGTCTATGCTTGGTCGAGGGGGGTGTGGGCTGGATTGGGTGGCTTGTTGTTGCTGGTGCTGGCTGGCCAATGGGTGTATCAGGACCATGATCGGCTGGCTGCTGCACGACCTCCGTGGCAACCCGCGTTGGAATCGGTCTGCAAGCTCTTGCAGTGTTCTGTGGCGCCCTTGGCGCAGATTGAGTCCATTGCCATTGACTCGGCGGTGTTCAGCCAAGGGGCGTCAGACCACTACCGCTTGAGTTTTACCCTCAAAAACACCTCTGACTTGAGGCTGGCCATGCCCAGTGTCGAGTTGACGCTGACCGACGCGCAAGAGCAAGCGGTGGTGCGCCGGGTGTTGTCGCCAGCTGAGCTTGCTGCGACTGCCGACCATTTGACAGCCCACGCAGAGTGGCCAGTACGGGTCAACCTGCGTCTCCAAATTGAGACTTCTGCACCAGCGGTGGTGGGTTACCGTTTGCTGGCTTTTTATCCCTGACCCACAAAAAAAAGCCTGCAGCCAGAAGGCTGCAGGCTGGGCTGGATCGCACTCACACCACTCAGGGCTTGTTGCCTGTCGGAAAAGGCCAGGCTGCTTGCGGATTGAGTTTGGTTTTTGAGGCGGCAGCGGGTTTGCTGGCGCTGGTTTTGGCCGCTTTGGCAGCAGGTGCTGCAGCCTTCGCAGGTGCAGCCGCTTTTTTGCTCGGAGCTGGCTTTTTGGCCGCTGCGGGTGCTGCTGCAACGCTTGCCTTTTTGGCTGGCACGGCTTTCTTGGCGGGAGCGACTGCTTTGACGGGGGCCGCAGCTTTTTTGCTGGGCGCTGCCTTTTTGACGGCTGCAGGTGCGACGGCTACTTTTTTAGCTGGAGCTGCCTTCTTGGCCGGTGCGGTTTTGGCGACGGGCGCCACTTTTTTGGCAGGGGCGGCGGCCTTCTTGGCGGCTGCGGCCGGTTTGGGCGCTGCGGCTACTTTTTTGGCCGGTGCAGCGACCTTTGCCGCTGGTGCGGCGGCTTTGACCGGCGCAGCTTTCTTGATTGCCTCAGGTGCCTTGGCCGCGGTGGCCTTGGCTGCTGGAGCAGCTTTCTTTACGGGTGCTTTTTTTGCAGTTGCCATCGTCTTCTCCTTGGTCGAGATGCAAAGGACACACTATGCCAATGATTGGGCATAGAGCGATTCATCTGCCTGGGTCAAGCCCAGCGCTGTGAATAGGGGTGCACAAGCCCATGGCGCGAGAGTTTCGCAAGCCTGTGTTGTGAAATCGGGTTGGGTTTTGGCGGTGCTTGCGCTGGTGGGCAAGGCGACAAAGGGTGCCAAAAGACGTGCTGCCGCAGGCGACGTTGGCAGGTCCAAAAGCGAAAGCAAACTGGCGGGGTGTAAAACTTTTTTGTCCCAGAACAGCATAGTCATTTCCAATCCGTGAATTATGAGAGCTGACACGGCAAATGGAAAGAAATTCAGGGATCAAACTGTCAGGAAGTTGACATTGTTGCGCATCAGCACAGCTTTACCTGCGGACCGCTTCAGCCTTGAAGCCCCTGAGGCAAATAACTTGAACCCAGGGCCAGTGTTTTTTGCAGATGCAACCAGTCAAAGCCAGGGCCGGGGTCGCCTTTGCGCCCCGGTGCAATGTGCTCGTGTCCGGCCAGATGGTGGACGGGGTAATGCTGCAGGATGCTGGCACACACAGCCGCCAGCGTGGCGTATTGCGCGGGTTCAAAACGTGTACCTTCCAGCCCTTCGAGCTCGATGCCGATGCTGTCGTCATTGCAGTTGCTGCGCCCCCGGTAGCTGGAGACACCAGCATGCCAAGCCCGGTCATCACAACTGACAAACTGCCAGAGTTCACCACTGCGTCGGATGAAAAAATGGGACGACACCGTGAGCCCGCGGATGCTCTCAAAATAAGGGTGTGCCTGCCAGTCCAGCTGGTTGGTGAACAGCTGCTGCACTTCATCACCGCCATACTGGCCTGGTGGCAGGCTGATGGAGTGCAACACAATCAGATCGATGCAGCTGCCGCTGGGGCGAGGGCCGTAGTTCGGAGAGGGTTGGTGTGCGGCAAAACGGTACCAACCATCGCGCCACAAACGGTCGTCAGGCTGGCTCAGCACAGGCTCAGAGGCTGTCATCTGTGCGCTCGTCGTTGCTTGGGGCATCTATTTTGAGCCGCGCCATGCGGTAGCGTATTTGCCGCAGGTTCAGACCCAGTCGGGCGGCTGCCGCAGTGCGGTTGAACTGTGTGGCTTGCAGCGCCTGCACCAGCAACGCACGCTCGAGCATGTCGAGCTGGGTTTGCAGGTCGTCGGGGCGTTGATCCAATCTGCCAGTCTCAGACAGGTCTGGTGATGGCAGATCAAACTCGGGGGCATCCAGTGTCGAGTCGTTGACGGCGGGCGAGAACTGCATGGGCCGATCCAGCTGCAAACTTTGACCATCCCCCAAGGCGACCGCACGGTACAGCAGGTTCTCCAGCTCCCGCACATTGCCCGGCAGGGGCAGGCTTGAGAGCTCGCGCAGCATCTCCTTGGACAGAACGGGGGTTGGCATGTCTGATTCCTGCGCAATCCGTGTCAGCAGGGCCTGGCACAGCTCGGGCAGATCCTGCGTGCGTTCGCGCAAGGGGGCGATCACCAGGTCAATCACATTGAGCCGGAAAAACAGGTCCTGCCGGAAGTTCCCGTTCTGAACCTCCTGCGCCAGATGTTTGTGGGTGGCGCTGACAATGCGCACGTCCACTACCTCTTCCTGGTTGGAACCCAGGGGGCGAATGCGCCGTTCCTGAATCGCACGCAGCAGTTTGGACTGCATCGGCAGTGGCAGGTCGCCGATCTCGTCCAGAAACAGGGTGCCGCCACGGGCGGCCTGGAAGAAGCCCTCACGGTCCTGGGTGGCGCCGGTGTAGGCGCCTTTGCGGGCACCAAAAAACTCGGCCTCCAGCAGGGTCTCGGGGATGGCGCCGCAGTTCACCGCGACCCAAGGCCCTTTGACGCGGTGGCTGTTGGCGTGGATGGCGTAAGCCACCAGTTCCTTGCCGGTGCCAGACTCACCGGTCACCATCACCGGCGCCATGCTGGTGGCCACTTTCAGGATACGGGCCTTGATCTGCTGCATGCAGTCTGATTGCCCAATCAGCCGGTCCAGCGCCCGCTGCCCCAGGGCCCCGGCCGCTGCGCCCACGTTTGACCTGCTGGAGGGAGCGGTGTCTGTGGTGACCTCGGCCACACTGCGGATGGCCGAGGTCACCACCGCGCGAAACTGCTTCAGGTCCACCGGTTTGGTCAGGTAATCAAAAGCCCCGGCCTTGAGGGCCTCTACCGCGTTTTGTGCTGAGCCGTAAGCGGTGATGACGATGCTGCGTTCCTCGCGCCCCTGCGCTTTGATGTGGTGCAGCAAGGACATGCCCAAGCCATCAGGCAGGCGCATGTCGGTGATCACCACATCAAAGTGGTGTGTGGCCAGCAGTGCTTGCGCCTGCTGCAGGTTGTCTGCGGTGTCGACCCGATGCCCTTCACGCAGCAGTGTCAACTCGTACAGCGTGCGCAGATCGGGCTCGTCATCAACCACCAGAATGTGGGCCGGACTGACTGAGATGGTCATGGTGTACTGATAGGGCTGGGTGCCAACCTGAAGGTGACACTGAATTCATTGCCGGGCTGGGTCTGATGGGCCAAGGGTCTTTCGCTGCGTTCGTAGGAGATGCTTGCGCCGTGACTTTCGCACAGCTCCCGGCAAATATACAACCCGAGCCCGCTGGAGCGGCTCTCGGTTGAAAAAAAGGGTTCGAACAAATGCTGCTCCATCGAGCTGTCCAGTCCCGCGCCATCACTCCACACCCGCAGCATCACCCCGCGTTGCGGCGAACCGGGCTCTGTCAGTGCCACACTCACCTGCATGCTGGCAGGCTGGGAGCTGGCATAACGCAGCGCGTTGTCCAGCAGGTTGATCAGCACCCGGCGCAAATGCTCCACATCAAACCAGACCTTGGGCAGGTCAGTTGGCAGGCTCACCCGCAATCTGTCGGCCACCGCATGCTGGCTGCGCCAGTCGCGACAGATCCGCTCGGTACTCTCGCACAGGTCCAGCGGCTGCGCCGAGTCGTTGCCGCCTGCCGCATCCGCATGGGTCAGGTGCAGCACATCCTGGACGATGTTTTCCAGGCGCAAGGCGTTTTGCCCCACCATCTGTGCCAGGCGTTGCTGAGCCGGGTCGCTCAGTTCCTCGGCCAGCAGCGCGTTGGCTTGGGTGATGGCTGCCAGGGGGTTGCGTATTTCATGCGCCACGGCGGCCGACATGCGCCCCATGCCCGCCAGCTTTTCGGCACGTATGCGCGCCTGCACCTCACGCTGGTCTTGCAAAAACACCACACACAATCCCATGGCGCGGTCCTGCGAGCTGTCTGTGAGCTGGGTGCGTACCCGCAGCCTTCGTGTGCTGCGCCCGGGCTGGCGCAGGCTGATGTCTGCCTGCTGCGGCGCTTGGCTGACAAAACTGGTCTCGATCAGCTGCATCAGCGCCTGCGCGCCCGGATGGTGGCCCAAGTCGAGTTCACTGGTCGGGGCTTGGGTGCCGAGCAGCAGGCAGGCCGCCGGGTTGGCCGAGCGCACCTTGCCATGTTCGTCCACCACCAGCACACCTTCGGTCAGCGACTGGATCACCAGCTCGTTCACCTGGCGCTGTTCGGTAGCAGCCAGTTGGTTGCGTTGCGCCCGCAGCTCGACACTGGCGAGCCGTGTGGCGAGCTGGTTTGATATAAAAGCAATAGCAAAACAACCCGCACCAGTCAGGGCTGCCTGCAGAAAAATGGTGCCAACATCACCCGTGTTCTGGAGCAGCAACCACAGCGCATGGGCAAACAGCAGCAGGGTGATGCAGGCGGCCGTGGCCATGGCCAGCAGCATCGAGCCCAGCACGCTGACCATCAGCACCGGCAAGGCAAACAAGGGCGCGTAATTGATGGCCCCACCTTGCAACATCTGCAAGACGGCAAAGGTCAGCACATCCACGCCCACGGTGCGCAGCCATTGTGCGTCCAGTGCCGGTTGCAACTGCTGCGGGTGGGTGGTCAAGCGCACCGTCAGGGCAGCGGCAAAATAGGCCAGACAAATCCACAACAGTGTGCTGCCCGACTGCGGTAGCAGCACCCAAACACTGCCTTGGAACGCCACCAGCACCCCACCCAGGGTGGCGCGGGCGGTCATGAAGCCGCGCCACAAACGCTCGAATTCCTGCGGGTGGTCTGCGCCTGGGTCAGCGGCGGGTGAAACAGGGAGCCAGAGGGGCGTCACTGGCAGATGTGCGGGTCAGGGTTCGGACAGGCGCAGATGTTCTGCGCAGCAGTAGCTGCCCAACTCGCCGGTGACGGCCTCGCTACTGGGAATGTGCATGCCACATTGGTGGCAGCGCAGCATGTCCTGCTGCAGGGGCGTCTTGGGTGGCTGGGCTAGGTTGGCTGCTGCACCGCGTTGGCGCCAGAGCCAGACGCCTGCCAGCAGCACGGCCAGCAAGAGCAGGGCTTTCACAAGCTTCGCTCCAGCATCACCTCAAGCACAAAGCGTGAGCCCACATAGGCCAGCAGCAGCAGACCGGAACCCACATACAACACCCGCACCGCCTTGCGGCCCCGCCAGCCAAAGCGTGCGCGCCCGATCAGCAGCACACCAAAGGTCAACCAGGACAGGACCGAGAAGATGGACTTGTGGTCCCACTTGAGCGCGTGGGCGCTGCCGTACAGGTGTGAGCCAAAGAAGAAACCAGCGATCAGGGTAGCCGACAGCAGCACAAAACCCACATTCACAAAACGGAAGGTGAGGCGCTCCATGGTCAGCAGGGGCATGCCGTCAAAACCACCCGAGGCACTGCGGATGCGGGCCTCGGCACGCGTCATCATCCAAGCATGGATCACCGCCACCGCAAACAGGCCATAGGAGGCGATGCCCAGCGCCCAATGCAACGGCAGCCAGGCTGACAGGTGGGCGCTGAGTGGCTCACCCGGGAACACCAGCGTCAGCAACACCGCCGCCGCACCCCCGCCCGACAACATCCACGGTGTTTTGAGCTGCGGAAACACCACGTTTTCCACGGCATACACCAGCCCGACCAACCACGCGGTGATCGACAAGGCTGGCGCAAAACCAAACAGCGGCCGTTCACCCCCCCACAGGCCCCAGGCAAGCAAACAGCCGTGCAAGGTCCAAGCCAGCCAGACGGTGATGCGTGGCAAGATCTGGTTGACACGTGAGGCGCCCGTGGCAGATACCGCATAGGCCGCCGCCGCCGCCAGCGACAGTGTCCACGTCAGAGGAGAAGCACTGGGTAAAATCATGGCTACAGTTTAGCGTTTTGTCACCCGCCATTTCCCCTGATGGCGCCAACTCAGGTTCCGCTTGTCGGATTCACCCCTATGGCTTCAGCACTCACCGACAAACTCTCCCGCCTGGTCAAGGAAATCCGCGGACAGGCCCGCATTACCGAGACCAATGTGTCCGACATGTTGCGCGAAGTGCGCATGGCCCTGCTCGAGGCCGATGTGGCCTTGCCGGTGGTGCGCGACTTCATTGCCCGGGTCAAGGAGAAGGCGCTGGGCCAGGAGGTGCTGGGTTCACTCACCCCGGGTCAGGCGCTGGTGGCCATCGTCAACAAGGAACTCGCCGCCACCATGGGCGACGGTGTGGCCGACATCAACCTGGCGGCCCAACCGCCAGCAGTGATCCTGATGGCGGGTCTGCAGGGTGCGGGTAAAACCACCACCACCGCCAAGCTGGCCAAACATTTGATGGAGAAGCGTGGCAAGAAGGTGCTCACCGTCTCCGGTGACGTGTACCGCCCGGCTGCGATTGAACAGCTCAAGACCGTGACCAAACAGGCCGGTGCCGAGTGGTTTGCCAGCACACCGGACCAGAAGCCGGTGGACATTGCCCTGGCCGCACTCGACTACGCCAAAAAACACTTCTTCGACGTGCTGCTGGTCGACACCGCCGGTCGCCTGGCGATTGACGAGGCCTTGATGCGCGAAATCCGTGAGTTGCACGCGGGGATCCACCCGGTGGAAACCCTGTTTGTGGTCGATGCCATGCAAGGCCAGGACGCGATCAACACCGCCAAAGCCTTCAAGGAGGCACTGCCGCTGACCGGCATCATCCTGACCAAGCTCGATGGTGATTCACGTGGTGGTGCGGCACTCTCGGTGCGCCAGATCACCGGTGCACCGATCAAGTTTGCTGGCACCAGCGAAAAACTCGACGGCCTGGAGGTGTTTGATGCAAACCGCCATGCCGGCCGTGTGCTGGGCATGGGCGACATCCTGGCGCTGGTGGAGCAGGTGACCGCCGGGGTGGACATGGCCAGCGCGCAGAAGCTGGCGGCCAAGGTCAAGAGTGGTGCCAGCTTTGACCTCAATGATTTTTTAAGCCAGATCCAGCAGATGAAACAGATGGGGGGGCTGTCCAGCCTGATGGACAAGTTGCCCACCGCGATGGCGGCCAAGGCCGGTCAGGTCGACATGGGCCGGGTCGAGAAAGACATCAAACGCAAGGAAGGCATCATCCACAGCATGACGCCGCTGGAGCGGCGCAAACCCGAGCTGATCAAAGCCACCCGCAAGCGCCGTATTGCCGCCGGTGCGGGCGTTCAGGTGCAGGAGGTCAACCGCATGCTCAAGGAGTTTGAGCAGATGCAGGACATGATGAAAAAGATGAAGGGCGGCGGCATGATGAAGATGATGAAGCGCCTGGGTGGCATGAAGGGCATGGGCGGCATGCCCAAGATGCCGTTCTGACCCTGTTGAAGGGTTTTGTGCCTCCAGCCCTGATTGAATAAGGGCTGGTTGCTATTTATTTGGAAGTCTTTTGAGCGGGTTCGGCTGCCGCTTCAGGGGGCGCGGTCGCTGGTGCCTCGACAGCGGGATCAGCCTCTGCCGCCTGCGCGGTCTCAGGTGGGATTTGCAGGATTTGTTTGATGTTCTGGCTACCGATGTAGCCCACCACCACCCACAGCGCGATCACCACCACCCAGATGATTCTGGAGCGTTTCTCCGAGGGCGTCTGACTCAGCCGCTCCTGCAGTCCCTGGGGTTTGGCTGGGGCGGGGTTGTCCTGTGCCTGCAGCGCGGCATTGCCCGCATTGATCTGGACGCGGGTGATGTGCAGGATGCGTTCCAGGCTGTCGCGCACCTCGCTGGTCAGGCGGGTCCGCATCAGGCTTTGGGCTTCTTGTCGGATGGCTTTGAAGGCGGCAAGTTGCGAGTCCGTTGGGCTCATGTCGGGGCTCCTGAGTGTCAATCGGGCGCCATTTTGACCCTGATTCTGGCCGTCGAACCTGTGCTGGATCAAGGAAAGCCGCTGCACTATTTAAGACAGTTGCCCTGGCGACAACAACCGAGTCAAACCGGCTTGTCGGACTCCAGCGGTGCCTGGTGGGTGGGTGGGCTGCCGGGCGCGCGGGCGCTGCGCTGGCTGCGTGCGGCCTGGCGTTTGGCACGATGGATGCGTTGTTCGACACGGCGGGCCGACTTCCAGCGCACATAACCGTACAGCAGCTTGGTCAGATAAGCCAGGATGTACAAGCCCACCAGCCCAATCACCCACGGGGTGATCTGGTCAATCAGTTTCTCGCGCATCATGCCCGCCAGCTCGCGGTCCATCTGCGCCTGGGCCGCGGTTCTGGGTGGCTGGAAGGCTTCGGGTGTGTCCCATTGGTTGGTCGCCTTGGGTTGGCCGCTGGCCTGGGCTGGGTCGTTCCACTGGCCTTTGTTGAGCCCAAGACTTTCTTTCACATCGTGCACGGCATCGATGGCGCCGGACTCAAGCAGTTGCTCATACACCGGTCGCACGCTCTCCTTGATGTTTTTGCGCAGCTCGTCGCCCACGGTGGGCTGTTGGGTGCTTGCCGCTGTGGCCGCGCTGGCAGCCGCTTGTGCTGGCTTGGCAGGGGAGGAGGCTGCGGCCTGGGCTGCTGTGGCCGATGAGGCTCGGCCTTGAGAGGCGGTTGCGGCTGGCTTGTCCCAGTGGATGAGCTCATCGACCGGGATCGTGTCCTGGTGCTCCAGCGTCACCAGCTTGCTGGTGTCGACCATGGCATCGGCGGGAGCTTTGCCGTCCTGCAAAACAACCGGCCCGGCACCTGCTGGCAGGCTCAGGCCACACAGGCAGGTGGTCGCCAGAACCAGCGAAGCAAGCCGAGGCAGACGGTGCGAGGTCTTAAACATGGCGCCAGGGTTTCATCAGCAAGCCAAAAGAAGGGGGGTGCCGCAAATTCTAGCGAGGGTGGCGCGCCCTGTCCTGGGCTGTGTTGCGCTGGGCTCCCTACGCCTGCACAGCCTGTTGCTCTGGGTACACAAGGACGCGGTGTGTGTTGTCCTTGGTGAATGAAAAATAGGCCACCAGCCCTTGTTGGGGTTGGGCAGGTTGCTTTAGTTTATATAGCAATCAGGCGGTCGCGGACTCGCTGGTCAACACGTCACCGCGCAGGGTGTAGGTGCGCGTTTCGGTGATGGCCACATCCACCATCTGGCCCACCAGGCGGGGTTGGCCGACAAAATTGACCACGCGGTTGCATTCTGTGCGGCCCATCAACTCACCACCGTCGCGTTTGGAGGCGCCTTCCACCAGCAGGCGTTGTGTGGTGCCGACCAGGCTGGCGCTGATGCGTGCCATGTTGTCATTGATGTTGGCCTGCACCTGTTGCAGGCGGCGCAGTTTCACGTCGTGCGGGGTGTCGTCGGCCAGGTTGGCGGCCGGTGTGCCCGGGCGTGGGCTGAAGATGAAGCTGAAACTGTTGTCAAAACCGATGTCGTCCATCAGCTTCATGAGTTTGCTGTGGTCCTCCTCGGTTTCACCCGGAAAACCGACGATGAAGTCGGAACTCAGCGCCATATTGGGCCGGATCGCGCGCAACTTGCGCACCGTGCTTTTGTACTCCATGGCGGTGTAGCCACGTTTCATCGCCATCAGGATGCGGTCCGAGCCGTGTTGCACCGGCAGGTGCAGGTGGCTGACCAGTTTGGGTAACTTGTCATAGGCGGCGATCAGCGCCGGGGTGAACTCGTTGGGGTGGCTGGTGACATAACGGATGCGCTCGATGCCGGGGATGTCAGACACGTATTCGAGCAGGGTGGCAAAGTCGGCCATCTCGCTCGTGTCGCCCATCGGCGCGCGCCAGCCGTTGACGTTCTGGCCCAGCAGGGTGATTTCCTTGACGCCCTGGTCGGCCAGGCCTGCCACTTCCACCAGCACGTCCTCAAACGGGCGGTGCACTTCCTCGCCGCGGGTGTAGGGCACCACGCAGTAGCTGCAGTATTTGGAGCAGCCTTCCATGATGCTCACAAAGGCGCTGGCACCGTCCACGCGCGCGGCGGGCATGTGGTCAAACTTCTCGATCTCAGGAAAGCTGATGTCCACCTGCGAGCGGTTCAGCCGGGCGCGCTCGTCAAGCATCTGCGGCAGGCGGTGCAGCGTTTGCGGGCCAAACACCACGTCCACATAGGGCGCGCGCGCGATGATGGCTTCGCCTTCCTGGCTGGCCACACAGCCGCCGACACCAATCAGCGCGCCTTTTTTCTTGAGGTGTTTGACCCGGCCCAGGTCAGAGAAGACCTTCTCTTGCGCCTTCTCACGCACCGAGCAGGTGTTGAACAAAATCAGGTCGGCTTCTTCGACGTTGTCGGTGGGCTCGTAACCTTGTGCGGCGCCGAGCACGTCGCTCATCTTGTCCGAGTCGTACTCGTTCATCTGGCAGCCGTAGGTTTTGATAAAGACTTTTTTGCTCATGGTTCGGGTATCCGGTAAAAACTATGTTGTTTGTAGCTATCAGCCCTTACCGCATAAGGGCTAGAGGCCAATTTGACCAATGAAATAAAAGGCCGGGCGCCACCTGCTGGCGCGGTGTGCCTGGCCCTGGGCACCGTTTGGCTACTGGCTGGCGGCTGGCTCGGGATGGCGGGCCGTGCGGTCCAGGTCCGATCCGAAGCGGATGTTGGTCAAGGTCTCCAAACCGGCACGTTTTTCTTGGGCCTCGGTCGGCGTCAGGATCCACACCTCGTGGATCAAACCCTGTGGGTCAGCCACGTAGTTCACCAGCAGCTCTTTGCCGACCAGGCTGGCCGACATCACGATCAGGTTTTTGGTGTCCTTGATGCGTGCGCCGGGCGACAGGCGTCGCGGTTTGCGGTCAAGCAGGATGTTTGGCGGCGCGGTGACCTCCAGCAAACCCCGCAATGCCTTGGGTGGGAAATCGCGCTTCGCCAGGCCCTGCGCCTCGGCCACACCGGGCAGCAGGCAGGCGGCGCCCATCAGGCACAAGGCCAGCACCAGCAAGGGGGTTTTGAACTGCAGAAGCCAGCGTTTCATGGTGTACATCCAGAGGCTGTGAAAGAAAGCCCGGATTTTAATGGGTCACTTTCCGGACCCGGCGGCAGCGCGTAACTTGTCCTTTTTGCTCGGGCGTTTGCCTTTGATGCCACCGTTGCCCGGGGCGTCGGGTGCGCTCGATTCGGGTGGGGCAATTTCTTGCGCCTCAAAGCCGGGCACACTTTCCAGCGTCACTTGCAACTGATTGCGCTTTTGGATCAGCCGCCAGTGCGCACTGGATTCGGCGCAAACAAAACTCAGCGCCAGCCCGGGCTCACCGGCGCGGCCGGTGCGGCCAATGCGGTGCGTGTAGTCCTGGGTCGAACGCGGCAGGTCATAGTTCACCACCACTGGCAGGCCCACAATGTCGAGCCCACGCGCGGCCACATCGGTGGCCACCACCACCTGCAGGCGCTCTGCCTTGAAGTCGGTCAGCACCTGGCTGCGTTTGCCCTGGCTCAGTTCACCATGGAAGGGCTCGGCGGTGAGTCCACCCTTGCGCAACTTGTCGGCCACGATCTCGGCGGCAAACTTGGTGGCGACAAACACCAGGGTGCGCTCCCATCTGTTCTGCTTGATCAGGTGGCGCAGCAGCTGGGTGCGTCTGGGTGTGTCCACACGGATGGCGCGCTGGACAATTTCCACGGGCTGTTGCTGGCTGGCATCCACCTCGACCCGCACCGCGTTGTGCAGCAGCGTGTTGGCCAGGGCTTGTACGACTGGGCTGAAGGTGGCTGAGAAAAACAGGTTTTGCCGCTGGGGTGGCAACAGCGCCAGCACCTGGGCCAGTTCCTCGGCAAAGCCCAGGTCAAGCATGCGGTCGGCCTCGTCGAGCACCAGCAGCTTGACCTGGTCGAGTTTGAGGGCGTTGTGTGCCACCAGGTCCAGCAGCCGACCCGGTGTGGCCACCACCACGTCGGTGCCGCCGCGCAGGCCCATCATTTGTGGGTTGATCGAGACACCGCCAAAAAACACCGACACCTTGACCCGCTGAGGCAAGTGCTGCGCCAGCGACTGGATCACCTCACCGACCTGGGTTGCCAGCTCCCGCGTGGGCACCATCACCAGGGCCTGTGCGGGGCGCACCCGGCTCGTGCTGGCTTGTAAACGCTGCAACAGCGGCAGGGCAAAGGCCAGGGTTTTGCCGGAGCCGGTCTGCGCCGAGCCCAGCACATCCTGCCCTGCCAGGGCGGGAGGAATCGCGCCTTGCTGGATCGGGGTCGGGCTGCTGTGGCCCAGTTGGGAAAGCGCGGCCAGCAGGGCGGGCGAAAGGCCCAGGGAGGGAAACGTCATGGTGTGCTCAAAGAGTCAAAAAGGGTGGCGGGCCGAGGGATGGCGCAGCATCAAGGGCGCAGGTGTAACACATGCAGACGGTGTTTGGGCCACCGATGTGGGGGCAAGCCGCATAATCGACCCCCTGCGAATCCTGTGAGCCTGTGGGGCTCGGGTTCAGATTGATGCAAAGGACACCGTGAAAAAAACATTCAAAATCAACATCGAAGGCAAAAACCGCGACCGTGTGCTGGACGCCACCAAACACGACATTCGCCAGTACATGAAGCGCGAGCGCAACAAGGCTTTGCCCGAGGGTGTCGATTTCTGGGACTTTGACTGCCGCTTTGGCCGCAGTGAAGAGAGTGCCGAGGCCGTGCATGTGGCCAACATCACGGCCCTGATCGACGCGGCAGCGTCAGACGGTGCAGATGCTTTTTACCTGGAGTTGCTCGCCAAACCGGGTGTGCGCAAGGCACGTGCGCCCTCTGACCAAAGCGGCGGCGAGCCGTCTTTGGACGATTGAGTCCTTGAAATAGCTGCTCAGAATTGGCGCAGACGCGTGACCCGCAGCAGCCAGCCGCCACAACCCAGCGCCAACAGGCTCAACAGCCCCAGCAACCCGGCCACGTCGGCCAGCGGTGCGCCCATCTGGTTGAGTTTGAGCGAGGCCTGAATCCCGGCGGTGCTCGGAAATAGCCAGCGCAGATGCTGCAGAAGTGGGGGCAAGGACTCACTGGGCCACGAAAAGCCCGAGACAAAAATCACCGGCAGCGCGGTGAACAACAACACCTGCAGGGCCCGCTCGCGGTTGCCAAACCACACCCCTAGCAAGGCGCCAAGGGTGCAGATGGCCGGCACATAACAGGCCAGCAGCAACAGCGCACCACCCGGGTTGCCGCCCCGTGGGAAGTCCTGCAGCCAGTAAATCCAGCCAAAGTACAGCAGCCCGTTGGCCCAGCCGATTGTGCAAAATGCGAGCAGTCGGCCCAGCCAGGTGAAGGCGTCAGCACGTTTTTGACCTGTTTCGCACCACAGGCCCACCAGCATGCCCACGCCCATCAGCAGGGTTTGTTGAAGGATCAGCAAGGCCACGGCGGGCACCACATAACTGCCATAACCCTCGGTCGGGTTGAACAAAGCCACCAGCTGGGTGCTGATCGGGTTGCGGCTGGCCTGGGCCTGCAGCTTGCCTTGCCCAGCGGCCTCCAGTTTGGCGATCTCAACTCCGGCGGACACGGTGCCAATGGCTTCTGAGAACCCGTAAGACACGGCTTTGTTGAGCAGCGCGTAGCTGCCGTTGGCTTGCACCGTGACCACGGCCGGGCTGCCACGTAACACGCTGCGTTTGAGGTCGCGCGGCAGAACAGCAAAACCTTCGATCTCACCGGCCCACAGGGCTTGTTGCGCGGCATGTTCGTCGCCTGTGATCAGGCGCACCTCAACACGTGGGCTGGCTTGGACATAACGTGTGATCTGGCGCGACAGGTTGCTGTGGTCCAGGTCCACCACCGCCACCGGCACGCGGGTCACGACCTGGGTGCCATAAGGCCAGGGGTAAAAAAAGCCATAAATCAGCGGCGCCAGGCCCAAAATCAGCACCACGCCTTTGTCACGCGCGATGGTTTGGAGTGTGGCCAGCCAGGCCTGCCACAGTCTGGACAACGCGTTCATCAGCGGCCACCCCAACGCGCTGGCTGCCGCGTTGCCCGTACCAGCAGCAGCGCCGACAAAGCCCCCAGCACAGCGGTGGCCAGCCACAGGCCGGCCAAACTCAGGCTGCTGTAGCGCAGCGGCGCGCCCATCTGCAGCTGCTCCATCTGCAGCCGGATGTAGTGGGTGTAAGGCAACATCTCAGCCCAGCCACGCGCCAGCACCGGCATCGACTGCAGCGGAAACCCGACACCACTGAAGGCAAAGGCGGGCGCGGTGATAAAGCCGGTGGCCGAAAGTGCAGTGCGTAAAGACAGCGTACCCGCCGCGACTGCTGCGCCCATCACCAGGGACAAGGCCAGCAGGCCCCACAAGCCCAACAGCACCCAGGCCAATGAGCCCGGCGGAAACCAGCCACGCCCCCAAGTCAGTCCCAACAAACTGGCCGTGCTCACCAGACCCAGGCTGAGCAAGGGCCAGGCCAGTTTGCCCAGCAGCGCGGCGCTGGCGCCTGACCAGCCCGGTGAATCACCCAGCCACTGACCCAGCGTGGCATCACGCAGCTCTCGCCCCACGGCCCAGGCACCGGCGGTCATGGCCAGGATGTGCAACAGCGCCGGGATCAGCGCGGCGGCCAGAAACTGTTCGTAGTTGAGTGAGACGTTGAACAGCGTCACCAGCTGCGTCTGGATCGGCTCCATCGCCACCCGCGTGGTCAGCGCGGGCTGGCCACGTTTGTTGCGTGCACTCATCTCGATACCGGCCGAGAGGGTGGCTACCGCGGTGCGCACATCGCGCTGGATCAGCCCCGAATGCGTGCCCAGCTGGGCGTTGTGCAAGAGGGTGACCTGCGCTGCCTGGCCGAGTTTGATTTGGCGTGAAAAGTCGGCAGGGATGCTGACCACCGCATAGACCTCGGTGCGGCGCAGCGCCTGCGTGGCTTGGGCGGTGTCGTCGTAACTGGTCACCAGCTTCAAGCCCGGTGTGGCCGATAAAAAACGGCCCAGCTGGCGCGACAGGGTCGAATGGTCCTGGTCCATCAGGCCAATCGGCAACTGTTGTGGCAGGCCAGCGGAGAATATCCAAGCCATGACCGCGCAGGCCAGCAACGGCACCCAGGAAACCATGGCCAAGTCCCAAGGGCAAGCGCGCAACCGCCTGGCCTCGCGCAGGGCGCTGCTGAGCAGGGTGCGCCAGAAGCTGGTCATGCCACGCTGCCGGGCCGTTGGTTCACTGCACCAGCACACTCATGCCGGAGCGAGCGCCTTCGATGCGTGCGAGCGGCCGGGCCTTGACCTCAAAGGTGCGGGCATCAAAACCTTGCCCGGCACGGGTGGCGCGCCAGGTGGCGAAATCGGGCAAAACAGCGGTGTAAAACACCTTGAAGCGCACCTGCCGATTGCCTAGCGCAGGCAGCACCGCGTCAAACTCGCTGCCGTTGGCAAAACGCTGCAGACGGTCTTCACGCACATTGAGCACCACCCATTGGTCGGCCAGGTCCACCACCGTGACCACCGCCACACCCTGGGCGGAGAGTTCGCCCACCTTGGCCAGTACCTTGGCCACCTCACCGGCCACCGGGCTTTTCAACGCGGTTTCGTCCTGGGCCGCTTGCACCTCGGCGACCACACCGCTGACCTGTTGCACCTGGGCCTTGGCGGCAGCCTTGTCTTCGGCCCGTGCGCCCGCGCGTGCCAGCTCGTACTGGGCTTTGGCGGCCAGCGCCTGGTCGCGTGAGGTGCTGAAGTTGGCATAAGCCTCGTCACGTTTTTGGTCCGCCACCAGACCGTCTTTGGCCAGACCGGCCACCCGTTTGTACGAGACCTCGGCCAGCTCAGCGGCTGACTGGGCGCGCTGCCACTGCAGCCGAGCCATCTCAATCTCTTGCGGGCGGGCACCGTTCTGGGCCTTGTCAGACAGGGCCTGGGCCGCCAGCTGGGCGCCGGTGGCCTGGGCCAGTTTGGCGCTTACTTCGGGGCTGTTGGTGCGCATCAGCGTGCTGCCTACCTGAACTTGGTCACCTTCCTGGACTAACACCTCGGCGATGCGGGCGGTGACCTTGGGCGCGATGTCGGTTTCATGCGCCTCCATCTGGCCCTGGAACACTTCCGGTGCGGGCTGGCTGGCTTGCCAGAAACCATAGGCCAGCAGGGCCACCACGGCAGCGGCCGCAACGCCCAGTGCCACATTTTTCACGGGTCGGCTTGTTGTCATGATCCCTCTATCCTCACATCGGCGCGGCTGGCATAACGGCTGAAGCTGTCAGACAGGCCGCAGCTCTCGAGCAAACTGGCCAGGGCCAGCACATAGTCGTAGGCCACCTGGGCGCGTTCGGTTTCCACCTTGGCCAGGTTGACGTCGGCATCCATCAGCTCCAGCACGGTGCCGGTGCCTTCGCGCAAGGCGGCGCGGCGCAGGCGCAGCACCTCTTTGGCCAGGGTCACACCGGGCTCGGTGGCCAAAAACTGGCGCCGTGTCTGTTCGAGCTGGCGCCAGTTTTTCTCGACCAGCAAGCTGATGTCGCTGCGTGCTTGTTGCTCGGTGCGCTGAGCTTGTTCAATCTGCTTGGCTGAGGCGGCGGCCAACAGGTCGCGGTCGACCGCATCAAACAGCGTCCAGCGCACCCCGACCCCGGCCACCCAATCGGCCTGGCCGGTTTGCAACTGACGTTGACCAAAGGCAAACACCTGGGGTTTGCGCAAACCTTCCTGGCCCTGGTGCAACTGCTCGGCCTGCGCCTGTTTGGCAGCCACCTTGGCCAGCCCGGGGTGGCGCGAGAGCGCCTCCGACAAAAAATGGGCCAGCGGCTCCACCGGCTGGGTCAACACAAACAGCGGAGTGGCCGGTGTCACCAGCGCCTCCATCTGCAGGGTGCGTGCCAGCGCCACGGCAGCCAGTTCGGCATCACTGCGGGCTTTCTGGGCCTGGCGCCGGGCTTCTTCGAGCGCGACCTGTGCTTGCAGCCGTTCGACCCGCGAGATCACGCCTGAGGCCAGCATCTTGGCGGTCGCCGCATCGTGTTGACTGATGTCATCCAGCGCCGCCTGGCGCAAACCAGCGGCCCGGGCGCTGAGCTGGGCACCAAAATAACGCTGCACCAGTTGGGTCATCAGCGCCTGGCCGGTTTTGTCGGCATCGGCACGGGCTTCATCGCCTTGGGCCTGCACAAAACCACGCACCGCGTCGGTCACACCACCGGTGTAGATCGGCCAGACGAAGGAGATGTTTTTGGTGGTGCCGGTGTCCGATCGGTTGTAGCTGTAGCTCGACGGCAACTGCGGCAGGCTGATGCCGATGGCGTGCAGTGATGGGGGCAGCTGCTGGCCGATCTGGGACAGGCTTTTGTTGACCGTGTCCAGATTCACATCCAGGTTCAGGTTGTAGGCGTACGCAGCGGCGCTCAGCTGCACCACCGGCCCACCCAGGCCCTGGAGGCCTTGGGACTGCAGGGCTTTGCTGTCCACCCCGGCTTGGGCCGCAGCCAGCTGGTCAGAGCCGGCTTGAAGACGATCCCAGGCCGACTCAAACGTCAGCGAAGGCGACTGCGCCTGGGCACACAGCGTGGTGAACAGACCCGCAAACAACAGACCAAGGTGGGGTTTCATGGATCAGTTTTGGCTTGGTTGCTGCGGTGGTGGTTTGGCCACAAGGGTATCAGAGCCGCAGGCCCCGCAAGAGCGGGTGGGCGATTGGTTTCACCGCTTTAATGGCCTGGCACATGTTGCCGCCATTCACCGGTGCGGATCAGGCGCTCGATCTCGCGCGCGGCGCGCGCCTGCAGGTATTTCCAGGTGCCGGGTTGTTCGGTCGGGATGGTCTGGCAGGCTTCACAGTGCAGCGCCACCGATTGCGACTGGTTGCCAGCTCGTCCGCCCAGTTCTTCGTAGACCAGCAGGGCGTTGCAGTTGGGGCAGTAGGGTTTCAAGGCCATGGGCAGGTCTGCCGGGCTGTTCCAACGCCAGACCGAGCCCAGATAACTCAGCTGCTTGAACAGGCGTCGGCTGCTTTTCCGGTACTGCAGGTAACGCCAGCCCAGGAACAACACGGCCAGCACCGACGGGATGCTGACCAGGTAGGCCACCCAGTTGGGCCACTGTGAAGGGGTTCTGAGGTGTTGCCACAGCGGCTCGATGGTGGGTTGGGCCAAGGCCCAGACCGGCACAAGCTCCTGCCTGAACCATGCGGCCGCCCCCACAGCAGCCAGCAGAACAACGCCCAACCAGCCGCTGGCACCTATCCTTTTTTTCCGATCAGACAAACCCAATACCTCCGATGTAGAGCAACGCCATGGACTGGGCGTAAGACAACAAAAAACCCGCCAGGCTGGAGAGCGTGCGGGTTTTTGAGGTTTCCTGAAAAATCTTGGTGGTGATAGGTGGATTTGAACCACCGACATCAGCATTATGAATGCTGCGCTCTAACCAGCTGAGCTATATCACCAACGAGGCAAGATTATAGCGGGAAGAAATGGCCTTTTGGCAAACTGGGTTGTCCGTTATTGGTGACTGAAGTTGGCTTTGCGTTTGTTGACGAAGGCGTCCATGCCTTCTTTCTGGTCGGCCGTGGCAAACAAGGCGTGGAACAGGCGGCGCTCAAACATCACACCATCACTCAAGCTACCTTCAAACGCGCGGTTGACCGACTCCTTGGCCGCCATGACCGCGATCTGCGAGAACTCGCTGATCATCAGGGCCGCGCCCAGGGCCTCGTCCATCAGCTTGTCCAGCGGCACCACACGGCTGACCAGCCCGGCGCGTTCGGCCTCGACCGCATCCATCATGCGGCCGGTCAGCGCCATGTCCATGGCTTTGGCCTTGCCCACTGCACGCGGCAAGCGTTGTGTGCCACCGGCGCCGGGGATGATGCCGAGTTTGATCTCGGGCTGGCCAAATTTGGCGTTGTCGGCGGCGATGATGAAGTCACACATCATCGCCAGTTCACAACCGCCGCCCAGCGCAAAACCGCTCACTGCGGCAATCACCGGTTTGCGCACGCTGCGGATTTGTTCCCAGTTGCGGGTGATGAAGTCGCCCTTGTAGGCGTCGGCAAAGCTGTAGCTGGCCATGGCGCCGATGTCGGCACCGGCGGCAAAGGCTTTTTCGCTGCCGGTGAGGATCGTGCAGGCAATGGCGCTGTCCGCGTCAAAGGCCTGCAACGCCGTGCCCAGCTCGCTCATCAGCTGGTCGTTGAGCGCATTGAGCTGTTTGGGCCGGTTCAGGGTGATGATGCCAACCTTGCCCGCTTCCACACGCACGGTGATCAGTTCGTAGCTCATGCCGACTCCTTGGTGAATACAAACACTTGAATAAGAAAATGGCCTGTAGCCCTTATTCCAAAAGGGCTGATAGCTATTGTTTTTGTGTTTCCAGCCAGGCCTCCAGCTGTTGGCTCGGGCTGGCCGAGAGTTTGACCTGGGTGACGCCTTTGGTCAAACGGACTGGCAAGTGCATCAGGCGTTGGTCACGCGCGACCAGGGCCTGAAATGGATGGGTGAGGTCTACGTACAGCGGCAGTTCATCCAGTTTGTTGAGGCGCCAGCCGCCAGCCGTTTGACCTTTGCCCGCTGCGGGCAACACCGCCAGCCATTCGTCACCCGCCGCAAACCCGGCCGTCTCGGCGGCGCTGCCACGTAACACGGTCTTGATACGGATGCCGCCTGACTCGGTGAGCTTGAGGCCCAACTGATCGGCCAGGCTCGCAGCCTCTTCCAGATAGTCCACCCCCTGCGCACGCAGCAGGGCCTGCAGCGGCAGCTCGGCCGTGCTGTGCACCCAGGCTGCCAGGCGTTCGGCGTAGGACTCGCCCGAGAGTTCCTGTAACACGGCCAGCACGTCGGCCTCGGTCATCGGGCCGCCTTGGCAGCGTTGCCACAGGGTCCGCATCACCGCGTCCAGGTTGGTTTTGCCGCCCTGGCGCAGGCTCATGTCCAGGCACAGTGCCACCAGCGCGCCCTTGGTGTAATAACTGATGGTGGCGTTGGGGCTGTTTTCGTCCTGCCGGTAGTATTTGACCCAGGCGTCAAAACTGGCCTGCGCCACTGTTTGCACCAGGCGCCCCGGGCTTTGTTGCACGACATTGATGTTTTTGCACAGCAGCGCCAGGTAGGTGGCGTTGTCGATCAGCCCGGCGCGGCGCAGCAGCAGGTCGTCGTAATAACTCGTGAAGCCTTCAAAAAACCACAACAGCTCGGTGTAGTTCTCGCGTCCATAGTCATAACGGGTCAACTCTGCCGGGCGCAGGCGCTTGACGTTCCAGGTGTGAAAGTACTCGTGGCAAATCAGGCCCAGCAGGTTGGTGTAGCCGTCCGTGGCGCTCAAGTTGCGGCTTTGCCCAATGCGTGGCAGATCAGAGCGTTTGCAGATCAGCGCGGTGCTGTGGCGGTGCTCCAGCCCGCCATAACTGTTGTCCACCGCGTTGAGCATGAAGACATACCGGTCGTGCGGTGGGCGGTTTTTGGTGCTGCGTGGCTTGCCTTTGCTTGGTTTGCCGTGCCAGAAGGTCATTTCGGCTTCACAAATGGCCTGGGTGTCAGCCAGCAGGCGTGCGCCGTCAAAACTGGCGCAGGCACCGGCCACCACAAAACGGTGTTCCACCCCGCCGGCGCTGAAGCTGCCGCTCCAGAAGGCGCCCAGCTCCACCGGTGAATCGACCAGTTCGTCGTAGTTCTCGGCCAGGTAGCTGCCAAAACCTTTGGGTGTGGTTTTTTCTGGCCGCAACGCGGTGGCCACCTGCCAGTCAGCGGGCAGACCGTCTTTGGACAGGGTTAGTTGCTGAGGCTGGTCTTCCTGGCCATGCACCCGCAGGCACAGGCTGGTGCCGTTGAAGAAACCACGTTGGGCGTCCAGCCAGGCGGTGCGCACCGAGTTGTCAAAGGCATACACTTGGTAGTTCAGGCTCAGTGGTTTGCCGGCCTGGCAATCGATTTGCCAGCTGTTTTTGTCGAGCTGGGTGATGGCCACGGCCTTTTTACCCTGGCGGGCGCTCAAATTCTGCAGGTGTTTGGCAAATTCGCGCACCAGGTAACTGCCGGCAATCCATACCGGCAGGCTCACCACCTGTTGGGCGGCCGGGCTAGGGATGTTCAGGGTGATGTCAAACAGGTGGGCGTGTAAGTCGTGTGCGCTGATCTGGTAGTGGATGGCTTGCATGGGTTGTCTCTGTTAGCTGCCTGCCTGGTCGAGTTGTTTTTCCACCTGGTCTGGGCCAATCGCGCCCGGCACCCGGGTGCCGTCGGCAAAAATCAGGGTGGGGGTGCCGTTGATCTTGTGTTTTTTACCCAGTTGCACATTGCGGTCCACCGCAGTGCTGTCACATTTGGCGCTGCTGGGCTCCACCCCTTTGAGCATCCAGTCGCTCCAGCTTTTGGCTTTGTCTTTGGCACACCAGATGGTTTTGCTCTTGTCGACCGAGTTCGGCCCCAGCACCGGGTAGAGGAACATGTAGACCGTCACATTGTTGATCTGTTGCAGGCCTTCCTCGAACCGTTTGCAGTAGCCGCAGTTGGGGTCCTCAAACACCGCCAGCTTGCGTTTGCCGTTGCCTCGCACGATGGTGAAGGCGTCCTTGAACGGCAGGCTGTCGAACTGGATGGCGCTGAGTTTGTCCACCCGCTCCTCGGTCAGGTTGCGGCGCTGTTTGGTGTCGATCAGGTTGCCCTGGATCAGGAAGTCGCCTTGGGCGTCGGTGTACAGGATGTCGGTGCCGTTGATGCGCAGCTCGTAGACACCGGCGATGGGTGTTTTGCTGACTTCATCAATCTTGCCGAGTTGGGGCACACGCTCACCCAGGTTTTTGCGGATGGCCGCCTCTTGCGCCAAGGCGCTGGTGAGGGTGCAGGTGGCCAGCAGCGCGGCGCAGGTGATCAGGTGAGAGAGTCGTTTCATTGTGGTTCCGGTAGAGATTTTCAAAGGCCCATGGCGTAACGCGCCGCCCATTGTTTGGCCTGGCCGCTGCGCTCAAAACCGTTCATGCCCCAGTTGCGCAGGGCCTGCCAGTTGGGGCTGTTCCGGGAAAACAGACGCTGCAGGCCGTCCATGGCCAGTGCGGTGGTGCCCACCTCGGCACGGCGAGCCCGCTCGTACTGGCGCAGCAGCTTGGGGTCGTTGACCGGGCGCCAGTAGGCGCGGCCTTGCAGAATGCGCGCCAGTTCGGCCGCGTCACCCAGACCCAGGTTGAGCCCTTGCCCGGCCAGCGGGTGCACCGCGTGAGCAGCATCACCGGCCAGCGCCCAGGCCTGGCCGTCGACCGTGTGGCCGATCCAGCGGCTGGCTTGTGCGGCCTGCAAGGGCCAGGCCACGCGCTGGCTGGCCAGTTTCAACTGGCCCAGACAGTGCTGGCTGACTTGCCCCAGCTCGGCACAAAAGTCATCGTCGCTGGCTGCCATCAGGGCCTCCACCCGGTTCTCCTGCACCGACCAGACGATTCCCACGCTGTGGCC
This sequence comes from Rhodoferax fermentans, assembly GCF_002017865.1. Taxonomy (NCBI): domain Bacteria; kingdom Pseudomonadati; phylum Pseudomonadota; class Betaproteobacteria; order Burkholderiales; family Comamonadaceae; genus Rhodoferax; species Rhodoferax fermentans. The sequence goes on along the minus strand of NZ_MTJN01000002.1, from coordinate 4,253,813 downwards.
CTGTTCACCCCCGAGTGGCAAAAAGGCCAGGATCTCGCCTTGCGTGAACCACTGGCGTGCGGTCTGGCCGTGGGCCTGTTCGGTGCTCAGGCGCGTCGCAATCGCACGCTGGCTGTAGCGTGTTGTCTCAAACGCCACACCCAGCTCGGCCCGGGTGGCGCTGTTTTTGCCTTCACACACCACCATCAGGCTGGCGGGTGCCGGGCTGTCCAGCAGCTCGATCTGCGGCTGAAAACGCACCGCCTCGGCCAGCCGGGCCTCCAGCAGCGGCACATCCACAATCCAGGTCAGGGCGGGGACATCCAGCGCTGGTGCCGAGAAGTTGACCTCACCGCCATCGTCACCCAACACCTGCATGTGGGTGACGGCGGTGGCGTGTTGCGCGTCTGGCCAGCAGCGCACCGACTCCAGCAGCGCCCTGGACTTGGCGTTCAAGGCGTAGGCGCGCACATCCGCAGCGCTGGCTGCGGGCTGGGCCGGTGGCTTGGCCACCAGGGCCACCTTCAGGCGCTCACGTGCCAGCAACAGGGCCAGGGTGTGGCCCACAATGCCGCCGCCCCGGATGCAGATGTCATATTGGTGTTTCATGGCGGATGATTGTAGAAGTGCCCCGGCGGCCTCATGGATAATCCAGGGTTTAGCCAGTCTGGCCGCTTGCGCCAGTGTGGCCCTGCGCCAGAGCGCCCCCAACTCGTTAGGATTTTTATGAAATGTGGCATCGTGGGCTTGCCCAACGTCGGTAAATCGACCCTGTTCAACGCACTCACCAAGGCAGGCATTGCTGCGGAAAACTACCCGTTTTGCACCATTGAGCCCAATGTAGGCATTGTGGAAGTGCCGGACGCGCGGCTGGACGCCTTGTCCGCCATCGTGAACCCGCAAAAAGTGCAGCGCGCCATCGTCGAGTTTGTGGACATTGCGGGCCTTGTGGCTGGCGCCAGCACCGGCGAGGGTCTGGGCAACAAGTTTCTGGCCCACATCCGCGAGACCGATGCCACCATCAACGTGGTGCGCTGTTTTGAGGACGACAACGTGGTGCACGTGTCCGGCAAGGTGGACCCGATCTCCGACATCGAGGTGATCCAGACCGAGTTGTGCCTGGCCGACCTGGCCGCCGTTGAAAAAGCCCTGCACCGTGTCACCAAGCTGGCACGCTCGGGGGACAAAGAGTCGGCCAAACTTGTGGCGATTCTTGAAAAGTGCCAAGTGGCGCTCAACGAGGCCAAGCCGGTGCGCACACTCGACTTCAGCAAGGAAGAATTGCCGCTGCTCAAGCAGTTTTTCCTGATCACCGCCAAGCCCGCGATGTTTGTCGCCAATGTGGCCGAAGACGGCTTCACCAACAACCCGTTGCTGGACCGGCTGACCGCCTACGCCCACGCACAGAACGCCCCAGTGGTGGCAATCAGCGCCAAGCTGGAGGCCGAAATGGCCGAGATGAGTGACGAGGACCGCCAGATGTTCCTGGAAGAGCTCGGCCTGCACGAGCCGGGTCTGAACCGCCTGATCCGCTCGGCCTACGACCTGCTGGGCCTGCAAACTTACTTCACCGCCGGTGTCAAGGAAGTGCGCGCCTGGACCATCCACAAGGGCGACACCGGGCCGCAAGCCGCCGGTGTGATCCACACCGACTTCGAGAAGGGCTACATCCGTGCCCAGACCATCGCTTATGAAGACTTCATCGCTTTCAAAGGTGAACAAGGCGCCAAGGATGCCGGCAAGATGCGCGCCGAAGGCAAGGACTATGTCGTCAAGGATGGCGACGTGATGAACTTCTTGTTCAGTTCCTGATATCTTTATCAGCCAAATCGGCCTCTGGCCCTTTATCGATAAGGGCTGGAAGCTATCAGGTGTGTAGCGGTATGTGATGGTGGCTCAGCCGCCAAACGCACCCACCAGCACCGCCGTCATCGTCAGGTAGCGGGCAAACTTGCCAATCGCCATGTAGACCAGGCAGGGCCAGAACGGCAGTTTGAGCCAGCCCGCCACCGCGCACAGAGGGTCACCAACCACCGGCAGCCAGGCCAGCAGGCAGGCTTTGGGGCCAAGTTTTTCGAGCCAAGCCAGCGCCCGCAGGTGGTGGGGTGAATGCTGGTAACGGTCCACCACCTTGTGTGAGGCCAGGCCCATCCACCAAGTTAACGCGCCACCCAGGGTGTTGCCCAGTGTGGCCACCCCGATGGCCGACCAGAACAGATGCGGGTTGAGCTGAACCAGGCCAAACACCGCTGGCTCGGAGCCCATGGGCAGCAATGTGGCCGACACAAAGGCCACCACAAACACACTGCTCAGGCCGTACTGTGGCAGGGCAAGCCAGCTGAGAAGGGGGTCGATCCAGGCGTCCATGGGTGGCCGAGTATAGGAAGGCCCGGATTGGCCTTGGCCGGTATGGGTTTGCGCCCTGGCGCGCTGCCTGGTGTTTGGGTGCCGCTTTTTTAAGCAGCTAGAATGCCTGTCCATCCCGGCAAGTACCTGCGCCCAGCCCCACGCTGGTTGACATGTCTTGCCGGTCAATCATTGGCGTTTCCCCAGTTTTTCTTTTTTTGCCAGCATGAACATCGGCCCTTATTTGCTGCCCAATGCTTATTTTGTGGCGCCCATGGCAGGCGTTACCGATCGCCCGTTTCGCCAGCTGTGCAAACGCCTGGGCGCGGGGTACGCGGTGAGCGAAATGGTCACCAGCCGCCCCGATTTGTTGGCTTCTGCCAAGACCAGCCGCCGTGTCAACCACGCCGGTGAAACCGGGCTGATCGCGGTGCAGATTGCGGGCACCGAGCCCGCCATGATGGCCGATGCCGCGCGTTACAACATCGACCACGGCGCCCAGGTGATCGACATCAACATGGGCTGCCCGGCCAAAAAGGTGTGCAACAAATGGGCCGGTTCGGCCCTGATGCAAGACGAGCCCCTGGCCCTGCAGATTGTGGAGGCGGTGGCGCAGGCCTGTGCCCCGCTGGGGGTGCCGGTCACCCTCAAGATGCGCACCGGCTGGGACCAGGCGCACAAAAACGCGGTGCCATTGGCACGTGCCTTTGAGCAGGCCGGGGTGCAGATGCTCACCGTGCACGGCCGCACCCGCGAGCAGGGTTACAAAGGCCAGGCCGAATACGCCACCATTGCCGAGGTCAAGTCCGCCGTGTCGATCCCGGTGGTGGCCAATGGTGACATCGACAGCCCGCACAAAGCGCGCGCTGTGCTGGATGCCACCGGCGCCGATGCGATCATGATTGGCCGCGCCGCGCAGGGCAGGCCGTGGATCTTCCGCGAGATCGCCCACTTTCTGGGCACCGGCACGCTGCTGGCCCCGCCTCTGGTGGGCGAGGTCAAGCACCTGATGCTGGACCACCTGCAAGACCATTACAGCCTGTATGGCGAGTACCTGGGCGTGCGCACCGCGCGCAAACACATCGGCTGGTATGTCAAGGCGCTGCCCGGTGGCGATGTGTTTTGTGCCCACATGAACACCTTGGATGACGGCGCCCAGCAGCTGGCCGCCGTTGCCTACTTTTTTGATGCGCTGCACGAGCGCATGGACCGGCTGCCCGCGCGCGCCACCCCCGAAGGAAACCGTTTGAATCTGGAGAAGACACCATGAAACCCATGCACATCGCCGAATGTGTGCGCAGCAACGTCGAAGGCTACCTGTGTGATCTGGGCGGCAGCGAGCCCGACGGCATGTACGACATGCTGATCAGTGTGGTCGAGAAACCGCTGTTGGAGGTGGTGATGCAACGCGCCGACAACAACCAGTCCAAAGCAGCCCAGTGGCTGGGTCTTAACCGCAACACCTTGCGTAAAAAACTGCTCGAACACAAACTCATCGATTGATAGCTGCCAGCCCTTTATACATCAGGGCTAGAGCCTGTTTTTCCTTCCAATTCAAGCCACTTTCCTTTCCAACCACCCCGACACCATGAACGCACTTCTTTCCGTCTCCGACAAAACCGGCATCGTCGAATTTGCCCAGGCCTTGCACGCGCTGGGCATCAAGCTGATCTCCACCGGCGGCACCGCCAAGCTGCTGGCCGACAGCGGTTTGCCGGTGACCGAGGTGGCGGGTGTCACCGGTTTCCCCGAGATGCTCGATGGCCGTGTTAAAACCCTGCACCCCAAGGTGCACGGTGGCCTGCTGGCGCGCCGCGATCTGCCCGAACACATGGCCGCGCTCAAGGCCTACGCCATCGACACCATCGACCTGGCGGTGATCAACCTCTACCCGTTTGAAGCCACCGTGGCAAAACCCGGTTGTACGCTTGAAGACGCGATCGAGAACATCGACATCGGCGGCCCCGCCATGGTGCGCAGCGCTGCCAAAAACTGGAAAGACGTGGGCATCCTGACCGACGCATCCCAATACCCGCAGGTGCTGGCCGAACTCCAAGCCGACGGCAAGCTGACCCTGGCCACCAAGTTTGCGCTGAGTGTGGCGGCCTTCAACCGTGTCGCCCAGTACGACGCCGCCATCAGCAACTACCTGTCCGCCATCAGCTTTGATGAAGCGGTGAGTGCCCCGGTGCCCGCGCTGTTCCCGGCGCAAGCCAACAGCAACTTCATCAAGCTGCAAGACCTGCGTTACGGCGAAAACCCGCACCAGAGCGCCGCCTTCTACCGCGATCTGTACCCGGCGCCCGGCTCGCTGGTGACTGCGGTGCAGCTGCAAGGCAAGGAACTCAGCTACAACAACATCGCCGATGCCGACGCCGCCTGGGAATGTGTCAAGAGTTTTGACGCGACCAAAGACGGCGCCGCTTGTGTCATCGTCAAACACGCCAACCCCTGCGGTGTGGCTGTGGGTGTGGACGCGCTGCAGGCCTACAGCAAGGCCTTCCAGACCGACCCGACCTCCGCGTTTGGCGGCATCATTGCCATCAACTGCACGCTGGACGAGGCTGCTGCGCTACAGATGTCGAAGCAGTTCATCGAGGTGCTGATGGCCCCGGACTTCACGCCCGAGGCACTTGCGGTGTTCAAGACCAAGGTCAATGTGCGTATCCTCAAGATCGCGCTGCCACCGGGTGGCGCCAGCGACTGGGCCAATGGCCGAAACGCCGTGGACATCAAACGCGTCGGCTCCGGCCTGCTGATGCAGACCGCTGACAACCATGAACTCACGCTGGCCGACTTGAAAGTGGTCACCAAAGTGCAACCCACCGCCGAGCAGTTACAAGACCTGCTGTTTGCCTGGAAGATCGGCAAGTTCGTCAAGAGCAACGCCATCGTCTTCTGCAAAGGCGGCATGACCATGGGTGTGGGCGCTGGCCAGATGAGCCGCCTGGACTCGGCCCGCATCGCCAGCATCAAGGCGCAGGCGGCTGGTTTGAGCCTGGTCGGCACTGCAGTCGCCAGCGACGCCTTCTTCCCGTTCCGCGATGGCCTGGACGTGGTGGTGGACGCAGGCGCCACCTGCGTCATCCAGCCCGGTGGCTCCATGCGCGACCAGGAAGTGATCGACGCCGCCAACGAACGTGGTGTGGCCATGGTGTTTTCCGGCGTGCGGCATTTCAGGCATTAAATGCTCCCCGCACCTGCCCATGGGATTGCTGGAACCCTGTGGCTGCGCACACTGCTGATCGGGGGCCTGTTGGCCAGTTGCCCGGTGTTGGGTTGGTCGTGGGGTAAGCTGGGCCACGCCACCGTGGCAGAGATCGCCGCGACCCAACTGACGCCAGCGGCCACGGTGCAGGTGAGCAGCTTGTTAAAAAACGATCTTGATCGTGACCAGCAGCCTTCGGGTCGAACCACGCTGGCCCAGATTGCCTCTTGGCCCGACGAAATCCGGGAAATTGCGCCTGCGGGCACCTACCAAGGCTGGCACACACGGGCCAATCCGGTGTGCTCCGAGGCACTGGGCGCCTGCAAGGACGGGTATTGTGTGGACCAACTCATCATCCACTATGCCCAGATTTTGCAAGACCCGAGTCAAACACCCCGAGCGCGCAACGAAGCCCTGAAATGGGTGGTGCACCTAGTGGGTGACCTGCATATGCCGATGCATTCGGGTGTGCATGGCAAGAACATTGCGGTCAGCCTCGAAGGTCAATCGCCTCGACCTGACGCCGCCTTGCACTGGGCCTGGGACAACACGCTGGCCAAGCTCGCACTTCAGAGCGGTCCGTTGGTGCTGACTCCTTTGCCAGATTTCAGCGCTGCACCAGCGGCAGACGCACCCACGCAGTGGATGCGCGAAACACGTTTGCTGTCCCGCCAATTTGTCTTTGATCCCTTGGCGGGGTTCAGTTGTGGCGTTGACTTACAGGGACCGGTGGTGCTCGATCTGGCCTACCAGCAACAGGCAGCCCCCGTCATTCGTAAGCAAATCGCCAAGGCTGGTCTGCGATTGGCGCAACTTCTTAACGCGGTTTTGCATTGACCTGAGGTGTAGGCAACATGCGAGGGCGAATTCTGCTGCTGGTGTGGTCGGTGCTGCTGGCGCCATGGAGTGCATGGGCTTGTACCTTGTGGGCGGTGGCAGGGACTCAGGCGGGTGGTGGCACGCTGATTTCCAAAAACCGGGATTGGGTGCCCGATCACTGGCAGTACCTCAAAAAAGTGAGTCCCAAAACCGGGCTGAAGTTCTTGGGCTTGTACGCTGAGGGAAACAATGCCCCAGGGCTGAAGGCGGGCGTGAATGAACGCGGCTTGAGCATTGTTTCGGCATCCAGCAATATCCCGCGTTCGGTGCGCGAGGCCCAGCCGGACAAACATGGCATCATGGTTCAAGTCTTGAGCGGCTACAGCACTGTGCGGGCGGTTTTGGATGATGCGGCGCTCCTGTTTTCAAAATCGCGGGCCAATTTTTTCATGCTTTCTGACCGACGCATGGTGGTACAGGTGGAGGTTGGGCTGGATGGCACATTCAGCGTCAAGAGCCGTGACAGTGGTTCACTGGCGCACACCAATCACTACCTTGACCCTGCGCTGGCGGCGCTTTACAACCAGAAAATCGGCACCAGCAGCGCCACACGGCTGAATCGCATCCAGACCTTGTTGGGGCAACAGACAGAGCTCTACACGCTGGATCAATTCTCGGCTTTCAGCCATGACCAACATGACGGAGCCAACAACAGCTTGTGGCGTAGTGGGCGTGAACACACGATGGCTTCTTGGATTGTGGCCGTCCCGGCCCAAGGGGCGCCGCGTCTGCGTGTGTTGCTGGCAAATCCTGGCCAGCAGCCGAGCACACATGAACTGCTGCTTGATGACGCCTTCTGGCAAGCCACTGCAAAAACAGGCTACTGATTAAGCCTTGGCCGCCTGCCTGTGCCAGGTCATGCGGGTGAGACGAGCATGTGGCGCTTGTTTTGCAAGCACCACATGTATCGGCTTTACAGTGACTTAAAGATATCGTGCGCGGCAGCAACGCTGGCGGCGATGTCCTCATCGGTGTGCGCGGCGCTCACAAACCCGGCTTCGTACAGGGCTGGCGCGATGTAGACACCGCGGTCCAGCAAGCCGTGGAACAGCTGGTTGAACTTGGCGCCATCGGTGGTCATGACTTCCTTGTAGGTGCTGGGCAGGGTGTCCAGCAGGAAAAAGCCCATCATGCCGCCCTGGCTGTCACCGCTGAAGGCCACACCTTCTGCTGCCGCTGCACTTTTCAGGCCGCTGATCAGAGACTGGGTCTTGCGGCCCAGTTCGTCATAAAAGCCTGGTTTGCTGATCTCTTTGAGCGTGGCCAGACCGCAGGCGGTGGCAATCGGGTTGCCCGACAGGGTGCCGGCCTGGTAGACACCACCGAGCGGCGCCAGGTGCTCCATCACCGCCCGTTTGGCACCAAAAGCCGCCAGCGGCATGCCGCCACCAATCACCTTGCCCATCACCGTGATGTCGGGCTCGAAACCGGGGATGGCTTTGGCGTAGACACTTTGTGCACCACCGAGTGCCACACGGAAACCGGTCATCACCTCGTCCAGGATCAGCAGTGCGCCGTTGGCGGTGCAGAGCTCGCGGCAGCGTTTCATGAAGGGCACGCTGGCGCGCACAAAGTTCATGTTGCCGGCAATCGGTTCGATGATGATGCAGGCGATTTCTTGGCCATGCTCGGCAAACGCGGCTTCGATCTGCTCGACGTTGTTGTATTCGAGCACCATGGTGTGTTGCACCACCTCAGGCGGCACACCAGCGCTGGTGGGGTTGCCAAAGGTGGCCAGACCCGAGCCGGCCTTGACCAGCAGCGCGTCGGCGTGGCCGTGGTAACAGCCCTCGAACTTGAGGATGGTTTTGCGGCCGGTGGCACCGCGCGCCAGGCGTATCGCGCTCATGCCGGCTTCGGTGCCGGAGCTGACCAGGCGCACCATGTCCATGCTGGGCATGATCTTGAGGATTTCTTCGGCCAGTTCCACCTCGCGTTCGGTGGGGGCGCCGTAGGAAAAGCCTTCCAGCACCGCTTTTTGCACCGCCTCCACCACCGCCGGGTGGCCGTGGCCCAGGATCATCGGGCCCCAGGAGCCGATGTAGTCGATGTACTTCTGGCCGTTGGCGTCCCAGATGTAGGCGCCCTGTGCGCGGCTGATGAAGCGGGGTGTGCCGCCTACCGCGCGGAACGCCCGCACAGGTGAGTTGACGCCGCCGGGGATGACGTGTTTGGCGCGTTCGAACAAGGTCTGGTTGAGGTCGGTGTGAGTGGTCATGAAAAGTGCGCTTCTTGAAAAGATCGGGTAAAAAAGCGGGGCAAGGGGTTCACTGCCAATCGCAGATAGTGCCCACTAAGTCACGCTTCTTGAATTGTCTCTCTCCACACAGTCAGAAGGCTGACATAGCTCAGGGATAAAAGCATCTAGCTGCAAATTTCTTGAGGCAGAATAGCGAGCCAGTGGCTTGCCGCGCAGGGCGGCGGACAGGTTTTCCTCCGATCTTTGCAAAGGTGCCTAACCCGTGACTTCGTCAACAACCTGGATGTGTTTGATCTGCGGCTGGATTTATGATGAAACCGTGGGTGACCCTGACAGCGGTGTGCCTGCGGGTACACCCTGGGACAAGGTGCCCTTGAACTGGGCCTGCCCTGAATGTGGCGCCCGCAAGGACGATTTTGAGATGGTGCGGATCTGACACCTCGTTGGATACCGTTTTCCAACATCAACTCTGGAGATGCATCGGGTGAACACAACCGGTTCCAACTTGAAAATTCTGGTGGTGGATGACAGCAACACCATCCGGCGCAGTGCAGAGATTTTCCTCAAAGCGGGCCAGCATGATGTGATGCTCGCTGAAGACGGGTTTGATGCCTTGTCCAAGGTCAGTGACTATCAGCCCGATCTGGTGTTTTGCGACATCCTGATGCCCCGCCTGGACGGCTACCAGACCTGTGCCATCATCAAGCGCAACACCAAGTTTGCCAGTGTGCCGGTGATCATGCTCTCATCCAAGGACGGTGTGTTTGACAAGGCGCGTGGCCGCATGGTGGGTGCACAAGACTACCTGACCAAGCCATTTACCAAAGACCAATTGCTCAAAGCTGTGGCGCAATATGCTGCCACCCTAGAAGGGGATCCCGCGTGACTATTCGTGAAGTATTGATTGTTGATGACTCCAAAACCGAGTTGATGTTTCTAAGCACCCTGTTGCAGGACAACGGCCTGTCGGTGCGTACCGCCGAGAGTGGTGACGAAGCCTTGCAACGCCTGGCCGATGCCAAGCCTGACCTGATCCTGATGGATGTGGTCATGCCCGGGCAAAACGGCTTCCAGCTGACGCGCTCGATCCACCGAACACCTGAGTACGCCGAGATTCCGATCATCATCTGTACCAGCAAAAACCAGGAAACCGACCGGGTCTGGGGGCTGCGTCAGGGCGCCAGTGACTACATCACCAAACCTGTCAACGCCCAGGAACTGATGGACAAAATCAAGGCGCTGGGCGGACCCTCCAAACGTCAATGAGCAACAAACAAGCCCTCAGGGACCTGCAAACCCGGCTGGCTGACAGACTCCAGTCAGCGCAGGGACAGTCGGTGTCTGTGGCCTGGCTGGCGGTGCGCTTGGGTGAGGCGCACTACCTGTTGCCGCTGTCGCAAGCGGGCGAGATTTTCCCCTTGCCCAGCATCACCCAGGTGCCTTATACCCAGGCCTGGTTTTGTGGTGTGGCCAACCTGCGTGGGGGGCTGTATGCTGTGGTGGACCTGCTGGCGCTGATGGGTGACGCAGCGGTACGCAGTGAGCAGGCCTGGGCCCAGGTCCGGCTGGTCACCCTGAATGCCGAGTCGGGGCTCAACTGTGCCCTGGTGCTGGACGGTTTGATGGGGCTGCGCCGCCAGGAGGCTTTCACAGGTGTTGAGCCCGCGCCGGACGGTTCTCCTGCCTGGTTTGGCCATCGTTTGATAGATACACATGGCCAGGTGTGGCAGGAAATTGACCTCTACGCCTTGTCCCAGACCACTGCTTTTTTAAGCATTGGTGCTTGATTTTTTTACCGGGTTGACCTTATGGCTGTTGTTGATCGCTTCAAAGACCTCTTCAAAAAGAAACCCCAGGACGCTGACCTGGACTCGGGGCTGAGTCTGGGTATGCCCGATGGGTCGACTTACCAGGCGCCGCCGGAGCTGGTGTCCAACGAACCGCTGCCGCTGCCTCAGGGCAATGACCAGCCGACGACGGGGCAGGAAGAAGAGCCGGTGGCCGCTGACCTGATCAACTTGGCACCGCTGGGCAAAAAAACGGTGGCGCAACACCAGCGCACCCTGTCCATCCTGATGGGGCTGGCCTTGGTGTTGCTGGTGGGGGCGGTGTTGTTTGGTTTGAGCGGTAGTGATCAGGTGGCGCGCCAAGTGGCGGCGACCACCCAGGCCCAGCTGGAGTCTCAGCGCCTCGTCCGCTTGATGTCGCAAGCGCTGCTGGGTGAGGCCAAGGTGTTTCCCGAGGTGGCACAGAGTGCCCAGGTGCTGACGCGCGCGGTGCGTGGCCTGGCCCAGGGTGATTCGGAACTACGGGTGGATCAGCTCGGGGAGGTTCATCAGGCCAGCTTGGCCATCATCAGCCCGGCGGTGGAGCGCACCGACAAAAACATCGCCACCTTGTTGGCGCAGCAAAAGTCCTTGATCCAGGTCGGCTCCGCCTTGAATGTGATTGCGCGTCAGCCCTCCGAGTTGCTGGACAAAACCCAGGATATGCCGACCCTGATGGTGCAGCAAAACGCATCTGCAGTGAATATTGCCGTGGCGCGTCAATTGCTGGTTTTGGCGCAGAACATTGGCAAAGCGGCCAGTGATCTGACGCTGGCGCAAGGTGTCGGTCCTGAGGCGGTGGTTCTGTTTGGTCGGGATCTGGCTTTGTACCTTGAGATCGCGCGCGGCCTGCTGGATGGCAGCTCAGAGCTGAATCTGTCTGCGGCCACCGACACGGCCGCACGGGAACGGTTGGCGGCGTTGATCAAGTTGTCCGAGAACATTCTTGCGCAGGCGGTGGTACTACGTGATAACCAGCAGGGGTTGGTGGCGGCCCATGCCGTGCAGCCAAACGTCCTCGCTGACGCTGAGGTATTGCGCAAGGAACTGGGTACTTTGCAAGCGGCGCTGTCGTCAGAGGGCGGTTTGAGTCGTGTGGCCTTGGGGGTGCTGGTGGTGGCGGCGCTGCTGGCTTTGCTCAGTGCGGTTGGTTTGTCACGGGTGCAGCTGCTTGACAGCCGCCAGCGTCAGGCCAGTGCAGAACGTTTGCGCCTGGAAGCGCAGCAGCAGGAGCAGGACGCCAAACGGGTCAACGATGCCAACCAGGCGGCCATTCTGCGGCTCATGAACGAGTTGCAGACGGTGGCTGAAGGCGACCTGACACAACAGGCCACAGTGACCGAAGACATCACCGGCGCCATCGCCGACTCGGTGAACTACACCGTCGAGGAGTTGCGCTCTCTGGTGGGTAATGTGCAAAACACCGCCACCAAGGTGGCCACCACCACCGCCGAAGTCGACATGGCCTCGACCGAGTTGTTGGCGGCCTCCCAAGAACAGTTGCATGAAATCCGAGAAACCGGCCAATCGGTGGTGGACATGGCCCAGCGCATCAACCAGGTGTCGGCGCAGGCACAGCAGTCAGCTGATGTGGCGCGCCAGTCCTTGAAGGCCGCGGCCGAAGGTCTGCAGGCGGTGCAGAACACGATTGGCGGTATGAATGCCATCCGTGACCAGATTCAGGAAACCTCCAAACGCATCAAGCGCCTGGGTGAGTCCTCGCAGGAGATTGGCGAAATCACCGAGCTGATTTCCGACATCACCGAGCAGACCAATGTGCTGGCGCTCAATGCCGCGATCCAGGCCGCCTCGGCCGGTGAGGCCGGGCGGGGCTTTTCCGTGGTGGCTGAAGAAGTGCAGCGTCTGGCTGAGCGTTCAGCCGACGCCACGCGGCAGATTTCGGCCCTGGTCAAGGCGATCCAGACCGATACCCAGGACGCGGTTGGCGCCATGGAGCGCTCTACCCAGGGGGTGGTGGAGGGAGCCAAGCTGTCCGACAGCGCGGGTTCAGCCTTGTCCGAGATTGACCAAGTGTCACGTCGATTGGCTGAACTGATCGAGCAGATTTCGGGGGCCACGCAGCACGAGGCCAACATGGCCAACGAGGTGGCCGGCAACATCCAGCACATTTTTGCGGTGACCGAGCAGACCGGGGAAGGTACCCGGGCCACGGCGGCGCAGGTGCGCGAGTTGTCCAAGGTGGCTGAGGAGTTGCGGCAATCGGTGGCGCGTTTCCGAATTGTCTGACCGGCTTCACCCCCATTGATTGGATTGTCTGACCCATGCTAGCTGTTGCAACCCCTACCGACATCCGCCACCTTGAGCCCGATTTGGGGCCGCTGGCCTGGGTGCTCGACGAGTTGCGCAAATCCCTGGATGGCGCCACGCAGGCATTGCGCCGCTTTGTGCGTGATGCCGAACTGTCCCGGGGCTCTGACCTGGCCGCGCTGGACGCCAGCCACCTGCGTATTGCGCGCCAGCAGTTGCATCAGGCGGTGGGTGCACTGGAGATGGTGGGGCTGGAAGCACCCGCCACCATGTTGCGCGCGATGGAAGCGCTGGTGCAGAAATTTGTTCAACGCCCCGAGTTCTGCAGCGACGACGCGGCGCAGCGGGTCGAGCGCGCCAGTTTTGCGCTGACCGACTATCTGGAAGGGGTGCTCAAGGGCAAACCGCTGTCCTCGGTGGCCTTGTTTCCGCAATACCGCGAGGTGTTGGCCTTAACCGGTGACGAACGCATCCATCCTGCAGACCTGTGGGCACATGACTGGCACTGGGTGGATGTGCCGGTGCCCGCCGCTGTTGTGCCGCTGGCTTACGACGCGGTGGCGCGCTCGCGCATTGACGGCCTGATTCTCAACGTGGTGAAGGCCGCGCATGTGCCTTCGGCACTGGCCATGCGCGACATCAGTCTGGGTTTTGCGGCAGCACAAAAACAGCTCAACTCCCGTACCTGGTGGATGGTATGTGCTGCTTATTTTGAAGCAGTCGGGTACCAGCTGTGTGCCAGCGATGTGTATGAAAAACGTGCGGCAACCCATGTGCTGCTGCAATACCGCACGCTGGCGCGGGGTGAGCCCGAAATTTCCGAGCGGCTGGCCCGTGACCTGTTGTTCTTTTGTGCCCAGGCGGCACCGCTGAGCGCTGGGCAGACACCGGCTTTGCAAGCGGTGCATTTGGCCTGGGGCTTTGCCGCACCGGTCCGGGTGGACTACGAGACCCCCCAGTTTGGTCTGTTTGATCCGGTGGTGCTGGCGCAGGCGCGTAAACGCGTGGCCGCTGCGGCAGAAACCTGGTCATCCCTGAGTGGCGGCGATGTCAGCCGGATCAAGACGGCGGCCGACCAGTTTGCCTTGGTGGCCGATTCTGTGGTGAAGTTACACCCCGACAACCGTGAACTGGCCGCCGCTTTGCTGCGTGCGCTTGACAGTGTCACCCGATCCGGTGCCGCGCCCGATGTGTCGCTGGCGATGGAAGTAGCTACCTCCGTGTTGTACCTGGAGTCGGCGTATGAGGAGCTGGACCCGGACAGTGCCCAAACGGTGGCACGCGGCAACCGTCTGGCCCAGCGTCTGGACCATGTCAACACGGGTGGCCAACCCGAGCCGATGGACAGCTGGATGGAAGAGTTGTACCGGCGGGTCAGTGACCGCCAGGTCATGGGCAGTGTGGTCGATGAGTTACGCAGCACCTTGGGTGAGGTGGAGTCTGCGCTGGACACATTTTTCCGCCAGCCTGCGGACACCTTGCCGCTGCACCAGGTGCCGGGGCGGCTGGCGCAGATGCGCGGCGTGTTCTCGGTGCTGGGGCTGGACCAGGCCGCGCTGGCGTCCTTGCGCATGCGCGACAGTGTGGAGCGCTTTCTGATCAGTGGCGAGACCAGCCCCCAGGATCACACGGCAGATTTCGACAAACTTGGCAACAGCCTCGGGGCACTGGGTTTCCTGGTTGACATGCTCAGTTACCAGCGCGAGCTGGCCAAGAAGCTGTTTGTCTACGATGAGGTCAGCGGTGAGTTCCGCTCGGTCATGGGGCGCCAGACGCAGGCTGCGGACGAGCCTTCTGCGCCGCTGTTGGTGCCGACGCCAGCTGCGTTGCCTGCCAGCCCTGCGCCAACCCCACCAGAGCCGACACCGGCAGCGCCGGTTGTGGCGCCCTTGGAAGATCTGGCGGCCAAAGCGGCTGCACCCATGGTGGACGATGTGGATGATGACGCTGAGTTGCGCGACATCTTCCTCGAAGAGGCCCAGGAGGTGATCGAAACCGGGCTGGGCGCGGTGCTGGCTTTGCACAACGACCCGGCCGCGATGGACCAGCAGACCAGCTTGCGGCGTGCTTTCCACACCCTCAAGGGCAGTGCCCGCATGGTAGGCCTGACCGAGTTTGGAGAAGCGGCCTGGGCCATGGAGCAGTTGCTCAATGCCTGGTTGCCACAGCAGTTGCCTGCCAGCCCGGAACTGGTGCACCTGGCCCACCAGGCTTTGCAAGGGTTTGGCCAATGGATCAACGACATCGCGGGCCACAACGACCCTGCCTGGAGTGCCGCGCCGTTTCGCAGCGCGGCCGATAGCCTGCGCGTCGACGGTATCGCGACCGAGTTGTTGCTGCATGGCAGTGCGGTGCAGGCACCGGTGCCCGCGCCGGATGCGGCGCCTCACGAATTGGCTGAGCCCGATGTCCTGGACTATCTGTTGCCGCCCGTGGTCACGCCCATGGAGCCCCCTGTTGTGGATGAGGAGCCGGTGGCCGCAGAGGAGCTGACGGACGCTGCCACCCCGGCGAAGCAGGATTTCAGCGAAACACAGCTGGTGGACTTCAGCGAAACCCTGCTGAGCAACTTTGCAGACTTTTCCGAAGATCAGCCGGAGGTGCCGGAGGACCCGCTGGCATCGCTCGGGGTGCCTCTGGACGATGTGTTGGCACCCGCCGAGTCGGCACCGGACAGCGAAGATCCGATCACCTTGATGTTGCCCGACACCCACGCAGAGCCAGCCGTCGCAGAGGCAGAGGCAGAGGCAGAGGCAGACGTGGTGTTGCCAGACCCTGTTGATCAGGGCATGCTGCCACCGGAGCCGGCTGAAGAACAAGTCAAGGTGATTGGTACTTTGCGGATTGGCATCCCGCTCTACAACGTGTACCTCAACGAGGCCGACGAATGGTCACGCCGTCTGTTGACCGAGCTGACCGAGTGGTCGATGGAGCTGGCGCAGCCGGTGCCCGATTCGGCCATTGGCCTGGCGCACTCGCTCGCAGGCAGCTCGGCCACCGTGGGTTTCCTGGCCCTGTCGGAACTGGCGCGGGCGCTGGAACATGCGCTGGAACACACCCACCTGGGTGATCGTGGTCAGCCTGAACACGCGCAGCTGTTTGTCGACGCGGCCGAGGACATCCGGCGCCTGCTGCACCAGTTTGCGGCGGGTTTCCTCAAACAACCGGACCCAGAGGTCCTGGCTGCCCTGAAGTCGGTGCTCGACAGCGACCTGTCTCAACCGGTTTCGCCACTGTCCTGGCTCGACGAGGAGCCGCCCGAACTGGATCTGGATTTTGACGACGTGTTGGCGCCATCTGACGCTGACCTGCTAGCCCAGCCGCCAGAGCAGGCACCGGTCTCCGAGATCGACCTGGGTGATATCGACTTTGAGGTGGCCGAGCCTGAGCCCTCTCTGCCCTCTCTGCCCTCTCTGCCCGAGCTGCCCGAGCTGCCCGAGCTGCCCGAGCTGCCTGTGGCCGCTTCCGATGGGGTCAGCGAGGTGCTGGATACGCTGGATGTGGACCTGTTCTCGGTGTTTGAAGAAGAGGCCCTGGAACTGTTGCCACAACTCAGTGGTGCGCTGCGGCAGTGGAGTTTGCGCCCCGACAACCTCGGTGCCCGCCAGGAGGTCTTGCGCGTTTTGCACACCCTCAAGGGCAGTGCCCGGCTCGCCGGGGCGATGGGCCTGGGCGAGATGGCACACCGCATGGAGTCGGCGGTTGAACTGATCGATGCCGAGACCGCACACACCAGCCAGGTGACACCCTTACTGGCGCAACTCGATGCCATCACCCAGCGTTTTGAGGCCTTGCGCGCCACACCATTGTCCGAGCTGGTGTTGCCGGAGCTGGCGCCCACCATGGCGGTTGAACAGGGGTCGGCGCTGGATGATGAGTCCGACCCGTCGGCTGCGCCTGCTGTCCGTGATCTGTCGCCCTCGCTGGCGGGCCTGACGCCCTTGACCGCGCCGCCACTGCGCCGCGCCTCCAACCAGACCATCCGGGTCAAGGCCCAGCTGATCGACCACATGGTGGACCAGGCCGGTGAGGTGATGATCTCGCGCTCTCGGCTGGAGTCGCGCCTGGGCCAGTTGCATGGCTCGCTGGGGGAACTGACCAGCAACTTGTCGCGCCTGCGTGGGCAGTTGCGCGACCTGGAGCTGCAGTCCGAGTCACAGATGCAGTCGCGCATGGCGCTGGCCAAGGACTCCGAGCAGGGTTTTGATCCGCTCGAATTCGACCGCTTCACCCGGGTGCAGGAGCTCACCCGCATGATGGCCGAGTCGGTGCACGACGTGGCCACTTTGCAGCGCACGCTGCAGCAAACGGTGGCCGGTGTTGAAGACGACTTGGCCGCGCAGGGTCGGCAGACGCGTGATTTGCAGCGTGATCTGCTGCGCACCCGCATGGTCGAGTTCGACAGTGTGGCCGAGCGCCTGCACGGTGTGGTGCGCCAGGCGTCCAAGGACGTTGGCAAAGCCGCCCGACTGGAGATCGAAGGGGGCTCTCTCGAACTGGACCGTGGTGTGCTGGAGCGCGCCGTACCGGCGTTCGAACACATTCTGCGCAACGCGGTGGGTCATGGCATCGAGCCCACGGCTGCCCGTCTGGCCGCTGGCAAACCCGAAGTCGGAGTCATCACCCTCACGGTGGAGCAGCAAAGCAACGACGTGGCAGTAAGTTTTGCCGATGACGGTGTGGGCCTGGACCTGGTGCGTATCCGTGACAAAGCGCTGGCCCAGGGACTGATCGACGCCGATCAGGTGTTGACCGAGGCCCAGGTGGCCCATTTGGTCTTCAGCTCAGGCCTGTCTACCGCACCCGAGCTCAGCGAGATGGCCGGGCGCGGGATTGGCCTGGACGTGGTGCGCAACGAGGTCAATGCCCTCGGGGGGCGGGTGGAGCTCAGTACCGAGGCCGGTCAGGGCAGCCGTTTCAAGCTGGTGCTGCCCTTGACCACGGCGGTCAACCAGGTGGTGCTGCTGCGTTTTGGCGAACTGGTGATGGGCGTGCCCGCCAACCAGATCGAGCTGGTGCGCCGGGTGCCGCAGGCGGTGCTGCAGGCGGCCTATCAATCGGGGCGCTTTGATTACAACGGTCAGGGATTGGCCTTTTACTGGGCCGGGGCCTTGTTGCAAACCTCTGCCGCCAGTACCGAGCCTTCCGCCAAAACGGCGCCGGTGGCGGTCTTTCGCAGCGCGGGCCAGTTGGTCGCCCTGCATGTGGACGAGGTGCTGGGCAACCAGGAAGTGGTGGTCAAGAACCTCGGGCCACAGTTGTCACGCCTGCCGGGTCTGGTGGGCATGTCGGCACTGGCCTCTGGCGCGGTGGTGCTGATCTACAACCCGGTGGCGCTGGCGGGGGCTTATGGTGAACAGGCGCAGGCTTACACCGCAGCCCATGCGGGTGCTGCTTCAGCTGCTGCCGAGACACAGGGTGTCACGCCGTCTGACCAGGTCTCACCGGCCAGCCAGGTGCCGCTGGTGTTGGTGGTGGATGACTCGATCACTGTGCGGCGTGTCACGCAGCGACTTTTGAAGCGCGAAGGTTACCGGGTGGCCCTGGCCGCCGATGGTCTGCAGGCGTTGGAGCAGCTGCAGCTGGAGAAACCGGTGGTGGTGCTGGCCGACATCGAGATGCCGCGTATGGACGGTTTTGACCTGGTGCGCAACATCCGCGCGGATGACCGGCTCAAAGACCTGCCGGTGATCATGATCACCTCACGCATCGCCGAAAAACACCGCGACTACGCGCGTGCGCTCGGGGTCGATCACTACCTCGGCAAACCCTATCCAGAAGACGAGCTGCTGGCGCTGGTGCGTGGCTATTGTGACGCCGGTTTGCAAGTCAAATAGGCCTCTAGCCCTTATGAAGTAAGGGCTAATAGCTATCAAAATTATTGACAACCCAGCGCTGCTTCACCCCAGGCGGGTGACTCAAGCGCTTGGGGCTTTTTTCACCACCGCATATCGGAGCAGGGTTTGGGCCCGCGCCGCGTCGTGTTGCACCAGTGGTTGCGGGTAGTTGCCACCCAGGCTGAGGCCTGCGGCCTGCAACTCCAGCGGTTTGGCGAGCCAGGGGGCATGGATGGCTTTGTTCGATAAGGCCGCCAGTTGCGGCAGGTAGCGCCGGATGAACTTGCCCTCGGGGTCAAATTTTTCACTCTGGCTGATGGGGTTGAAGATGCGAAAGTAGGGTTGCGCATCACAGCCGCTGGAGGCCACCCACTGCCAGCCGCCGTTGTTGGCGCTTAAATCAAAGTCATTGAGGTGTTTGGCAAAGTAGGCTTCACCCCAGCGCCAGTCAAGCCCTAAGTCTTTCACCAGGAAGCTGCCCACCACCATGCGCAGGCGGTTGTGCATGTAGCCGGTCTGATTGAGCTGTGCCATGGCCGCGTCCACCAGCGGGTAGCCGGTGCGACCGGCACACCAGGCGGCGAACAGGGCCTCGGCCTCGGGGCCAGTCTCCCAAGAAATCGCGTCATATTCGGGTTTGAAGGCTTGGGTGGCCACATGGGGGAAATTGGCCAGGATGGCCACATAAAAGTCGCGCCAGACCAGTTCGCTGAGCCACACCGCAGCGCCCGCGCTGCCCGCCAGCTGGCGTTGCCAGGCAATAGTCACCAGGCGGCGCAGTGACACCGTGCCAAAACGCAGGTGCACACTCAGGTAACTCGGCCCCTTGATGGCCGGGAAATCGCGGGTGCGGTCATATCGGTCCATGCGCTCGAAGAAGTCCTCAAACAGGCGTGCGCCGCCGGACATGCCGGTTGGGATCTTGAGCTGCCCCAGGTTGCTGGGCTCAAAACCGATGTCGGCCAGAGTCGGAACCGGTGTCTGAAACTCGGGTGGTCGTGGCGCCAAGCGGTTTCCCAGCGTGTTGACATTGTGGTCCACCAGGTGTTCGGGGGCCAGACGCGAGAGCCAGTTGTTCTTGTACGGGGTGAACACGCCGTAGACGCCGCCGCTTTGCGTCAGGATCTCGCGGCGCTCAAAAATCACATGGTCCTTGCAGGTAAGCAACGCGATGCCATCAGCTTGCAGTGCGTTGGCGACAACCGTGTCGCGTTCGATGGCTTGTGGTTCGTAGTCATTCCCGGCGAACACGGCCTGGACCTGGAGCTGGCGCGCTAGTCGGGGAATCTCATCACTGGCCACTGCGTGGCACACGATCAGGCCAGCATCTGGACGTTTGCTCAAAAGCCGTAGCGCCTCATCCAGTTCCACCAAGGATTCGCGGATGAATTCCACGCGCCGGTCAACCCGTGGCAGGGGCTCCAGAATGGCCTGGTCAAAAACAAACACGCAGTGCAACTGGCGGCAGCGGGTCAAGGCTGCATGCAGTGTGGCGTTGTCGCTGCTGCGCAAATCGCGCCGGAACCACATCAATCCGGTCTCGTATTCGTGGCTTGTGTTCATCGCTAAAATCGTTTGATGTCCTCTGATTCTGCCTCCACCAACCTGACGAATCACTTTCTGATCGCCATGCCTGGGCTGGAGGACCCGCTGTTTGCGCGCAGTGTCGTCTATTTGTGTGAACACAGCGAACGCGGTGCTTTGGGGCTGGTGATCAACAAACCCTGCGACATCTCGCTCAAGGGCCTGTTTGACAAGGTCGAGCTGCCGCTGATGCGCCCCGACCTCAGTGACGACCCGGTGTTTTTGGGCGGCCCGGTGCAGACCGAGCGTGGTTTTGTGCTGCACGAGGCGATTTTCAAAGACGCGGACAAACCCGCCGACCCGGTCTATTCCTCCACCATGATCATTCCCGGCGGTCTGGAGATGACCACTTCGCGTGATGTGCTGGAGGCCATTTCCTCGGGCTCTGGCCCACGCAAGGTGATGGTGTCGCTGGGCTACTCGGCCTGGGGCGAGGGGCAGCTCGAATCTGAACTGATCGACAACAGCTGGCTCACCGTGGAAGCCGATGTGCGGGTGATTTTTGACACCCCGATTGACCAGCGTTACGAACAAGCCCTGCAACTGCTGGGCCTGCAAGCCTGGATGCTGACGCCCGATGCTGGCCATGCCTGACACATTCACACTATTTGGTAAAAAATGGCTCTAGCCCAGACAGATCAAGCCCCAGTAGCTACCGCCTTTGTAGCGCCTGGCTTGATGACCTTTCTGGCGCTGGACTTTGGTGTCAAACGAACAGGTTTTGCCGTGGGCAACCGCTTGATGCGCACCGCCCAGCCACAAGGCACGATCACCGCCGAAGGTGATGCGCGTTTTGTCAAGATTGCCGCCCAACTCAAAACCTGGCAGCCCGACGCGCTGGTGGTCGGTGTGCCATTTCACCCGGACGGCGCCGCGCATGAAAACACAGCGAAAGCAAGACGTTTTGCCCGGCAATTACACGGCCGCTTCAAGCTGCCGGTGTTTGAGGTGGACGAGCGTTACACCACCACCGAGGCGCGTTCTGATGGCGCCCGTGATGCCGACGCCGCAGCCGCCTGCATCATCCTGGAACAGTTTTTAAGGAATCTCCCCCCATGAGCATGCTCGAACTCGATGCCGAAGCCCTCTACGGCGACTTGCTGGCCAGTGTCAAAACCGTTTTTAAACCCGGCATGCGCCTGATGGGCATCACCTCGGGCGGTGCCTGGCTCGCGCAGCGCCTGCAGCAAGACCTGGGCTTGAATGAGCCGATTGGTGTGATCTCCTCGGCCATGCACCGAGACGACTACGCCAGCCGGGGCATGACCACCGCGGCCCAGACCAAGATCCCGTTTGATGTGAATGGCGCCCACATCCTGCTGCTCGACGACGTGTTGTTCACCGGGCGCACCATCCGCGCCGTGGTCAACGAGTTGTTCGACTTTGGCCGTCCGGCCAGCATCAAACTGGCGGTGCTGGTGGACCGGGGTGGGCGCGAGCTGCCGATTTCGCCCGACATTTACGCCGCGCGTATCCACCTGGCGGCCAACCAGTCGCTGAGCCTGGCGCGCGACGATTCAGGCCGTTTCAGTTTCAACGTGAAGGTCCGCTGACCATGCTGTACAAAAACAACCCACAACTCAACAAACACGGCGAGCTGATCCACCTGCTGTCCACCGAGGGACTGCCCAAAAGTGTGCTGACCCATGTGCTCGATACCGCCACCAATTTCGTCTCGGTGGGTGACCGCGAGGTGAAAAAGGTGCCGCTGTTGCGTGGCAAAAGTGTCTTCAACCTGTTCTTTGAGAACTCTACCCGCACCCGCACCACCTTCGAGATTGCCGCCAAACGCCTGAGCGCCGACGTGATCAACCTCGACATTGCCAAGTCGTCTGCCTCCAAGGGCGAGTCGCTGCTCGACACCATCGCGAATCTTTCCGCGATGGCCGCCGATATTTTTGTGGTGCGCCACAGCGAGTCCGGTGCGCCGTATCTGATCGCCCAGCATGTGGCGCCGCATGTGCATGTGGTCAACGCTGGCGACGGCCGCCACGCGCACCCAACCCAGGGTCTGCTGGACATGTACACCATCCGGCACTACAAAAAAGACTTTTCCAACCTGACTGTGGCCATTGTGGGTGACGTGTTGCATTCACGGGTGGCGCGCTCCGACATCCATGCACTCACCACCCTGGGCTGCGCCGAGGTGCGCGTGGTCGGCCCCAAAACCCTGGTGCCCAGCGACATGGCACAAATGGGTGTGCGCGTCTGCCACACGCTTGAAGAAGGCATCAAGGGCTGCGACGTGATCATCATGCTGCGCCTGCAAAACGAGCGCATGAGTGGTGCACTGCTGCCGTCCAGCCAGGAGTTTTTCAAGAGTTTTGGCCTGACGCCCGAGAAGTTACAACTGGCCAAGAGTGATGCCATCGTGATGCACCCCGGCCCGATCAACCGTGGCGTCGAGATCGACTCGGCGGTGGTCGATGGCGCACACAGTGTGATTCTGCCGCAGGTCACCTTTGGTATTGCGGTGCGTATGGCGGTCATGAGCATCGTGGCCGGCAACGAGCCCTGAACCGCATTTTTTGATTAAAAAGACTGATATGAACACACCCAAAACTGTGCTGATCCGTGGCGGGCGGGTTATTGATCCGGCTCGAGCATTTGATGAAAAAGCCGATGTAGCCCTTGCCGGTAATGCGGTGGTAGCTATTGGAAATGTAGCGTCCGATTTCCAGCCCGAACTGACCATCGACGCCACTGGCTGCCTGGTGTTGCCCGGCCTGGTGGACTTGGCGGTGCGCCTGCGTGAGCCCGGTTACGAGCATGCCCGCATGTTGGAGTCGGAGATGTCGGCGGCGGTGGCCGGTGGCATCACCAGCCTGGTCTGTCAGCCCGACACCGACCCGGTGCTTGACGAGTCCGGCTTGGTCGAGATGCTGCGTTTTCGCGCTGAAAAGTTGCAACAGGCCCGCGTTTACCCGCTGGGCGCTCTGACGCGCAACCTGCAGGGCACGGTGCTGACCGAGATGGTCGAACTGACCGACGCCGGATGTGTGGCCTTCAGCCAGGCCGAGGTGGCGCTCTCCAACACCCAGGTGCTGCAGCGCGCTTTTCAGTACGCCAGCACCTTTGGCTACGCGGTCTGGCTGCGTCCGCAGGACGGTTTCTTGGGGCAGGGTGTGGCCGCCAGCGGCCCACTCGCCACGCGCATGGGCCTCAGTGGTGTGCCGGTGATGGCCGAAACCATTGCGATGCACACGATTTTTGAGCTGATGCGTGCCACCGGCGCACGCGTACATCTGTGCCGCATCAGCAGCGCGGCTGGCGTGGAGCTGGTGCGCGAGGCCAAGGCACAGGGCTTGGCCTTGACCTGTGATGTGAGCATCAACTCGCTGCACCTGACCGACACCGACATGGGTTACTTTGACAGCCGCGCCCGCCTGACCCCGCCGCTGCGCCAGCAGCGTGACCGCGACGCGCTGCGTGCCGGTCTGCTCGACGGCACGATTGACGCGCTGGTGTCCGACCACACGCCAGTGGATGATGACGCCAAGATGCTGCCGTTTGCCGAGAGTGAACCGGGCGCCACCGGGCTGGAGCTGCTGCTGAGCCTGGCTTACAAGTGGCACCTGGACAGCGGCGCAGCTTTGCAACGTGCACTCTCGGTGGTGACGGATAGCCCTGCCGCCTTGCTCGGCAAGGCGCTGGGTTCACGCCAAGGCCGCACCGGCCATCTGACCGTGGGTGGGCTGGGTGATGTGTGTGTGTTTGACCCCCAAGCCGCCTGGACGGTGAAGGCCGATGCGCTGGTGAGCCAGGGCAAACACACGCCGTTCTCAGGCTACGAGCTGCCCGGGCGGGTGCGTTGCACGCTGGTGGGTGGGAGCGTTGTGTATCAAAATGGTCTGTAGCCCTTATTAAATAAGGGCTGGTAGCTATCTAAGAAATAGCGTTAACGGGTTAGCGCCAAAAACAGCTTGGGCAGTTGTTCGGGCAGTCGGCTGATGTTGTCCACCACGGTGTAGTGCTGGCCAAAGATGTCACGCACATAGGCGTCGGCACCCGCGTCCAGGCTGATGCAGTAGCTAAATATCCCTTGGTGGTCCAGCTCGCGCACCGCCACTTTGGCGTCCTCGATCAGCAGACGTTCGTCTTTCACATCAATGTCCGACGGTTGCCCGTCGGTCAGCACCAGCAGCAGTTTTTTGTCAGCCGTCTGGCTGGCCAAAGTGTGGGCCGCATGGCGCAGCGCCGCGCCCATGCGGGTGCTGTAACCCGCTTGCATCGCCGCCAGCCGCGCCTTGACCGTGTCGCTCCAGTGTTCTCCAAACCCCTTGAGGTGAAAGTAACGCACATCGTGGCGTGTGTTGGAGTGAAACCCGGCAATCGCCAGAGGATCACCGAGCTGTTCAATCGCCCAGGCCAAGAGCGACACCGCTTCTTGGCTCAGTTGCAACACCGTCTGCTCGGAGCCACGCGCGGTCTCGTTGAGCGACTCCGACAAGTCCAGCAGCAGCGTGACTGCAATGCTGCGGCCATTGGTGGTGTGGCTCATGTTGATGCGGGTGTCGGGCTGGTTACCACTCTTTAAATCGATCAGCGAGCGGATCGCCACGTCCAGGTCCAGCTCGCTGCCGTCTTCCTGAAAACGCACGCGGACCTTGTCCTGCGGTTTCAACAGATCCAGCAGGCGTTTGAGGCGTTTGGCCAAGGCACTGTGTTTGGCCAGCAGGGTGTCGATGTCAGCTGGGTTGCCACTTGGGTGCAGGCGCTCGTAGAGGCTGACCCAGTCTGGCCGCACGGTCTGGCTGCTGTAGTCCCACTCGGGGTAGTGGCGTGGCGGCAGGCTGTGCAATTCCGTCTTGGGTGGTGTCTGGTCCGGGTTGCTAAATGTCTCTTCGTCGTCTGAGAGCTCGTGAAAGCGCCACAGGTGGCGGTTGTCGTCTCGGTAATCGACCTCGGTGTCCTCAAACCAGGTGTCGGGCAACTGGTCACTTTGCTGGCGGGTTTTGGCCAGGTAACTCAGGGCCAAACCCGCGATCTCGGTGGTGCTGGACTCGCCGTTGGCCAGCAGGGCGTGAAAACGATCCACCCACTCGGCCAGTTGCGGTGTCTCAAAACGTTTGGGCGGGTCCAAGAGCGCGCGTGACAGCATGACCAGCCGATGGCGCAGGCAGGAGTGGGTGGCCGGGTTGCAGGCGCCCGCTTGGGGTGTTGGGTGCAGGGCCGAGTAAATCCGCCGCAGGCCGGGGTAACGCCGCAGCGTGAGCAAGTCGATGCGTGCGTCTTCCAGACACTCGATGGCCAGGCGCTGCGCCGGGCTGAAGTTGTCGGCAAAAATCGGTGTGCTCCAGCGCCGGTGCGCCGCCATGTGGGCCAGTGCGGCACGGTAGCGGTCGATGCCTGTGACACCCGCGCGTTCGTCGTACACATCGGGCAGACGTATGCCGTAGGCGTCGAAGTAGGGCATTGGCTGGCGCTGTACATCAAAGGTGGTGGAGTAGGGCACCAGCACGTCCCCGTCCTGCCACAGCGCACGCAGGTACAGGTCGAGCACGCGAATGTGGTCCATCAGCAGGGTGCCGTGGCGCTCGCGCTGCAACACCGCGCGGCTGTCGGCGGAGCTCAGGCTGAAAAAATCGCGCTGCTGTTCGGGGTGGTGGCTGTAGTTGCGGATGCCGTAGTTGATCCAGTTGCCCAAGCCCTGCAGGCTCAGCACCTCCAGCAGCTGCGGCGCTTTCTCAAAAAACACGATCAGGCTCGGGCTCGGGTAAGTTTTGTGGATGCCGTGGATCGAGCCGCTGGTGCGCTCCAGCAGCAGCAAGCTCAGGTCCATGTAGTGCTGCAGCTGGCTTGCCGTGGGCAGGCGCCGTGCCACGGCGGCCAGGGTTTGCAAAAACGGCGCGATGGCCTTGCCGTTAGGGGACTTGTTGATGAGGCGCACCATCGCCATCACCGCGTCCAGGGCCTCTTCGCCCACGGTCTGGGCCACCGGTGGCCACTCCTGCAGAAAGATCAACACCGGCTCAACCCCCCGGCCCATCTTGCCCAGAAAACGCGCCTGGCCCAGATACTCGTCCAGCCCTGCCGAGCTGAGTTTGGCGGACGCCTCGGCCAGACAGGCTTCGAAGATGTCGTCGATCTGGGCAAAACCGCAGTCCAATTGCTTGCGCCAGGCCACCAGTTGCTCGGTTTGCAGGCCGGTGGGGCTGGGGGTGTCAGCCAGCGCACTCATGGGTTCAGGCAAAAATGGCGTCGATGGCGTGGTCCAGTGTGGCGCGGATGTCGGCATCGTCGGTGATCGGGCGCACCAGCGCCATGCGGCAGGCGTCCAGTGGGTTCACCTCGGCTTGGATCAGCGTGGCGGCATAGACCAGCAGGCGGGTGGAAATGCCTTCGTCCAGACCATGCCCTTTGAGTGCCCGCGCGGCAGCGCCCACTTTGACCAGCCGCACTGCATCGGCTTTGTTGACGCCTGTTTCGGTGGCGATGATGCTTGCTTCCAAATCTGCAGCCGGGTAATCAAAGTCAAAACCGACAAAACGCTGTTTGGTGCTTTGTTTGAGGTCTTTCATCAGGCTCTGGTAGCCTGGGTTGTAGGAGATCACCAGCTGAAAGTCCGGATGCGCCTGGATCAGCTCGCCTTTTTTGTCGAGTGGTAACTGGCGGCGGTGGTCGGTGAGCGGGTGGATCACCACGGTGGTGTCCTGCCGGGCTTCGACAATCTCGTCCAGGTAACAGATCGCACCAATGCGTGCCGCCGTGGCCAGCGGGCCGTCGAGCCAGCGCGTGCCGTTGGCCTCTAAAAGGTAACGACCCACCAAGTCGGAAGCGGTCATGTCCTCGTTGCAAGCCACGGTGATCAGTGGTTTGCCGAGTTTGAAAGCCATGTATTCGATGAAGCGCGACTTGCCACAACCGGTGGGGCCTTTGACCATGACTGGCAGGCGGGCGTTGTAAGCTGCTTCGTAGAGTGCAACTTCGTTGGCTTGCGGCTGGTAGAACGGCTCTTGGGTGACGCGGTATTGCTCTGCCAAGTTGGTCATGGTGCTTTCCTGTGGGGTCACGGTTGGGATAGGTGACATCGAAGAAGGGATGGTAGACCCGAAGTCCTGGTTGTCAGCATTCTTGGTCGAACCCTCAGCGCGCATTGGGTATCCGACTCCGCGGATGTCCCCCGGTTCGGGCTTTGCCCGAACCTCCTCCTTTATTTGGCAAAACCCCAAGTCCTCGCTGCGTCAGACACCCAACGCACGCTGCTTGGCGGTGTTGGTTTGCCTGCCGTGCTTGAACGCTGAAATCATTTTGGGTATGTTGTGATGGGGCGTCCTGCAAAGCGAAATAAAGGAGGAGAAAGTGGCTGTAGGCCACTTTCGGGGGACATTCGCGGCGCAGGGCACCCTGTCGCAACATGCCTTCCACAAACGTCGAATAAGGCAGCCTGTGCAACGGGCCAGTCCACCAAGGCCTCCGATAGCTTGAACCCGTGCTTACTTATGCACACCGAGCTTCTCGCGCCAACCCGGAAACAGCTTGTCGGCATCCCCTGGGAAGGACTCAAACGCGCGGGCGAATTCCTTGTGTTCCTTGGCAAACTCGATCGGGTCAGCACCCGCCTTCCAGCACTCATACGACTGACGCAGTGACACCGCACCAGCTGCGGGCGAGTCAATGTGGCCGTAGGAGCCGCCGCCAGCGGTGTTGATCACGTTGCCGTGGCCCAGGTTCTTGAAGAAGCCTGGCAGGCGCAGCGCGTTCATGCCACCCGAGATGATTGGGGTGGTGGGCTTCATGCCGTACCACTTCTGGAAGTAGACCGGGCCCTGGCACTCGTCGCGCTCGATCATGTAGGCAATGCCGCGGTCGTCGCCTTCACCTTCCATCTTGCCGTAGCCCATTGTGCCCACATGGATCCCGGATGCGCCTTGCAGGCGGCTCATCTTGGCGAGCACAAAAGCGGTGTAACCGCGCTTGGCGCTTGGGCTGGTGACCGCGCCGTGGCCCGCGCGGTGGTAATGCAGGTATTGGCTGGGGTACTGACGCCGGGCTGTGGTCACCATGCCGGGGCCACCCACGTAGCCGTCGACCAGGAAGGCCAGCTTGTCAGCATCCGGGCCAAAAACTTCCAGCGCAAAGTCGGCGCGAGCCAACATTTCGTAGTGGTCGTCGGCGGTGATGTTCATCGAGAACAGCTTGGCCTGGCCGGTTTCATCCTGAGCGCGTTTGAGCGAGTCATAGACCAGCGGCAGGGTTTTCTTGATCGGCGCAAACACCTGGTTGCCTTGCGGCTCGTCGTTCTTGATGAAGTCACCACCCAGCCAGAACTGGTAGGCCGCATCGGCAAACTGCTGCGGGCGCAGGCCCAGCTTGGGTTTGATGATGGTGCCGGCAATGTAGCCACCGTCCTTGATCGGGCGGCCCAGAATGCGCCACAGGTCAGAGATGTCCTTGGCCGGGCCGTCAAACATCTGGATGACGCGCTCGGGCATGTAAAAGTCGATCATCTTGGCGTGTTTGATGTCACCCATGCCCTGGTTGTTGCCAATCGCCAGGGTCAGGAAGGACACCAGCATGAAACGGCCATCGGTCACATTGCGGTCGAACAGGTCAATCGGGTACGCAATGCGCATGTCCTCGGTGGCCTCGTCGATGTAATACACCAGTGCGTCCACACTGCGCGTGAAATCGTCGGTCGTGCTCACCTCTACATTGGTGCCGGTGGAGGACTCGGCGGCAAAGTGCGCTGCTGCCTCCAGGTAACCGTAGCCCGTTTTGGGCGCCATCTTGTACGCCACCAGAATGTGTTTGCCCCCGGCGATGAGGTCCTCTTCCTTGAGGCTCAGGTCGGCATAACGGTTCGATTGATCCATGCAGTCTCTCCTTCGGGGTGATGATGTTGCGTTGTGAATGGGTGGACTATAGACAGGCTTATTCATCATGAAAATTCAAATAAATTGCCGGTCTGATCAGAATTTTCTGATGAGTAAGTGACAGGCTGCTGGATGCCGACGCTGGATCGGCCATGCCGTTGTGAGCTTGTCAGACCCTGGACAGATTCACCGGCAATCATTGCCCTTTCTTCCTCAGACTGCAGACCCAAGGAGCCGTTCATGCCGATTGTTGTGTTCAACCAAAAAGGCGGCGTTGGCAAATCCACCATCACCTGCAACCTGGCGGCCATCAGCGCCAGCCAGGGCCTGAGTACCCTGGTAATTGACCTGGACCCGCAGGGCAACTCCACCAGTTACCTGCTGGGGGCTCCGGCGGGTGAGGGTCAGCCCACAGTGGCGGATTTTTTTGAACACACGCTGAGCTACAGTTTCAAGAGCAAGGCACCCACTGATTTTGTGGTCGAGACGCCATTTGAGAACCTGGACCTGATGCCCTCCAGCCCGGCTTTGAGCGAGTTGCAGGTCAAGCTCGAATCGCGCCAGAAGATCTACAAGCTGCGCGAAGCCCTGCAAAAGCTGGCCGACAGCTACGACCGCATCTACATCGACACCGCGCCCGCACTCAACTTCTACACCCGCGCCGCGCTGATCGGCGCCAGCGGCTGCTTGATCCCGTTTGATTGCGACAGCTTCTCGCGCCAGGCGCTTTACACCTTGCTGGAGAACGTGGCCGAGATCCGCGCCGATCACAACCCGGATTTGCAGGTGGAAGGCATTGTGGTCAACCAGTTCCAGCCGCGCGCCAACCTGCCGCAGCGCATGGTGGCCGAGCTCATTGAAGAAGGCCTGCCGGTGCTGCAGCCTTACCTGCCGTCATCGGTGCGTATCCGCGAGTCACACGAGCAGTCCAAACCCATGATTTACCTGGACCCCAGCCACAAAATCACACTCGCGCTGATCGAACTGCATGACGGCTTGCGGGCGTGACGGTTGATTTTTTCTATTGGCCAAAGACACACCCTGCTTGAGCGCTCTGAAAGCGCATGATGGGTGCCTCATGGCTTGAAGCGAGTGCGCTTGAGCCGACGTTCGGTCAACGGAAAATCAAGAGGTGCTCTCATGCAGGCGTTGGAACTGAGCAAGGCCTTTACCCTGATGGAGTCTGGGCCGGTGGTCCTGGTGGCCACCCATGACGGGCAGAGCAACAACATCATGACGATCTCCTGGACCATGGTGATGGATTTCACACCGGTCTTTGCCATCACCACGGGGGCGTGGAACCACTCTTTTGTGGCACTGAAAAGAAGCCGGGAGTGCGTGATTGCTTTTCCCACGGTAGACATGCTCGACACCGTGGTTGGCATCGGCACCTGTTCCGGGGCAGACACCGACAAATTTGCCAAGTTCAAACTCACGCCTGAGTCGGGCAAGCTGGTCAAGGCACCCTTGATCAAGGAGTGCCTCGCCAACATCGAGTGCCAGGTCATCGACATCGTCAAGAAACACAACATTATTGTGTTGGAGGGGGTGGCCGCCTATTTCGACACTGAACGCCAGGAAAAACGCATGGTTCACGCGGTTGGTGACGGCAGCTTCATTGTGGACGGACGCAGGATCGACCGCCGCAAGATGATGGCCTCCAAGCTGCCGGACGGTGTTTAGCGTTTTGGGCTCGGGCGCCTGGAAATCCAAGAGTCATCAATATAGATAGCTGCTACCCCTTGTATTCATTGGGCTGGGAGCCGATTTGACCGTGATTAACCAAAGCTGGCCCGGTAGCTCACTGGGTCCAGAACACAGTGTTGGTCCAGCGCGCCGGGCAGGTCAAACAGCCGGGGGGCTTGCCTGAACTCAAACAGTCGGTAGAGGTGAAACTGGTCTTTGGCATCCTGTGACAGTGCCAACTCCCTGCGTGACACAAAGAACGGTGTGTCCCGCCCAAAAGTGGTTGTTTTCACTTCAATCAGACGCTCTTTGCCATCCGACTCAAACGACAACACGTCGTAGCCCAGGCCGTCACCTTTGGATTGGGAGACGTGTGCCACCTTGTCGGCCAGCCGTGCTTGGCCCAGCGCGTTGAGTCGCCAATGTTCAAACAAGACGACAAATTCTTCACCCGCCAGCCCGAGCGAGCGGTTTTGCGCTTCGCGCTCAAGGTAGTCCCGTTTGACCGCCTTGAATAGCAAAGGGTTGCGCGGCTCGTGCAAGACATGTGGGTCATGCCTGGAGGGTGCTGTGGTTTTGACTTTTCTAAAGTCGGTTTGCACAGGGGTGATGGCCGGCTGTTGCACCGCCGCGAGTGCGGCATCATCCAAAGATCTGGTGCCACGGACTTGTTCCTCGGCCACGATGCCCAGCAGTGTTTGGTAATTGGATCGGGGTTGATAACCCCGGATGTAGGGAAACCCGAGCTCAATCATCACTGCGCTGATATTGCAGTGTTTGAACTCGATGGCGGCATCAGACCGACTATTGAGCTTGGCCTGCAACAGCTTGCGGTGTTGGGTCTTGTTGTAACTCTGGCCCGCCAGCTCCAAGGTGAGCATGGTCAAGTAGTCCGCAACGATGGCTTCAACTTCTTCGCGTGACCAATCCATGCATGCCCCAAACAACAACGGGTGATGGGCGTTGAGGATAGCTCAAACCGAGGGCTTGAGGCACTCACCCATCCGGGGCAGCTCAATCAAGTCTTGCGCTTGTGCAGCTTGAGAACACCTGATCTGGTTGACGCAAGGTGTCTGAATTGATAGCTGTCGGCCCTTTACATACAAGGGCTAGAGCCATATTTGGCGATGAAGAAGTGGTGTGGCGCACGGCCCAGTCTGGCTGGACCACATCAGCGCCGAAGCGTGTTTAAACCTTGCGTGCCCAGGGGCCGAGGGTCAGGCGTTCGGCTGCGCCGAGCCGTTGCTCAAAGCGGGCGGAGTTCAGCAAAGAGTTCTTGATCAAACCCAAACGCACGGCAGCGGCGTAGTTGGCGCGGGCCAGGTCAAAAGGCAGACTCAGCAGTTGGCTGGTGGTTTTGGCAAAAGTGTCAAAAGGGGACATGGTGCGTCCTCCGGAAAAATGGGTCGGCAACATGGCTATGTTGTCGGCTGTTGTCAGGGTCAAGCCCTGTGGCAGGAAGCAACCACAGGGCCTTGGCTCGGTTATTGGGCCAGCGGCGCCATCGCAGACACCACGGCCATTTCGTGGCGGTTGGCGGCAGCGTACAGGTCGTCCGCATAACGCGGATCGGTGCGGTACAGGCTGTCGGCGTAGGCGCGCAGCTTGTCGGCTTCTTGTTGCGCGGTGGTCATTTGGCTGGCCGGACGAATCCTCAGGACGGATGTGAACACGGCAGCCAGCAACCGGCGGGCAGCGGTGCCGAGCTCGCGCAGGGCATCACTCACGGAGTTGGCGTCTTGGGCCAAGCGGGACGGGTACAGAACGGTGTCAGTCATGATGATTTCCTCCTAAAAAAGCTTTGTTGCGGTGCAGTATAGGGTTTACCCTAATACCCATGGGGCTGGCTTGGGTACGTACTGGTTACGTACCGTTCAGAACCCATTCCCCCAGAGCCATTCGCTGTTTGGGTTGTGCTGTTGTGGTCGAGTGGCCAGTCGCCGCTGTGCGGGGTGTCACAGGCGATTCATCTGGAGGTGTTACGGTTGCCCCCTGTTGTTTGTTGCGAGAGCGAGGGGCATGAAACTGATCAAGACCGACAAAGGCAGGGAGGCGCTGCGCAGCCGCGACCCCCATCTGGCGCCGCGCGAGCGCCAGATCGTGATCCTGGCCAATGGCAGCCATTCACGCGTGTCGCTGCAGCAGTTGCTGGCGCGTGACATCGGGCCGCAGTTGCATCGCCTGCTGGCATCCGGTTATCTGG
The DNA here is from genome assembly GCF_002017865.1 of Rhodoferax fermentans. NCBI lineage: Bacteria > Pseudomonadati > Pseudomonadota > Betaproteobacteria > Burkholderiales > Comamonadaceae > Rhodoferax > Rhodoferax fermentans. Next base: position 4,220,981 of record NZ_MTJN01000002.1, on the reverse strand, counting down.
AGGAGTGTGCACACGGTGTGACAGCCCCTCACGACACACCTCTGGCTTCTGTCGCAGCTGCTGCGGGTGTTGGCCGCTTGCCAGCCTTGCCCAAGACAGAAGATCAGGCTCAGGCGCCACGTACCCGCCGTTCCTTGGCAGGCACCAAGATGTACATCGTTGACCGGTTGCAGCTGTTGCGCGATTTGGAGGCGTCGTCGATGGCTGCCTGTCTGCACAGCAGCCAGGGGGAGGTCGAGTTCATCCAGAACGTGGCGCAGGCAGTGCGCCTGATTGTGGAGAAATGTGGCCCGTCCTATGGCCTGCGGGTGGTCAACACGCTGCTTGACACCGTACCCGAGGGGCATGTGGCGGTGTTCCATCACCTGGCTTGTGACATCGAGACCTGCGCGGTGCCCAGTTCTGACCACGGTGGCAGGTGATCAGGATGGGACTGTCACAAAAACTCAATATGTCTGTCATAGCATCCAGGGACACCCCACCTCCCGCTTCCCCCATGTCAGACAACAACGAGTACCTGCGCGACTGTCGCCCGCGATTTCGCCAGCCCGCAGCAGGTGACCTGTGCACCCAGGCGCCGTCCATGACCACGGACGAGACCAACGAAAAAGTGCTCGATGTCTTCAGTCGGCACCGTGACCTGACCAGTCTGCCCGTGCTTGAGGGCAGCCGCCCCATTGGGCTCATCAACCGTGACATCTTCTTGTCGCAGATGAGCAAACCTTACCGCATGGAGATTTACGGCCGCAAAAGCTGTATTGCCTTCATGGACAAGGAGCCCTTGGTGGTGGATGCTGCCATGGACATCGAGACCCTCACGCTGAAAGCGATTTCGTACGGCGAGAAGGCCTTGTCCGACGGCTTCATCATCACCCGGGCTGGGAATTACGCTGGTGTGGGTGGTGGTTTGCAGTTGATGCGGGTGGTGGCCGAGCTGCAAGAGGCGCGCAACCGCCAGATCATGCACAGCATTGAATACGCCAGTGTGATCCAGCAAGCCACGCTGCGCAGCTCGCGTGAGGTCTTGGCCCGCGCTTGCCCGGATGCCGACCTGGTCTGGGAGCCCCGCGATGTGGTGGGTGGGGACTTCTACCTGTTCAGCAACAACCCCCAGGGCTGGTTCGCCACCGTGGCCGACTGCACTGGCCATGGGGTGCCCGGCGCCTTCATGACCTTGATCGCGTCGACCAGCATGAACCAGGCGATTGAGCGACATGGTGCCCGCGACCCGGCCTTGTTGCTGGGCTGTGTCAACCGCAGCATCCAACAGATGCTGGGGCAGATCGACCGGCAGGGTGACACCCCGGGGTCGGATGACGGCATGGACGCTGCCTGTTTCTGGTTTGAGCCAGAGCATGGCCGCCTGCTGTTTGCCGGAGCCCGCCTGGCCCTGTTTGTGTTGCGCCCCGGTGCCGATGAGGTTGAGCTGGTCGAGGGCCAGCGCAAAGGTGTGGGCTACGTCGACACCGAATTTGATTTCACCTGGCACAACCAGGAGCTGGTGTTGCCACCGGGCAGCCTGGTGTTCATCACCACCGATGGGCTCATCGACCAGGTGGGCAGCCCACGCGCGATTGCTTTTGGCAAACGGCGTGTGCGCGAGTTGCTGCTGGCTCAGCGTGGGTCCAACTCAGCGCAGGTGAACGGTGCGGTGCTGGATGCCTTGCGCCTCTGGCAGGGTGAACATCACCGCCGCGATGACCTGACTTTATTTTGTTTCAGAACCTAGAACACTCCCATGTTGACACCTTTGATCGCCGAAAAATACGGCAGCTTTTTCAACCTGGCGCGCCAGCACCAGGTGATCTTCTACTACGTGGGCTATTTTTCCCAGAACATCGTGGCCGCCATGGCCGAGGCGGTCAAGTTACAGCTGGAGGTCAGTGGGGTGGCCGGCCCCACACGCCGCAAGCTGTTTTCGTCCTTTGTGGAAATGGCGCAAAACATCATCCACTACTCGGCCGTCTCCCTGACCCCGCAAAAACAGGACGACGGCGAATTGCGCCACGGGTCGGTCTGTATCCGGCGGGAGTGTGATGGCAGTTTTTTGCTGTTGTGCGCCAACCCGGTGGAGCAGGCGGTGGCGGACGATTTGCGCGGCAAACTGGAGGCCTTGCGCGAGATGACGCTCGACGAGATCAAGCAGGCTTACCGCCAGACCTTGCGTGAGGAAACACCCCTGGGCAGCAAAGGTGCTGGCATCGGCCTGCTCACCGTCGCCCGCGATGCACGTGAGCCACTGGAGTTTGATTTTGACGTGACGGACAGCGCCGGACAAACCCCGGTCTTTTATTTGAAGGCGGCGATCTGAGCCGCCCAACCCAGTCAAGGAATCGAGACCCAGGATGGACAACCTCTACATTGCACCCACGCCCACCACGCCGGAAGTGGACTTTCAATTCGATACCCATGTGCTGAGCTTGCGTGGTGAGTCCTACCCCGAAAATGCCGCCGCTTTTTATGGCGGGATCATCGCCCAGCTCAAGGACTACCTGGCCCGGCACCAAGGCGGCAAAATTGAAGTCAACATCGCCCTGGCCTACTTCAACAGCTCCAGCACCAAAATGTTGTTCAACCTGATCGAGGCGCTGCATGCGGCGGTCGAAGCTGGCTGTCAGGTCAATCTGCATTGGTACCACGACGAAGACGATGACACCATCCTGGAGTTCGGGCAGGAGCTCAGCGAAGACTTTCCTGCCATCGCGTTCTCCAGCCATGCGGTGAGGCCAAGCTGAATGGACACCTGTACCGTACCGCCCGATCTGTTTGAGGCCGAGCACCGTGCGCTGCTGGCCGCCCAAGCCACCTACGACAGCTGTTCTGCGGCGGCGCCGGACCGCTGTCACCAGGCACTGGGGCGTCTGCTCACGGCCTATGAGCGGCTGCTGCGCGAAACCCGCCGCCTGGTGCGTCGCAGCGACCGCGCCGAGCTCGAGATGACGCAGCTCAACCACCAGCTGCAGGAGTTGACCCGCCAGCTCGAGTACCGCGCCACCCACGACTCGCTCACCGGCATCTTCAACCGGGCCGCCATCATCGACCTGGTCAACCGGCATTTTGTGAACCAGGATCTGGCGCTCATTGTGTTGGACATCGACCACTTCAAACGTGTCAACGACAGCTTTGGCCATCCGGTGGGAGATCGGGTCATTGTGGGGGTGGTCGACTGCCTGCAGCGTGTGGTGCCCGCCACCGCGTCCATTGGCCGGGTGGGGGGGGAAGAGTTCACCGTCCTGCTGCCAGGGCTCAGTGCTGAGGCGGCTGAACAAGTGGCGCAAGCCGTTCGCCAGGCGATTGAGGTGCATGCCTTTGATTTGCCCGATGGCAGTGGCATCACCGCCAGTTTTGGCGTGAGCTGGTTTCCTGCGGGCGGCCGATTTGATGACGCCTATAACCTGGCTGACGAGGCGCTCTACCAGGCCAAACGCAATGGGCGCAACCAGGTGGCACGTGCCCTTGGGCCGACGGTCATCCTTGCCGCAACGTGACAAGGCCGCGCGACTAACTCCAGGCGTCCATCAAGGCGCCGCCCTGTTCGATCAGAAACTCCTTGAAGGAGCGCGCTGCCGGGGACAGTTTTTTGTGACGCAGATGCGTCACATACCAGTGGTTGATCTGCGGCAGGCCTTGCACATCGAGCAGGGCAATGTGGCCGCTGGCCAGTTCGTGGCGAATCGTGCGCATCGACAAAAAACTCAGGCCCATGCCCGCCATCACCGCCTGTTTGATGGTTTCGTTGCTGGGCAGGCCCATGAAGATGTTGAGTGGTGTGTTGTGTTCTTCAAACAGCCGCTCCATCGCCGCGCGGGTGCCTGAGCCGTCTTCACGCACCACAAAGCTGTACTCGGCCAGGTCCTTGAAGCTCAGGTTCTTGCGGCGCGACAGCGGGTGTTCCGGTGGCGCCACCACCCCCAGCGGGTTGGTGGCAAAGGGGATTGCCTCGCAGTCGATGTGGCTCGGTGCGCGGCCCATCACCACCAGGTCGGCCTCGCTGCGCGACAACATGCCCAGGATGTTTTCGCGGTTGTCGATGTTGAGCTGCACGTCAATGCCCGGATGCAGACGGTTGAAGCGCACCAGCAGCATCGGGATGAAGTATTTGGAGGTGCTCACCACCGCCAGGTCAAGTCGACCTTTTTTCAGGCCCACGTGCTCGGCCATCAGCGCTTCCAGATCCTTGAACTGGCTCATGGCGTTGGTGGCGTAGGTCAGAAACGCCTCACCGGCCGCCGTAAGCTGGATGTTGCGGCCTTGCGGCTCCACCAAAGGCAGGCCAAACGCGTCTTCGAGCTGGCGGATCTGCATGGACACCGCGGGCTGGGTCACAAACAGGCGTTCGGCCGCTTTGGACACCGAGCGTTGGCGCGCCACCTCCATGAACGTCTGGATTTGTTTGAAGGTGTAGGGGCGCATCACGGACTCCGTTTGTCTCATCAGTCGTTGCTGATGATTTTTCAATAAAACGTGATTAGAGTTTATGAGTCAAGGCGATTAAAGTAAATGCTCACGGCACGGTATTCGGCTGTAAACCCTTGGAAAAAGGACATTCCCATGGTCACTGGCTCACTCAAGGCACTGATTTTTGATGTGGACGGCACACTGGCTGACACCGAGAGTGTGCACATGGCTGCGTTCAACCATGCGTTTGCCGAGATGGGCATGGACTGGGTCTGGACCGAAGACATGTACATTGAGCTGCTGGAGATCTCGGGTGGCAAAGAGCGCATCCTGCACTACTGGCGCCAGGTCAACCCCGACATCAAGGAGATGGATGCCCACGCGCTGCAAGACCGCATCAACCACATCCACGAGATCAAGACCGCCGCCTACGAACATGCCATCAACACGGGGGTGGTGAAGTTGCGCCCCGGCGTGCTGGAGCTGATGGACCAGGCACTGGCCGCTGGTCTGCGGCTCGCCATTGCCACCACCACCTCGCCTGTCAACATCGCGGCTTTGTTGCGCCAGGCCGTCGGCAACAATTGGCGCCAACATTTCAGCGCGATTGGAGACGCCTCCACCGCACCCCTCAAAAAGCCGCACCCGCAGGTGTATCTGCAGATGCTCGACGCCCTGCAGCTGCCCGCCAACCAGTGCATCGCGTTTGAGGACTCCGCCAACGGTCTGCGTGCCGCCACGGCTGCCGGTCTGGCCACCGTGATCACCCCCAACCCGTTCACCGCACACCACAATTTTGAGGGGGCGCTGCGGGTGGTGCCGGACTTGAGCCAGGTCACGCTGGCGCAGTTGGTCGGCTGGCAGAATGACCAGTCGGCCTGATACCAGCCCGCATCCTCTTTTTTAACTTCCCGAAAGTCTGTTCATGAGCTCCAGCCCCATCCTGCGTTTGGCACCGTCCATCCTGTCCGCCGATTTTTCCCGCCTGGGGGAAGAGGTTCGTGCCATCGAGGCCGCAGGCTGCGACCTGGTGCACTTTGACGTGATGGACAACCACTATGTGCCCAACCTGACGATTGGCCCGCTGGTGTGTGAAGCGATCCGCCCGCATGTCAGCATCCCGATCGACGTGCACCTGATGGTTGAGCCGGTCGACGCGATCATCCCGCTGTTTGCCAAGGCCGGTGCCAACATCATCACTTTCCACCCCGAAGCGTCCAAACACGTGGACCGCAGTCTGTCGATGATCCGCGAGCTGGGCTGCAAAGCCGGTCTGGTGCTTAACCCGGCGACACCGCTGAGTGTGCTCGACCACGTCATGGACAAGCTCGACATGGTGCTGCTCATGAGTGTCAACCCCGGATTTGGCGGCCAGAAATTCATCCCCAGCACGCTGGACAAACTGCGCCTGGTGCGCGCCCGCATCGATGCCTATGTGGCAGCCGGTGGCCAGCCGATCTGGCTCGAGGTGGATGGCGGCGTCAAAACCGACAACATCCGTGACATTGCACAAGCCGGGGCCGACACCTTTGTCGCGGGCAGCGCTGTATTTGGCGCCCCCGATGCAGACGGTGGTTACAAAACGGTCATGCAGGCCTTGCGCACTGCAGCCCTTGCTGCATAAGCCTCTGGCACTACAAAATTTAAACAATCGGGAGTTTCGCCATGCCTATGACCCTTCGTTCCAACCGTTCGACCTTGACCCAATTCCTGATCGAGGAGCGCCGTCGTTTTCCCAGTGCCAGCGGGGACTTCAATTCGCTGATTCTGGATGTGTCCCTGGCCTGCAAAGGCATCGCCAAGGCAGTCGCTTTTGGCGAACTGGCCGGTGTCATGGGCAACCATGCGGCCGACGAGGGTGGTTCTGTCAATGTGCAGGGTGAAACCCAGAAAAAGCTCGATGTCTTGTCCAACGAGGTCTTCATGCAGCGCACCGAATGGTCGGGCAGCCTGGCGGGTATGGCATCAGAGGAGATGGATGCGCCCTACCAGATCCCCAAGCAGTACCCGCGTGGCAACTACCTGATTGTGTTTGACCCGCTGGACGGCTCCAGCAACATCGACGTGAACGTGTCGGTGGGCAGCATTTTCAGCATCTTGCGCGCGCCACAAGAGGTCATCGACTCGGGCCGCGACGTGCTGGAGGCCGATTTCCTCCAGCCCGGTTGCAAACAGGTGGCTGCGGGGTACGCGCTATATGGGCCCACCACCATGCTGGTGCTGACTGTGGGCGACGGTGTCAACGGCTTCACGCTGGACCCCAACATTGGTGAGTTCATGCTGACTCACCCCAAACTGCGTATCCCTGAGGACACCCAGGAATTTGCCATCAACGCCTCCAACGCGCGCTTCTGGGAAGTGCCGGTCAAGCGTTATGTGGACGAGTGTCTGGCGGGCAAAACGGGTGTGCGTGGCAAAGACTTCAACATGCGCTGGATCGCTTCGATGGTGGCCGAGGCGCACCGCATCCTGATGCGTGGTGGTGTGTTCATGTACCCGCGTGACACCAAGGACCTGAGCAAACCCGGGCGCCTGCGCCTGTTGTACGAGGCCAACCCGATGGGCATGATCATGGAGCAGGCCGGTGGCCGCGCCTCCACCGGCGAGATGCCAATGCTGCAGGTGAAGCCCACCAGCCTGCACCAGCGCATCGGCTTTGTGTTTGGCTCCAAAAACGAGGTCGAGCGCATCGAGCGTTACCACCACGAACCCACAGCCAAGGCCGAGCTGACCAACCCCCTGTTTGCCGAACGCAGCCTGTTCCGTGACTGATGGGGGTCGGCTTACTGCAAATTAGATAGCTGCTAGCCCAGGATTTATGAGGGCTAGAGGGCTAAATCACCGAGTTTATTTTCCTCAGGAGACGTTTGCCATGTCCATTTGCCACCCCATCATTGCCATCACCGGCTCCAGCGGTGCGGGCACCACCTCGGTGACCCGCACCTTCGAGAACATCTTTCGCCGCGAAAAGGTCAAGGCCGCCGTGATCGAAGGCGACAGCTTTCACCGCTACGACCGCAAGGAGATGAAACAAAAAGCCGCCGAGGCCGAGGCCGCCGGCAACAAACACTTCAGCCACTTCGGCCCCGAAAACAACCTGTTCGCCGAACTTGAGTCGCTGTTTGCCAACTACGCCGCCAGCGGCACAGGCAAGCGCCGCAAGTACCTGCACGACCCCGAAGAAGCCGCACCCTACCACCAAGAGCCAGGCACCTTCACCCCCTGGGAAGACGTGCCCTCCGACACCGATCTGCTGTTCTACGAGGGCTTGCATGGCGCCGTGGTCACCGACACGGTGGACATCGCCAAACACCCCGACCTGCTGGTGGGTGTGGTGCCCGTCATCAACCTGGAATGGATCCAGAAGCTCTACCGCGACAAGAAAATGCGCGGCTACAGCACCGAGGCCGTCACCGACACCATCCTGCGCCGTATGCCCGACTATGTGCACTACATCTGCCCGCAGTTTGAGCACACCCATGTCAACTTCCAGCGGGTGCCGATGGTCGACACCAGCAACCCCTTCATCGCGCGCGACATCCCCAGCCCTGACGAGAGCATGGTTGTGATCCGTTTTGCCAACCCCAAGGGCATCGACTTTCCCTACCTGCGCAGCATGATCGACGGCAGTTTCATGAGCCGCGCCAACACCATCGTGGTGCCCGGCGGCAAGATGGAGCTGGCCATGCAGATGATCTTCACGCCCTTTGTCTGGCGCATGCTCGAGCGCAAGAAGAAAGCCGCGTAAACCCCGAAAGCTGGTTGCACCTGCCGCGCCGGTCTGCGGTCCAGCGTCCGCTGGTGCTGCGCCGCGTTGTTGCGACGGGCCGCGACCACCCGCTTTGCCAGACTTTTGAACATTTGAGTGGCCGCTTGCAAAAATGTCAAAATCTACCCCTCAGTTTTTTGGAAACACCATGACTACACCCACTCCCGAATTCGCGAAGCAGATGGCCAACGCCATCCGTATGTTGGCAGTTGACGCCGTAGAAAAAGCCAAGTCCGGCCACCCCGGCGCCCCCATGGGCATGGCTGACATTGCTGAAGTGTTGTGGAACCGCCACCTCAAACACAGCCCGGCCAACCCCCATTGGCCTGATCGCGACCGGTTTGTGCTGTCCAACGGCCATGGCTCCATGCTGATATATGCCTTGCTGCACCTCACCGGTTACGACCTGCCGATGAGCGAACTCAAGAACTTCCGCCAACTGCACAGCAAAACCGCAGGCCACCCCGAAGTCGGTGTGACCCCGGGTGTTGAAACCACCACCGGCCCGCTCGGCCAAGGTGTCTCCAACGCGGTAGGCATGGCGCTGGCCGAAAAGCTGCTGGCTGCCGAGTTCAACAAAGACAACCACGCCATCGTCGACCACTTCACTTATGTGTTCCTGGGTGACGGCTGCATGATGGAAGGCATCAGCCACGAAGCCTGCGCGCTGGCGGGCACGCTGCGCCTGTCCAAGCTGGTGGCGTTTTACGACGACAACGGCATCTCGATCGACGGCCACGTCGAAGGCTGGTTCACCGACGACACCCCCAAACGCTTCGATGCTTATGGCTGGAACGTGATTGCCGGTGTGGACGGCCACAACCCGGCTGCGGTGGATGCCGCCGTCAAAGCCGCCAAGGCCCAGGCCGTGTTGGCCGATGGCAAACCCACCCTGATCTGCTGCAAGACCGTGATTGGCCTGGGTTCCCCCAACAAGGCTGGTACCCACGATGTGCACGGTGCCGCGCTGGGCGCCGCCGAAGTGGCCGCCACCCGCGAAGCGCTGGGCTGGCCCTATGCGCCTTTTGAAATCCCCGCCGACATCGCCACCGCCTGGAACGCCGTGGCGCGTGGTGTCGCTGCTGAACATGCCTGGGACGCCAAGTTTGCCGCCTACAGCGCTGCTTTCCCGGTCGAGGCCGCCGAGTTCAAACGCCGCATGGCCGGTGATTTGTCTGCTGACTACGCCGACAAACTGCCCGGTCTGTTGGAGGCCATTGCCGCCAACCCGGCCTCGATCGCCACCCGCAAATCCAGCCAAAACGCGCTCGACGCGATTGCACCGCTGTTGCCCGAATTTTTTGGCGGCAGCGCCGACTTGACCGGCTCCAACCTGACCAACTTCAAGGGCTGCATCCGCGCCGGTCGTGACAAATGGGGCAACCACCTGAGCTACGGCGTGCGTGAGTTCGGCATGGCCGGCATCATGAACGGCATCTGCCTGCACGGTGGTTACATCCCTTACGGTGGCACCTTCCTGACCTTCAGCGACTACAGCCGCAACGCCATCCGCATGGCCGCGTTGATGAAGATCCGTGTCATCCATGTGTTCACCCACGACAGCATTGGCCTGGGTGAAGACGGCCCGACGCACCAAAGCATCGAACATATCCCCAGCATGCGCATCATCCCCGGTCTGGACGTGTGGCGCCCGGCCGACGGTCTGGAAACCGCCGTGGCCTGGGCCAGTGCGGTGGAGCGCAAGGACGGCCCCAGCGCCCTGTGCCTGTCGCGCCAGAACCTGCCGCGCCTGACCGATGTCAGCATGGTGGAGAACATCCGCAAGGGTGGCTACATCCTGTCAGACATGGAAGGCGCGCAGGCGGTGATCGTCTCCACCGGCTCCGAACTCGAGATCGCCATGAAGGCGCAGGCCGAACTGGCCGCCCTGGGTATTGCCACCCGTGTGGTGTCCATGCCTTGCACCAATGTGTTTGACCGCCAGACCGATGCTTACCAAGAGATGGTGATCCCGTTCAACACCCCGTCGCTGGCGATTGAGGCGGCGCACCCGGACTTCTGGCGCAAATACGTCGGCCGCCACGGTGTGGTGATTGGCATGCCCACTTTTGGTGAGTCGGCCCCGGCGCCGCAGCTGTACCAGCACTTTGGCATCACCGTGGACCATGTGGTGAGCACCGTGCGCACCATCGTGCACCGGGCCGCCAACAAACATGCCGAGGCTCTGCCCGACACGGTGGTTCCGTCCTACAACTGAGGCTTGACCATGGCTGGTTTTGATCTGGTCATGTTTGACCTGGATGGCACCTTGGTGGAGACCGCGCCCGAGATTCTGGACGCGGTCAACGACGCCTTGCGGCGTTTTGGCCTGCCCGAGGTCAACCAGCAACAGGTCGACGACTGGATCGGCCACGGCACGCTCGAGCTGCTGGTGAAGGCGCTGGCGCAGGTCACAGGTGTTGAGGCCGCCGTGGTGCGCAGCAGTGCGCTGCTGGGGCAGATCCTGCCGGTCTACAACTTGGCCTACAACGCGCGTTGCGGCACCCGCAGCCACCTGTACCCGCAGGTGCTGGAAACCCTGGTGGCCCTGCGTGAGCGGGGCGTCAAGCTGGCCGTGGTCACCAACAAGGAAGGCCGCTACACCCAGGTGGTGCTGGACGTGCATGGTCTCACCAGCCTGTTTGACCTGGTCATCAGCGGTGACACCTTCCCCACCAAAAAGCCCGACCCGGCCGGGGTGGCCCATGCCTTGGCCCAGTTTGGCGTGGCACCTGGGCGCGCCCTGTTTGTGGGTGACTCCAGCATCGACGCCGCCACGGCCCGCGCGGCGCAGGTGCCGGTGTGGCTGTTGCCCTATGGTTACAACATGGGGCAAAACGTGCAAAGTTGTGCGCCAGACCGTGTGATTGCTGACATCTCGGTGCTATTGGATGCATAGCTGCTATCCCTTTTGGATAAAGGGATAGAAGCCTATTTGACCCTGTTTTCAGAGGGGGCTGCCACACCCCCGCGGATGGCAGGGGTGCGCATGTTACGGCCTTGTTATTTTGTTGGGCGAGTCGCGCGACAATCAGCAAGATGACGCGAGCACATCACGCCGTAGACAGGGCGTATGTCATCCCATTTTTTCAAGGAGCCTAGAGTATGAAAGTTGTACGTTTTGCCGATGTGATTTCCAGTGGCGCTGCCAAGGGTAAACGTGTGTTTATCCGTGCCGATTTGAACGTGCCGCAGGACGATGCCGGCAACATCACCGAAGACACCCGCATCCGCGCCAGCGTGCCGTGTATCCAGATGGCACTCGACGCTGGTGCCGCTGTGATGGTCACCAGCCACCTGGGCCGTCCGACTGAAGGTGAATTCAAACCCGAAGACTCCCTCGCACCTGTGGCCAAGCGACTGGGTGAACTGATGGGCCGCGAGATTCCTGTGATCGCCAACTGGGTCGACGGCGTGGACGTCAAACCCGGCCAACTGGTGATGCTGGAAAACTGCCGCATCAACAAGGGCGAGAAGAAAAACAACGAAGAGTTGGCCAAAAAAATGGCTGCCCTGTGCGACGTGTTTGTGCACGATGCCTTTGGCACCGCCCACCGCGCCGAAGGCACCACCTACGGCATTGCCCAGTTTGCACCGATCGCCTGCGCTGGTCCCTTGTTGTCGGCTGAAATCGACGCGATCAACCTGGCCCTGGCCAACCCGAAACGCCCCTTGGTGGCGATTGTGGCGGGCTCCAAGGTCTCGACCAAACTCAGCATCCTGCAAGCTTTGGCCAAGAATGTGGACAACCTGATCGTCGGTGGCGGCATTGCCAACACCTTCATGCTGGCTGCTGGCATGAAGATTGGCAAGAGCCTGGCCGAACCCAGCCTGGTGGGTGAAGCCACCGCCGTGATCGCTGCCATGAAGGCCCGCGGCGCCGACGTGCCGATCCCGACCGACGTGGTCTGCGCCAAGAGTTTTGCCGCTGACGCCGTGGCCACCGTCAAGGCCGCCACCGACGTGGCTGATGACGACATGATCCTGGACATCGGCCCGGTCACCGCCGCCAAACTGGCTGCACAACTCAAGGCTGCCGGTACCATCGTCTGGAACGGCCCGGTGGGTGTGTTCGAGTTCCCCGCGTTTGAGAACGGCACCAAAACCATTGCCATGGCGATTGCTGAATCGGCTGCCTTCTCGCTGGCCGGTGGTGGCGACACCCTGGCTGCGATTGCCAAATACGGCATCGAAAAAGACATCGGCTACATCTCCACCGGTGGTGGCGCTTTCCTCGAAGTGCTGGAAGGCAAAACCCTGCCCGCGTTCGAGATCCTGCAAAAACGCGCTGAGGGTTAAAACCTCCACCCAGCTGCGCTGGGTTGTCTGAAAAAAAGGGCCGCAAGGCCCTTTTTTTTTCAGAATGAAATGGGGCTCCGGCCCTGATGGCATAAGGGAAGTGTGCTCCGTTTTTTGATGGGCGGGGCGGGCGCATGCCGCTGGCGGATTGCGGTCCCCAAGGCGGATAGGCCAAGTGCACCGGTCCAGAACCCGGGTGGTGGTTTCGCAACAGGCGAGAGGCCAGCACAGATGCGTGGCTGAGGGCCTGACTGTCTCCATGCCGTCTGTCATTTGTCAATTCCGGTCTGCTTTGACACCCCTAAACTCCGTCGCGTTGGCGGCCCTGTCGTTGGGGCTCTGGGCCTGTACCCACACAAAAAAAGGCGGATAGCGGATCATGAACCTGAATGGCATAACTCTGACCGAGTCCGATGGACGGGTGTTTCTGCACCACCAAGCTGCAGCGGACCGCCCACCTGTGGATGCGACTGTGCTCCATAGCCTGTTGCAGGAGGCCGGGTTTGGCCAATGCCTGCTCTACAAAGAGGTCATCGCCGCCAGCGCAGTGGATTGCAACACCGTGAAAACGCCGTTTGTGGTGCAGGTGGCCGAGCGGCGTGATGCCAGTCTGGAGCTGGAGATTGCACCCGACGAGATGGTGGTGCAGGTCAGCCTGAGCCCAGCCCAGGGTGGCAAAGCCATCAGCCTGGAAGACATTCACGAGGTGCTCAAGGCGGCGGGGGTGGTGTTTGGTATCAACGAGGCCGCCTTGATCCACGCCTGTCGGCTGGGCCAGATCGCGCATTGGCCGGTGGCCAGTGGCGAGCCCGCCCAAGATGGCCAGGATGCTGCGTTTGATGCGCTGCTTGACTTGACGGCAGACCGCGCGCCCAAGCTCAACGAGAGTGGGCTGATCGACTACCGCGAACACAGCGGCATTGTGGTGGTGCGTCCTGGCGAGCCGCTGATGCGGCGCACCCCCGCCACCGATGGTGTGCCCGGCCACACCGTCAAGGGCCGGGAGTTGTCGCCGCGCCCGGGGCTGGATCTGTCGTTTTCTTCGCAGCTGGAGGGTGCCCAACCCGCCAGTGGCGACCCCAACCTGCTGGAGGCCGCTGTGGCCGGGCAGCCCGTGCTGGTGGAGCATGGTGTCATCGTTGAGCCCGTGCTGCGTGTCGCCGAAGTCAACATGGCCAGCGGCAACATCCATTTTGAAGGCACGGTGCAGGTGGAGGGCGACGTCACCCACGGCATGAAAGTGCAGGCCAGCGGCGACATCGTGGTCAATGGTGCAGTGGACGGCGCCTTGCTGGAGGCCGGAGGTGACATCCATGTGACCGGCGGCATCATTGCCAAATCGCAGGTGCGGTCGCAGGGCGCGGTGTCGGCACGGTTTGCCGAGGCCAGCAGCATCCACGCTGGCACCGTGATCTCGATCGATGACATGGCTCTGGGCTGTGAGCTGGAGTCGCTCAACCAAATTGTGATTGGGGACAAACTGCCCCAGCGCGGCTGTCTGGTGGGCGGCAGCGCCACCGCCATGATGCTGCTGCGGGTGCCCTTGTTGGGCTCCAACAAGGCCGGCACCACGGTGGTCAAACTGGGTGCCAATGCCAAGTTGCAAGCGCAATTGCAGGCACTGGACGAGCGCCTGCTCAAGGAAAAAGCCACCGAAGAAAACCTGCAAAAACTCGGCAAACATCTGGCTGCCACCGGTGACCCCAAAGGCATGCTCGAACGCGTCAAGGCCACCTGGCGCCAGGCGGTGCAGGCCTGGTCCAAGTCGCTCAACGAGCGCCGCGAGCTGGAGGAGCAGATGGCGGTGATGCTCAAGGCCCGGGTGGAGGTGGTGCAGGGTGTTGACGGTGCGGTCGACCTGTCGATTGGCAGCAAACTGGCGCGCCTGCGCAAGGAGTTCCCAGACGGCGCGTTCCTGATCGACCCGGCCGAGGGGTTGTTGTTCACCGACGCAGCGGGGCGGGCACAGGTGTTGGTGCCGGCTTGAGGTGTGGCTGAGGGCGGACTGTGATGCCCAGATGGGTGAGGGTGTTAAATTCGAGGCAGACGGTGACCGGGTGGCGCAACTTGTGCCAGGACAAAAGCTTGGCCGCCGAGTCAACTATTGACTGAGCCAAGGTGTGAACCAGACCTGCTGCCGAGCGGGTCTGGCTCAGCGTAGCCCATCGTCAATGTTTGGGATTTGACCTGATGCGGTTGAATTTCTCAGCGTTTTAACCCTTACTGGAAATTCCTTCATGCAACTCTACTTCTCGGCCGGACTGATTCTGGCCATTGTCTTGTGGGGCATTGTTGCTCCCAACTCGCTTGGCGGGGTGTTTGACACGCTGCTGGCGGTGATCACACGTGACTTCGGCTGGCTCTACCTCTGGGTGGTGCTGGGCTTGGTGGTGCTGGCCATGGTGCTGGCCTTCAGTCGTTATGGTGACCTGAAGCTCGGTGCGGAAGATGACGAGCCTGAGTTCTCCATCGGGTCCTGGTTTGCCATGCTGTTTGCCGCCGGCATGGGTATCGGCCTCGTGTTCTGGGGCGTGGCAGAGCCGATCTCTCACTACGGCGCACCGCCGCCTGGCATCGTGGCCAACACGCCTGAGGCGGCCAACGCCGCCATGCGATACAGCTTCTTTCATTGGGGTCTGCATCCCTGGGCGGTCTACAGCATCGTGGCGCTGGCTATCGCCTTCTTTCAGTTTCGAAAGGGGGGCTCTGCCCTGGTGAGCACGGCGATTGAATCTCTGCCCTGGGCACCTATGAGAAAGCTCGGGCCAGTGGTCAACGTGCTGGCCGTGATCGCCACGGCCTTCGGCGTGGCGGCATCCCTTGGCATGGGTGCGCTGCAGATCAACAGCGGTCTCAATACGCTGATGGGCCTGCCGGTAAGTAACACCTCACAGGTGGCCATCATCCTGATCACCACCGTGTTGTTTCTCGCGTCGGCTGTCACAGGGGTGACCAAGGGCATCAAGTGGCTCTCCAATATCAACCTCACGCTGGCCGCGTTGCTCACACTGGCCGTGTTTCTGATGGGGCCGACGGTGGCCATCATCGACACCTTCACCAGCACGCTGGGCAGTTACGTGAGCGAGTTTGTGCGCATGAGCTTGCGCATGACACCGTTCCGCGATAGCGGCTGGATCAGTGGCTGGACGGTTTTTTACTGGGCTTGGTGGGTGAGCTGGTCACCCTTCGTTGGCCTGTTCATCGCGCGCGTCTCGCGTGGTCGCACGATCCGTGAATTCATCTTGGGCACGGTGCTTGCACCAACGCTGGCGGCCTTCATTTGGTTTTCTGTGTTTGGCGGTACTGCCCTCAACATGGAGATCATTCGGGGTCTGCCCATGGCCGAGGCGGTGGGTGCGGACGTGTCCACGGCCATGTTCGTTTTGTTCGATGCCCTGCCCATGAGCGGGCTGCTCTCAGGGTTGGCCACCGTGCTGGTCTTGTTGTTTTTCGTGACCTCAGGCGACTCCGCCACCCTGGTGTTGGGGATGATGAGCACCGGCGGCCATGCCAACCCGAGCGCGCGCGTGAAGGTTGTCTGGGGCCTGCTGGTCTCGGGTATCGCCATCAGTCTGCTGCTGGCTGGCGGAGTGAAGGCTGTGCAGACCGCCACCATTGTGTTTGCATTGCCGTTCACGCTGGTGATCGTGCTCATGGCGGTGGCGCTGTGGCGCGGTGTGCGTGAAGATTGGGATGCTGAACAAAAGCGTGATAAGGCACTTCGCCGGCGTATACGGGAGGTATTGAAATGACCCCTCGCTGCATCTTGCCCACCCCTGCTGGGGTGATTTTTGAGTGGCGCCCATGAGCTATGAACTCGCACTGGCTTTTGGCAAGAGTTTCTTGTTTGTGTTTGCAGCCATCCTACCCATACTGAATCCGGCCGCGACGGCACCAATTTTTCTGGGGCTGACCGAAGGTGCCTCGCCCAGCACACGGGCGTTGCTGGCGAGGCGCATCGCGCGCAACATGTTTGCGCTGATGGTGGGTTCGATGTTGGTGGGCTCTTATGTACTGGAGTTCTTCGGCATCTCGCTGCCCATCGTGCGCGTGGGTGGCGGGCTGATCGTGGCTGCTTCGGCATGGCGCCTGCTCAATGCCAACCATGTCAGCGACGACAGTCGCTCGGCTTTGGCTGAGTCGTACACGCCTGAGCAGGCTCGGCGTCAGGCGTTTTACCCGCTCACCTTTCCTATCAGCTGCGGGCCGGGCTCGATTGCCGCAGCCATCACCGTGGGCGTGGCGCTCAACGACACACGCCTATCGCTGTCCTTGGTGCGCATGGGAGGCGGCGTATTGGCGTTGCTGACGATTGGTCTGCTGCTTTACCTGGCGTTCCGTTATGCCCAGCAGTTGCTCAAGCCGTTGGGCGAGGCCGGTAGCGTGATTTTCTTGCGCCTGTCTGCTTTCATCCTGCTGTGCCTGGGCGTGCAGATTGTGTGGGACGGGTTGAGCGAGTTGCTGCGCAGCCTGCTGTTGTAAGCATCGAATCCGGTCAACTCCGCAATGCGATGGGGCTTGCTTCTACAAAGCCTGAGTCTTTGTCGACCCAGGCTTTTTGGCGGACTGGTTTTGAAGCGGAATTAATCTTGCACGGTACGAATGGTGTCGCG
The DNA here is from genome assembly GCF_002017865.1 of Rhodoferax fermentans. Lineage (NCBI taxonomy): Bacteria > Pseudomonadati > Pseudomonadota > Betaproteobacteria > Burkholderiales > Comamonadaceae > Rhodoferax > Rhodoferax fermentans. The sequence goes on along the minus strand of NZ_MTJN01000002.1, from coordinate 4,203,902 downwards.
CCCGTTGCGGTCCTTGACACGACCCAGGTCGGTGTCCAGGGCGCGCGCCAGTTTTTCAACCGCAGAAATGAACGCGCTGGCCATCTTGTCCGCGTCAGCCGTGACGGTGACTGGCTGTCGACTGACCACGCGGGCCTCCAGTCGGCAGCGTTTGTCATCTGCACCAGACTTGGCACCGTCGAGATCGGTCAAAAAAACTTCCAGACGGGTGATGTTTTCTCTGAAGCGGGCCAAGCGTGCGCCAGCCTCGTCCTGAATCCATTGGGCCAAAGACTCACCACCTTGGATGTGGTCGTCCGTGTTGACTTGTACTTGCATGGTTTGTTTCCTGGGTTGTGTCCGGCCCATTGGTCGGGACTTTGGGTGAATGGCGAGATGTCACTCTAACTTAGCCTGCGCCCGTTGGGCTCAGCCAGCAGACCTGTTCACACACCCGACACAAGGCATCAAGGCCCTTGAACAGACCTGACACTGGCTGCAGTATGGACTTCTGCATGGGCACTGGTCGCACCCAGTCACACTGACACACCACGGGATCGCAGGCCGTGTTGCCTGTGCATGGTTGGCGATGGTCTGAGGTTGGCGCAGCGGTGCAAGGCCAGCCCCGCGCAGGGGCTCAGAACGACTCCCAGTCTCCTTCAGCGCTGCCGCTAGCTGGTTGTGGTGCAGTGGTTTTGGGTGTTGGCGCAGGCAAAGGGGCCGGTTTGTTGGAGGCGCGTGCCGCAGCCCCTTGGGGGATCGCCGCTGCGCGTTTTTCGGGGTTTTTGAGTGCGGCGCTGGCTTTGGGGGGAAGGGCGCGTGCTGCTGGCGCGGTGGCACCAAGGCGCAGTCCATCCTGGGTGCTGAGTTTGAACACCGCCACGGTTTGGACCAGCTCCTGAGCTTGAGATTGCAGGCTACTCGCCGCTGCCGCCATCTCTTCCACCAAGGCGGCGTTTTGCTGGGTGGCTTGGTCCATTTGTGTGACGGCTTCACCCACCTGGCTCACACCCTGGCTTTGTTCGGTGCTGGCGGCGCTGATCTCACCCATCAGGTCGGTCACCCGTTTGATCGAGTTCACCACTTCGGTCATGGTGGTGCCCGCCTGGTCGACCAGGGCTGAGCCTTGTTCCACCCGCTCAACGCTGGCGCTGATCAAGCTCTTGATTTCTTTGGCGGCTTCGGCGCTGCGACCGGCCAAGGATCGCACTTCACTGGCGACCACCGCAAAACCTCGACCCTGTTCACCGGCACGGGCCGCTTCCACGGCGGCGTTGAGCGCCAGGATGTTGGTCTGGAAGGCAATGCCGTCAATCACGCTGATGATGTCGCTGATCTTGCGGCTCGATTCGTTGATGCCCTTCATGGTTTCCACCACCTGGGCCACCACCTCGCCACCTTGTACCGCCACGGTGCTGGCGTTCATCGCCAACTGGTTGGCCTGGCGTGCGCTGTCGGCGTTTTGTTTGACGGTGGAGCTCAACTCTTCCATGGAGGCGGCGGTTTCTTCCAGAGCGCTGGCTTGAGACTCGGTGCGTGCCGACAGGTCATGGTTGCCCGACGAAATTTCGGCCGAGGCGGTTGACACCCGTTCCGCACCCTGGCGCACAGAGGACACCACCTGTGTCAGGGAGGTTTGCATTTGCGACAAGGACTGCAACAACGGACTGAACTCGTCACGCGCCGGGTCGTCCACGGTCACGGTGAAGTCACCCTGGCTCACTCGGTCGGCCACTTCTTGCGACAAACTCACCCGGCTGCGCAAGGTGCGGGCGATGTACCAAGAAAAAACCAGTAAACCCGCAGCAATGGCGGCCACCAGCACCGCCAGGTAGATACGGATGTTGCTGGTGGCGGCACCAATGGTGTCCACTTCCTTGGCCAACTCCTTGCCCTGTGCGCGGCGTGATTCACCCAGCCAGTCCTGCATCTTGGCGTAGGCTGGAATGGTTTTGTCGAGCAACATGACCTGTGCTTCTTCGGCCTTGCCGTCTTTGAGCAACTGCATGTTGGCCTCAGCCACCGGCCAGGTCACCGCCTGCAATTGGAGCCAGTCGCGTTGGAAGGCGTCCTTGCCCTCTTGGGTCGTGATTTCTTTCAGATAGTCGGCATCGTTCTTGGAGATTTGGGCCCGCTTGGCCTGGATGTCCTGGATCGCCAGGTCGGTGTCTTGGGGGGTTTTCATCAACAGCGCGTGGCGCATGGAGGACATCACCTGCGTTACCCTCAGCTCTGTGCTGGCAATCAGTTCGAGCTGCAACACCTTCACGCCGCCGGCATTTTGGGCCATGTCGTGCACATTGGCCAGCTGAATCCAGGTGCTGACGGCCAGTGCCGTCAGCGCGGTGATGAGTGCAAGCGATACCAGGTAGAGGCGGCCACTGATACTTTGGAGTAAGTTCATGAAAAGTCCTGTTGTGACGGTGTCGGTTGAAGCTTGAGTCTGAGCGGGCTGCGTGGTGGTGAAAACGGGCGATATGCTGGGTGGTCTTGTCATTCCTCCGATGTAGGAATCAGCTTAAGGCAACACTGATCAAGTCCCCAGTTGGCCCATGACTTGCATGGTTCGTGGCATCCCAAGCAGGAGATGCAGATGAAACAACAAACTCTGGCCATGGCCGAACAACAAAGCTTTGAGACCTACCGCAAGCCCACGCGGCGCGATGAGTTCTTGAAGACCATGGAAGTCATCGTTCCCTGGGCCGCTCTGTGCGAAGTCATCGAGCCGTTTTACCCCAAGGCCGGTAATGGGCGTCCCCCCATCGGGCTTGAGCGTATGCTGCGCATCCACTTCATCCAGCACTGGTTCAACCTGGCAGACCTGGCCTGTGAAGAAGCTCTGTACGACAGCGTGAGCCTGCGTCGCTTCGTGGGCATTGACCTGGGGCGTGAATCTGTGCCGGACGCCACCACGGTGTTGAACTTTCGCAAACTCCTCAACAAGCACAAACTTGGCCAAGCCCTGTTTGCCCAAGTAGGCGCTGTCTTGCAAAGCAAGGGCTTCAAGCTCAACACCGGCACCATTGTGGACGCCACCATCATTGGTGCACCGAGTTCCACCAAGAATGCGAATAAGGCGCGCGACCCGGACATGCACCAAACCCGCAAGGGCCAACAGTGGTACTTTGGCATGAAGTTGCACATCGGTGTGGACAGCCAAAGTGGTCTGGCCCACCATGCGGTGGTCACAGCAGCCAACGTGCATGACAAACACCCACTGCCCAGTTTGTTGCATGGCAAGGAGCAACGCGTCTATGGCGACAGTGCCTACGCCAGCCAGAAGGAGCTGATCCGCAGTGCAGCACCCAAGGCCAAAGACTTCACCAACCAGCGCAGTCGCCGCTCTGGTGTGGTCGATGAAGGCATTCGCGCCAAGAACCGCAACAAATCCAAGATCCGCTCACGCGTGGAGCATGTATTTGCTGTGGTCAAGCGCCTGTGGGGCTTTGGCAAGGTGCGTTACCGTGGGTTGCAGAAGAACGCCACGCGGGCGTTTACTGCTTTGGCGCTGGCCAACATCTATCTCTGCCGACAAAGGCTGATGGCACAGGTGCGTCCATGAGGGCGCAATAGGGGGTGAATTCCCCCTGAAACAGCCTCAAAGGGGGCAAAAGCGAGCTCAGCTGGTCGCAATTTCGACAACTTCGGTTTCTCGATACCGCTGGGGCCTGCTTTGACTCTACTTGTTCAGCGTTGCCTTAACACTTTGCCTCTGGCAGCATCAGGCAGAAAGTCGACTAAAAAGCGGGTTCATTCACCCCGGATGTTGACTTGTTGTTGGCGCCGGGTCAGGCCGCAGTCGGCAGGCGGCGTGAGGGCATGGAGCTCTGCTATTGAGAGTGATTGCCCCAATATATAAAAGGGCCAGAGGCCCTTTTGTTGGATGGGGCCAGCAGGAATCACAAAACGGCTGCAAACCCGCATGAAACCTAGCTTTTTGTCGCACGCTGGCAGAAAATGCCCCCAAATGTGCCCCCAAATTGCTAAGGATGCCCACCATGCCCCTGACCGATGCCCAACTACGCAACCTGACCGAACCCGGCAAACACTTTGACGGCGGCGGCCTCTATCTGGAACTGACCCCGGCGGGCGGGCGCTACTGGCGCTTGAAGTACCGGCACGGCGGCAAAGAAAAGCGCCTGGCGCTGGGGGTGTATCCAGCGGTGACACTCAAGGCCGCCCGTGACAAGGCAAACGCGGCCCGCGTCCTGATCAAGGATGGCCGCGACCCTGGCGCACTGCGCAAAGCCGAAAAAGCCAAGGTAGTGCATGAAACCGTGAACACCCTTGAGGCGGTGGCACGTGACTGGCTGAAACACCAAACGGCCCGCTGGGCCCCCGTGACACTGGCCCGCATCCGGGCATCCCTTGAGGCCGACATTTTCCCGACGCTGGGGGCGCGACCCATTGCCAGCATCAAACCAGGCGAGATCATGGCGGCGGTCAAAACGGTAGAGGCACGCGGCGCAGCCGACCAAGCCGACCGGGTGTTAAAGCGAGTCAAGGCGGTTTACCGTTGGGCGGTGACGCATGAGCGCATCGAATCAAACCCCATGGTCGATCTGGTGCCGGGTGAGATATTCAAACCCCGGCATGTGACACACCGCCCAGCCCTGGCTGATAGCGACCTGCCTGCATTCCTGGCCAAACTGGCAGCCTATGACGGCGACCCCCACACCGTGCACGCTTTGCGACTGCTGATGCTGACCGCAACCCGGCCCGGCGAAACACGCGGGGCGCTGTGGTCAGAGTTTGACCTTGACGCGGCGCTGTGGATCATCCCTGCAGCCCGCATGAAAATGCACCTGGAGCACCGCGTGCCACTCTCACGCCAAGCTGTGGAAGTGCTGCGCACCATGCACACCCTGAGCGGTGATCGTGATCTGGTGTTCCCCAGCCCGTTCTATCCCAGCAAACCCCTGAGCGAGAACACCTTCAATTCAGCCCTGGCACGCATGGGATTCAAGGGAAGCGCGACCGCCCACGGCTTCCGGGCGCTGTTTTCCACGGTGGCCAATGAGTGCAACTGGAACCCCGACGCTATCGAGCGCCAGCTAGCCCACGTGGAGCGCAACGGCGTGCGGGCTGCATACCACCGTTCAACCTACCTTGATGACCGCGCCAAGCTGATGCAGTGGTGGGCTGATTACCTTGACGGGCGCAAAGCTGGCAAGGTGCTGAAAATGAAAAAGCGGGCCGCCTGATGCCCACGCCCGGCACGCTTTGCCAAATTTCCAGGCTGCTACCCGCTGAAAAAGTGGGGACACTGGGGGCAAATGGGCGAAACCCAGCAGCCATGCGGGTTTGCGGCGCTTTTGGCAGTGGGGACAAAGTGGGGTCAGAGTGGGGGCAAAGTGGGGACGTTTTTAGATGATGAAAATGATTCATTCACTCTATCTATTCCCTTGTCCCCTTGCCCAGCGCCCACCCCGGCTCGCTGCGCACTTTGCCGGACTATTGCAAACGCTACTGGATTTGAGCGCGAGGGGCTATCCCCTTGGAACCAGCCACCCGGGCGGCAATTTTCAACAATACTTGATTTTGTGATCATCACAAAACATAATTACGTGACAATCACAAAACAAACCACCACCATGCAAGCGCCTGAACCCCAAAAGCGAAAGCCCGGACGCCCTGCCAAGCTGGGGCAGGCCATGCCCGACAAGTTGCGGGCCGCCAATTACCGCAACCGGCGGCGCGAGGGTGCCAGCATGGCGCATGAAAACCTGAGCACTGCAAGCACCTCTGTGCTGTTAGCTGGGCTGGCACATCAAATCAAGGCCATGGGCGATGCAAAACACGCGGACACCGCCCGCGATATCGCGGCACGGATCATCAAAGAATTATGTGACCGTTATGAAATAAAGTTGCCACGAAACCCCGCAACAAGCCCAGCACGAAAAAAGAGCGGGGTAGGCCAATGAAGGCGCACCACCTCGACCTGCTGCACGTCGCCCGGCCTAGGTTGGCGGCCAGTGCCAGCGCCAGCGACTGATTTAACGCGAAGCCCTGGCGCGGTTTGACCGGGGTAAAAAAGGCGGTGCCGGTGTGTGCGGTAACACAGCCAGCATCTGACCAAAGTTGAAAGCGAGTTCAAACATGGCTGCCGACGCTATAACCCCCATGCAGAATAAACCCAGAAAACCTGGACGAACTCCAAGGCGGGCTTCGCAAAGAGAAGTAATCAGCATTGATGCTGCCAACATGTGTCTAAAAAAACTGATGACGGAACAATGTGCATCTTCTGGATACATGACGGTGTACCGTGGGACACGGCAAGAATTGATGCTGGCTGGCATACCTGATGAGGCATTCCCCACAACCAAAGCGAAAAAGACTTTTCAAATCCAGACCATCAATGTTTGCTGTACTGGCAATAGAGAGATTCTGAAAGGTTCTATGCTCCAAACTGGAGCTATTTTCGAGTTGGAGATTGATTGGGGTTTCATCAGGCCATACATGCAAGGCACGCATCCTGCGCTTGTTGAGCTTGCGAGGATGATGACGAAAGACCTGTGGGCTTGGACTAAGGATGGCGGCCTAGAAGGACCATTTGTTCGCCTAGCGGCTGATCCGAGGGCGACAGATTACAAGCCATTGGCCAGAGATAGGCGCTTTCAGATGACACCTGAATTTCACCAAAAATTGGAAACCGCGTATCAGGGCATTTTTGACGTGATTTACACCCACGGCGAAATCATGGAGGTGCACACGCATGCATCGGCTAAATCCACCGCAAAGCCCACACTGACGCTTGTTTCTGCATAGCATCCATTTTTGCCACGCCTACCATGCTGAAGGTGAATTCACGAATGACTGCCAATGCCTTACCCGCTGCCAACGCGCCCAAATTTGAGCCGCCCGCGTTGGCTGACCCTGCTTTTTTTGCCTGGGCTATCCGCGTTGGGTTGCGCCTGGCGAACAAGCCGCCGGGTACGCCTGCTGGTGCTGTTGAACGGGCTATCCTCATGGAAGGCACGCCGTGCCCCGAGTGGGCTCAAGGGCTGGCCTTCTTGATGAGTATGGCAAACGCTCACAATCGCGAGACTAGAGGCGTTTGAATCAGTTTTGCCACGCCTAGCCCACGGCTGATCCCCAAGGGCGAAAAGCGGGAGTCCTTCACCCGCCTGGCGCTGGCTCCCTTTGAAGGCCGCACCTGAAGGGGTGGCGATGTTTGTTAGACCGGATTGGAAAGACATAAAGTCATATCGCGAAAGCCTGACTTTGGATTTGCATGGCGGTATCGCTTGGGAATTTATCCGGAGAAATCCCGATTATCAAACTGATGTTGATTCATACCTTGCTGAGATTCTGGCGTTTTGTCGTAAACATCCGGAAGAATTTGTTAACTTGCTGGATGATGGTGAAATACCAACTTGGTTCTGGTCAGTAGTCGGTTTTTTCGAATTCGGGCAGCCTGATAGATTTGGTTTTTGGTCGAAGTTGTTCAGAGAAAAGTGGGGCTTGAATTGCCCGATTTGTACTGAGCAAGACTGGCATGGCGAGGGCATAGTTTTGTCCGCATTTGATGAGCCGAAAACCTTTGAACGCGTCGAATTTCACCGAGTTAAAGGGCCTCGCGTCTTGATACCAGTCGACCTCTCCGAGCCGTTGGAAGTGGTGCTAAAAAAGGCTGAGAATCACATCCGCTATCTACGCGGCATGGGTATCGAGCTTGGAACTGTTGACCCTGCCACGAACCGGGTGTTATCAAAGGCTGTTTACATCGAATACCTGCGAATCCTCGACGGCATTGCAGCGGGTGAATCCATTCAAAACATCGGTGAAGTTCTTTCACCAGGTGCAGCAAATACGCCAGAAGAAAAGCAGCGAGACAAGCGAATCAGGGCCGCATACAAGGCGGCGCTAAAGATGCAGGACGGCGGGTATCGTGTCCTGATGTACTGACAACCAAGCCAGACCAAAATAGAGGCCCCTGTCAATTTTGACCGGGGCTTTTGTTTTTTCTGGCTGTTTTGTAGCTGCGCTTCGATGATTGAACGACCACAACCAAATGAGGCGTTCAATGCATCCAAACCCACCCCACACCACCACACCGCACACCCACGGAACCCAGCCCACACCCAACACATCCCGTGCATCCCTGACCCCTGCACACCCTGACCGCCTGATTCGCCTACCAACGGTTTGCGAGTTGACCGCTTTGGGCAAATCGAGCGTTTACAGCATCCCTGATTTTCCGAAGCGTGTCACCCTGTCACGCCGCGCTGTGGGCTGGCGTTTGTCCGAGGTTTTGGCATGGATCGAAAGCCGTTCAGCCGTGGGGGTCAAGTCATGAGTTTTGGCCCCGAATACTTCAAAGCCCAAGCCTTAAAGTCGTCTGAAAACCACCTCAAAAGGGCCGCGACCTTTGTCGCCTTGAACATCAAAAACCCGTTGTTTCAGCGGCGCATGGGCAAGGGCAGTGCATCGGTTTTTGTGCGTCTGGAATGGCCCGGCGTGTTGTCAGTGGTTGACCCTGACACGGGCGAACTTTTGGCACAGTCCGCACCGGGGCGGCCCGATGTTTTGCGGCCCGGCTTTATGCCCCCTGTGCCTGCCCTGGGTGCTGCTGGTGGCCACTCACAAGGCGGGCACGATGGACAGCCTGCACTCTGACACCCGCCCGGCCCAAGCGGCCCGAGTGGCTGATTTTCTGGAGCTGCACCCCAACAGCACCGCCAAACAGATTGACGCCGCATGTGATACGGGTTGCATCACAAAAGTGCTTTCAGACATGCCCCGCTTGGGGTACGGCCTGGGCAAGGACTGGCAGCGTGTGACCTGTGCCAACGGCCAGCGCACGCGAGAGGTGCGCACCTATGTGTTGCTGTACCGCCCAACAGCCCAGCCCGACCTATTCCCCAATCCATGAAAACCAACATTACCCCCGACCTGATCCGGGCCGCCCTGCAACACATCCCCGCGAACCTGCCCCGCGACGAATGGGCACGCGTGGGCATGGCCATCAAAAGCGAATTCCCAGATGAAACAGGCCGCGACCTGTTCACCGACTGGAGCGCCACAGCGGACGGCTTTGACCTCAAGGCCGCCCGGTCCACCTGGCAGAGCATCAAGCCCGGCGGCGGTGTGGCCATTGGCACATTGCTGCACCTGGCCAAACAAAACGGCTTTACCCTGCCCAAGCCCGACCAGGCGCCAGCCCAGCCCGACCCCGCCACGGTGGCACGCCTGGCCAGCGAGCGGGCTGCCAAACAACAAGCCGACCAAGCCCAGCAGCAGGCCGCCCACGAACACGCTGCCAGTGAGGCTGCGCTACTGTGGGAACAGGCCAGCGAGACAGGCGAAAGCACTTACCTGACCCGCAAGGGTGTGCAAGCCCACGGCCTGCGCTTTGCGCCTGAGGGCTGGCTGCTGGTGCCCTTGCGTGACAGTGCGGGCAAGCTGTGGAACCTGCAACGCATTGCACCCGCCCGCCCGGCGGGCGGTGGCACTGACAAACTGTTTTTGAAGGGTGGGCGCAAGTCCGGCCTGTTTCACTGGTGCGGCGATCCGACCGGGGCCGCTGCGCTGCTGGTGGCTGAAGGCTATGCCACCGCCGCCAGTTTGCACGCATGCACGGGCCGCCCCTGCGCTGTGGCGTTTGACGCGGGCAATTTGCCAGCAGTGGCCAAAGCGCTGCACCAGGCACACCCGGCGGCGCTGATCGTGATCTGTGGTGATGATGATGCCGCCACCCAAGCCCGCACCGGGCGCAACCCTGGCCGCGAGAAAGCCACAGCGGCCGCCCGTGCTGTGGCTGGCCTGGCGGTGTTTCCTGAGCCGCTGCCTGATGGTTCCAGCGACTTCAACGACTTGCACCAGGCCGCCGGTTATGACGCGGTGGCTTTGATCGTGAGCCAGGCGATTGACTACTTTGAGCCGCCCCAGCAGCAGGCCAAAACGCCCGTACAGTCAACGACCGCGCCCAAGCCTGCCAACGGTGCCCAGCGCAGCCAAGACAAGCCCAACGGGGCCAATGCTGGCCCCGGTGCCACCCCTGGCGATACCGAGCGGGTTTATGACCCCTTCGTCATTGATGAAACGGGCGTGTGGTTCTGTGGTGCTGACCAGGACGGCAAACGCAAGCCGCCCGAATGGATCTGCAGCCCCTTGACGGTAGAGGCTTTCACCCGCGACCAAGACGGCGGCGGCTGGGGCTACTACCTGGCGTTTGCTGATCCATTGGGCGTGCAGAAGCACTGGGCCATGCCCGCCCGCATGTTGTCTGCTGACGGTGGCGAATACCGCGCCACGCTGTTGAATATGGGTTTGCGCATTGGCACTACACCCCGCGCCCGTAACCTGTTGACCCAGTACCTGCAGAGCCGCCAGCCTGAAGAATTCGCCAGCTGTACCGACCGCATCGGCTGGCACGGTGCCGCCTTTGTGCTGCCCCGTGAAACAGTCACCAGTGGCACGGATGCCGAGCGCATTGTTTTCCAGTCAGACGCCCCGATTGAAAACACCTTCAAAGCCAAGGGCCCGCCCGAGCAATGGCGCGACAAGGTGGGGGCGCTGTGCGCTGGCAATTCCCGGCTGGTGTTTGCCGTAGCCTGCGCTTTTGCTGGGCCGCTGTTGCGCCCGGCGGGTATGGAGTCGGGCGGGTTCCACTACCGGGGCGACAGCTCCAGCGGAAAAACCACCGCCTTGAAGCTGGCCGCCAGCGTGTACGGCGGTGCCAACTACCTGCAACGCTGGCGAGCCACTGACAACGCCCTGGAGGCCATAGCCGCCCAACACTGTGACGGCCTGCTGATCCTGGATGAACTGGCACAGATCGACCCCAAGACGGCGGGCGAATGCGCCTACATGCTGGCCAACGAATCGGGCAAGGCCCGTGCTACCCGCACCGGCACACCCCGCGCCCGCCAGGCCTGGCGGTTGTTGTTCCTGTCCGCTGGTGAGTTGGGCCTGGCCGACCACATGGCAGAGGGCCAAAAGCGAACCCGCGTGGGGCAGGAAGTGCGCATGGTCGACATTGCCGCCGATGCAGGCGCTGGCCTGGGTGCGTTCGAGCAACTGCACAGCATGGCAGGCGGCGCCGCCTTTGCCAAACACATCACCGGGCAGGCCCAAAGCGTTTACGGCGCCCCGGGCCGTGCCTGGCTGCAATGGCTGGTGGACCATGCCGACACCCTCAAGGCCAGCATTCGCACCGCATCCAACACCCTGGCGGCGGCCATGATGCCAGCCAACGCCAGCGGGCAAGTGGAACGCGTGGGGGCACGCTTTGCGCTGGTGGGGGCAGCCGGTGAGCTGGCCACGGCGGCGGGGCTGACTGGCTGGCCAGCCGGTGAGAGCGAACGGGCCGCCCGTGCCTGCTTTGAATCCTGGCTATTGGGCCGGGGTGGCAGTGGTAACGGTGAGATCGTGGCCATGTTGCGACAGGTGCGCCGCTTTCTGGAAACGCACGGTGAGGGCCGCTTTGCCATGTGGCACCGGGGCAGCGATGACCACGCCCCCAAGACCCTGCAGCGTGCCGGTGTGCGGCGCATGTTGGACGCCGATGGCAACCCCATCAAGACCGACAGCGACCATCAGCGAGAGTACGGCGAACGGATGCCACCTGCCCTGGGTGAAGGCGTGTCGTTTGAATACTTCATCCTTGCTGAAAGCTTCAGGGGTGAGGTGTGCCAAGGCTTCGACTACAAGGCCGTTTCCCGCGTGCTGCTGGATAACGGCTGCCTGGCACCCGACAAGGGCCGGGCGTTTGACTGCAAGGCCCGCCTTCCTGGGCTGGGCAATTCCTGGTGCTACCGGGTGACACCCGCAATCTTTGAGCTTGATCTGTGAGCCGCAACAGCCCCGCGTGAGCGGGTGCCGGGCCGCCCAAAGGGGGCGGGCGGGTGAGCTTCCTCCGCGCTACAAAAGCCGCTGCGATGTAGGCACCAGGCACCAAACCAACAAGCCACCGGACGTTAACGGACGTTCACAGCCTCGACTGCCCCCAGTGCCCCCACTCAAAAACGATCTGCCCCCACTTGGTTCGGGGGCAGATTTATTCAATGGTGACAACGACTTACAAGTGTTCTTGTTGTTTGCCCCCAGTGCCCCCACTTTTTTAGGTCGACACCCCGAAGAAAGACCAGCCCAAAGCCTGGCCAAATCAGCTTGGCGGGTGGGGGTGGGTGGCCGCTTGCGGCATCACCTCGACATGTTGCGCACCGCTTGGTGTGAGCTGGTGGCCAGCACCGCGACCACCTGGCACCGTGACACCGATGCGCCCAGCGCTGGCGCACCAACTGCCACAGACTGACCGCCCGGCCCGACGCGGCACACGCCTGCACGGTGGCGCCAGCCTGCCACGGTGCGCAGCGCCTGGGCTGATCTGGGCCGCGTGTGGGTGGCCGGGGGGTGGTCAAAAGTCTGGGCGACATAGGCCCTAGACCGATCGGTTACTTTTGTGCGCAACGCCGCGTAATGGGCAGGGGGAGGGGTTCGCCCTGCTGCCTTGGTGGCTGGTGATCCAGTCCAAGGGGTGGGGCGGGTCAAAAGTCCAGCGATTGCCCGCCGGAAACCGACCGGTTAGGATGATTTTTATGGAAACACGAAACTACCCCCTGGGGGTTAGATAGCCTGTCTGGCTGCAAATAATTGGTTTATGCCCCCGAGCTTGGCAGCAAATGCCCCCTGATCTGGGGGCATTTGTGCGTGCATCCCCGAATAATTCATGCTCTGCCCAGCGAAAACGCCCAAGGCGAAACCCTGGGAAAGCCCGTCACACCATCCCGCCTATGGGCATCTTTTGATGCATATGCCCCCATTTTATGAAAACATGCCCCCGAATGTGCCCCCGCATTTGGTTGGAACGTGGCAAACTATGACGGACGCTAGCGAACGACAAAAACGGGTTTTCATAGGGAAAAAGAAAAAATCCGGACGGCTTCAAACCGTTCCGGCTTCAAATATGGTCCCGCCAGCAGGAATCGAACCTGCATCTAGCACTTAGGAGGCACTCGTTCTATCCATTGAACTATGGCGAGGGACGAGGGATTGTAAAGGCCGCTGGTGGGGCAATTGGCAGGGCAACTGGTGGGGCAATTGGCAGGGCAACTGGTGGGCGTTGGCTCAGTCGTAACTTCGTGTCCAGATCAGGTCGACCGCACTTTGTTCCCCGGTCTGGGCACGCAGCGTCAGGTAGCGGCTCAGGTCGTAGAAGATGTAGAACACACCCATGGCGCCACCCAGGCTGCTCTCGTAGGCCACATAAAAGTCCTGCGACAGGCGTTTGCCCAGGGTGATCGATGCGGCACTGGCGGTGTTGTTGCTGTTGCTGCTCTCGCTGGCACCACGAAAACTCAGCTCGTCCAGGCCCAGTGCCTGGGTCAGTTGGTCAGACAGGCTTTTGCCGTTGCCACCCAGCAGCGCCAATGCAGCCTGCTGCATCAGTGCGGCCTCGGCACCACCGGCACTGCCGGAGCGGCCCAGCACCAGCCAGGTCAGGGTTTCCACATCGGGCAGGCTGGGGTCGGAGTACAGCGACACCACGGGCGACTGTGCGGTGCCGCTCACCTGCACCCCCACACGCTGGCTGAGTTTGGGCCGGATCGCCAGAATCGCGAGCGCCGGGTTGTCGATTGGGCCGTAGAAGTGGATCAGGCCGCGCTCGATTTGCAGGCGTTGGCCATAGGCCTGGTAGGTGCCGTTCACCGTGCGGATCTGCCCCATCAGCGCTGGTGTGGCCGCGCCCACGGCGCTGAGTTCCAGCTTGCCGACCAGGCGCGCCTGCAGCCCACGCCCGCGCAGCTGGAAGTCTGGCCCCAGGTCGAGTTTGACCAACACATCAGGCGTGATCTGCACCCCGGTCGGGCTGCTGCTGGCGGGGACCGTTGGGGTGCTGCCGGGTTTGGGCTGGCTGCGCACCTTCACATCCTCGTCCAGCGTGGGCGTGCTGTCGTCGGGCAGGGTGATCAGCGCGCTGTCGGCGCTGAGGTTGCCACGCAGGGAGAGTTTGGCGTCCTTCAGTTCGGCCTGTAACTGGCCCGAGGCCACCAGCCGCCGGTCCGGGCGGGTGCTCAGGCGCAGCGCGCTGAGCTGGCCCTGCAGCGCCATTTGGACACGCTGGCGAATATTGGCTTGGCCCGCCTCGGGCAACCAGATCACGGAGCCGGTGATGCTCAGTTGCCCACCTGCTGCCGCGTTCTGCGGTGTGCCCGCACCCCGCAGCGTGAAGCTCTGGATGTCGAGTTGCTGGCCGTGTAAGCGTGCGTCGAGGGTGCCCTGGCTGAAGTCGATGCCGTCCACCGCCGAGCGCACCGCCAGGTCACGCGCGCGCAGCGTGCCTTCCCACTGCGGTTGGCTGCGGGTGCCTTTCAGGTCGATGTGGCTGTCCACCGTGCCTCGCAGGCGCCAGCCCGGTGGCGCCAGGGCCGACCAGGCGTCCACCGGGGGCAGCTGCAGCTGCACACTGCCACCCAGCGGTGCGTCCTGCGGCCAGCGCCAGCCACTGTGGTCGTTTTTAACCCGGGTGCTGAACGCGGCCAGGGCCTTGCCCGCACGTTGGCTGTCCCAGCGCAAGGAGCCTGACAGTGCCTCACCATCCAGGTTGACCTGCAACCAAGCCTCTTGCATGCCCGCAGGCAGGGGTGTGGAGCGCCCGGCATCGGCCTGCAGGCGCACATCCCCCGCGCTGCGTGCCAGGGTGGCGCTCAGGTGCAGGCTGTCGGTTTGTGCGGCGTCCCAGCTGCCCGAGAGCAGCAGGTCGCTGCTGATGCCCAGCTCGGCCATCGGCTGGGCCGTGAAAGCGTCCAGCCAGGCCAGTGGCAGGCCGTCGATGCGACCCTGGCTGCGCCATTGCGCCAGCCGTTGGCCACCTTTGGCTGGGTTCACAGGTTGGGACCATTGGAGTGGCTGCCAGCTGATGCCACCGGTGCCGGGCACGGGCCCGAGCAGGCGCACAGCACCACCTGACACCGTGAGGGTGTTGGAGTTGGCGCCTGGCACCCAGCGCAGCGTGACCGCTTGTGCGGGACTGCGGCTGCTGACCGCGTCGTTGCCAGTCCCCAGCTGCAAGCGCCAGGGTTGAGACTGCCCGGGCTGCAGCAGGCTCAGCGCCAGCTGTTGCAGGCTAGCCTGCCAGCTGGCGTCTTTGGCGCGCCCACCAGTGGCTTGGAGCTGCCAGCGGGTTTGTTGTGTGCCCCGTGTGAGCTGGCCCTGGCTGCTGAGTTGTAAATTGCTGACCGGGCCGGACAGGTCCAGCTGGCCATCGCGCAGCTGCAATGGCAGCCTGGCGGTGGCCGCAGGGGGGATCCAGTCGAGTTCGGGCGCACGCAGGCTGGTAGTGATCACCATCGCTTGGGCACCTTGCTGCCAGCCGCCTTGCCAGCGGGTCGACAGCGCGGCGGTGCCACGCAGCTGGTTGCCGTTGAGCAGTGTCCTGATTTGCGGGACATGCGCCAGCCACTGGCTGGCCTGGGCCGCGTCCTGCACCTGAATCGATAGTGTTCCAAGCCCGTCTGACGGGGCCATCTGGCCATTGACCTCTGCTTTTAAGCCCGGCAGCTGCAGGCTCAGCTGGCCCTGGCTGGCCAGGCTGCTGGTGTTGAGCTTGAGCTGGCCCTGCAACTTGGCGGCTTGGGCGTCGAGCTGCAGGCTGTTCAGGGTCAGCAGCGGCGCGGCCCAGCTGCCCTGGGCCGTGAGCTGGCGCAACTGCAGGTTGCTCAGCAGGTCGTTGGAGGCTTTGGCTGTTGATGTCGTGCGTTGGGCGCTGGACTGCAACGCGGCCTCAAACACAAAGGCGGTGTCGGGGGCCGGGCTGGTGCTGCCTGGGGATGGGGGCTGTTTGGCAAGGGTCTGGCGTGCACTGATGTTGCCGGTGATCACGTCCGGCATCAGCCTGGAGTCGATGGCCGCCGGGTTGATGCCTTGCAGCTGGATCTGACCACGCCACAGGCCGGTGCTGTCACCCACCTTGGCGTCGATGTCACCCTGGCCCTGGATGTGACCACCTGCACCCTGCGCCTGCAGGGACTGCAGCAGCCAGTGGCCGCCGCTGTAGGCCAGCTCGGCCTGGAGTTGTTGTAATGGCAGGCGTTGCTGGTCCCACGGACCACTCAAGCTATTTTTCAGTGTCACACCGGCCAGCCAGCCTGCACCTTGGGGCTGCACCTGGGCCTGGCCGCTCAGGCCGGTTTGGGGGGCTTGTGGCCACAGGCTGGCCAGGTTCAGGGCTTGCCACTGGCCTTGTGCTTTGAGAATGCTTTGCGCCTGCCAGGGGGCAATCTGCGCCGACAGGCTGGCTTGCATCTCGGCGGTTTTGTCCCCTTTGCCTGGCAGAGGGGAACTGCTGGCGGGTTGGAGGTCGGCTTGTAATGTCAGCTCGGCCTGCGGCCCGGCCAAGTTGCCAAGCAGCGTGGCCTGGGCTCGCAGTGGCAACGGCTCGGCGCGGCCCGGCACGCTCGCTGCCACCGTGGCCCCGGCCTGCACGTCCAATGCCATCGGGCCGCTGGCTTGTAACTGGCCTGAAAACTGGACATTATTCGATAAAAACTGCCCCTGGCCCTTATCTATCTTGTGCTGCTTGTTATCAAAAACATAGTGTGCTGCGAGCTTGTCCACCCGCTGGGTGCTGACACCCACCCACTCCAGCACATCCACCTGCAGCTGCGCATCCACCTGGAACGGCAGGCCCAGATCGGTCGGTGGGGTGCTGGGTGCGGCGGGTGTGGGGGCGCGCTGGTCCTGGATAGTCAGCTGCCCGATGCGCAGCTGGCTCAGGCGCAACTCACGTTGCAGCAGTGCAACCGGCTCCCAGGCCAGATCCACATCCTGCGCCACCACACTCAGATCACCCTGCTGCCAGCGCAACCAGCCTATGTGCCCGCCAAAACGCACCGAGCCACGGACGTCCCGGGTCTCCAGCGTTTGCCCGGTGGGCAACAGCCGCTGCACCTGCTGCAGCGCCGCCGCCAGCGAGGCGTCTGACCCAGACCAGAACCATAACCCTGCCAGCAAGCCCAGCGTGGCCAACAACAGGCCAGCCAGTGTCCACACACTGCGGCGCAACGCGCGCTTCAAAACACAAACCCCACGTTGAGGTGCAGCCGCCATTTTTGCAGCGCCACACCGTAAGCCAGGTCAATCTGCAGCGGGCCTACCGGCGTTTTCCAGCGTACACCACCCCCCACACCGACCTGGGCATCCAGGCGGGCCGCTTTGTTGGCCACCGATCCGGCGTCGACAAACAGCGCGCCCTCCCAGTCGGTCAAACGCCCGTTGTGGGTGATGGGCCGCTGCCACTCCACCGTGCCGGTGGCCAGGTAACGCCCGGCATTCACCGTGCCATCGGCCTCGGTGATGCCAATGCTGCGCAGCGCGTAACCGCGCACACTGCTGGCGCCACCGGCCAGGAACAGCAGGGTCGAGGGCAGGCTGGTGCCGTCCTTGACCACCACCGCACCGAGCTGGGCGCGCAGCGCCAGCCGCCCGGCACGCAGGTCGGTGAGGCCGCTGTCGTCGGCGCGCGTCAGCGGCACATAGGCCTGCCAGCGTGCCAACACCCTGCCAAAAGGAATGTGTTCATTGCCCAGGGTGGTGCCACCGCCCACCTCCAGCCCCAGCGCCCAGCCGCTGGTCGGGAACGGCAGGGCGTCAAATTCACGCAGGGTGAAGGCGTAGTTGGCACTGAGCGACTCGGCCTGGTTCGATGGGGTGTTGTCCTTGCTGATGCTGTCGGCGCGGTTGTATTCGAGGTAGTAGCTGCGGTCGATGCGCTCCTGCTCTTTGCTGGCACCGGCGCGCCAGCGCTGGCTGCTCACCTCGGTGCTGCCACTGGTCTCGTTTTGCAACAGCACCGAGGTGTTCCAGCGCCAACCTGCCTCGTTGGGGGGCGCGGTCAGCTCGGTGCTCAGCGACTGGGTGTCTTGGTCAAGCGAGAGTTTGCTGAGCGCGCGCCAGCCCAGGCCGGGCAGCATCTGGTGTAAGTGTTCGGCGCTGAAACGGGCGCCGCTGTCGCTGCTGGCGCCCACACCAATCGTGACTTTTTGCAGCGGGGCTTCGCGCAGCGTCACCAGCACGGGGGCGGCTTGTGGGTCGGCTGCGCT
Source organism: Rhodoferax fermentans (assembly GCF_002017865.1). Taxonomy (NCBI): domain Bacteria; kingdom Pseudomonadati; phylum Pseudomonadota; class Betaproteobacteria; order Burkholderiales; family Comamonadaceae; genus Rhodoferax; species Rhodoferax fermentans. The sequence goes on along the minus strand of NZ_MTJN01000002.1, from coordinate 4,185,879 downwards.
GGTGTCCAGCCGGATGAACGCGGTGTTGAAGTAGCCACTGCGGGTCAGGCGCTGCTGGGCAGCCACCAGCTCTTTGAGGTCGTAGTCGCTGCCCTCGGGCAGGCGTGCCAGCCGGCGCACCAGCTCGGTGTCATACCGGTTGAGGCCGGTGGGGATCATCGCGCCCAGGCGAAAGGCGGGGCCGGAGTCGAGTGTGAGGGTCAATGTGGCGCTGTGGGTTTCGGGGTCCACATCGGCCTCGGACACACTGACGGTGCCGGTGGGGTAGCGCTGGCTGCTGAGTTGCTGGAGCGCCTGCTGTTTGGCCGCACTCCAGGCGGCCTGGGTGAAGCGGTTGCCTGCGGGCAGCAGCCACGTGCCGGTGATCAGCGCCCGTTGTGCCGCGTCTTCTGGGTCGGTGGTGATCGGGCCGCTGAACTGCATCCGAACCTGGCTGACCTGCACCGGCTCACCGGGCACCACCACCATCTGCACCTCTCGGGTGGCGCTGGTTTGTGCCTCACCGCTTCGGCTGACGGTGACCAGCGGTGAGAAATAACCCTGGGTGGCAAGCAACTGGTTGGCATCGAGCTTGGCCATGTCGAGCAGGCGGTCCAGCTCGTCGTTGCTGAGGTCGCTCAGGCTGCGATAGCGTTGCAACTCCAGGTGCCGCTCCAGCAGGGTTTTGATGTCATCGGGGGCGCTGATGGTCAGTGTGAAAGCGGGTGTGGCGCTGCTGTCATCCATGGCAGCGGGGCTGCTGGCCGCGCTGTCATGCAGGGTGGCCATGACCTCGGGTGGTGTGGCGGGCGCCGCACCATCGGGATCTGGCAGGGTTTGGGCAGCCACCAGCAGCGGGGCCAGCCACAGCACGGCCCCAAACCCAAGGGCTCTTTGGTACCAGCGTGTGCTCATTGGCTGAGCAATCGCATGGCCTCTTCCAGACCCTTGAGGGTCATCGGGAACATGCGCCCACCCATCAGTTGCTGCACGATGCTGATGCTCTGGCGGTACTGCCAGACGCCTTGCGGCTCGGGGTTGATCCAGGCGAACTGTGGGTAAGCGTGGGTGAGTCGGCCCAGCCATTCGGCACCGGCTTCTTCGTTGCCGTACTCCACACTGCCGCCGGGTTGCAAAATTTCATACGGGCTCATGGTGGCGTCACCGATGAAGATCAGTTTGTAGTCCTTGTTGTACTTGCGCACGATGTCCCAGGTCGGGAACTTCTCGGCAAAGCGGCGGCGATTGTTCTTCCAGACAAAGTCGTAAACACAGTTGTGGAAGTAATAAAACTCCAGGTGTTTGAACTCAGTCTTGGCCGCAGAAAACAGCTCCTCGACCCGCGCGATGTGTTCGTCCATGGTGCCGCCCACGTCCATCAGCAGCAGCACCTTGACGTTGTTGTGGCGCTCTGGGCGCATCTTGATGTCCAGGTAACCGGCGTTGGTGGCGGTGCTGCGAATGGTGTTGTCCAGGTCCAGCTCTTCCACATGGCCCTCGCGCGCGAACTTGCGCAGGCGGCGCAGCGCGACCTTGATGTTGCGGGTGCCGAGTTCCTGGGTGTCGTCATAGTCGCGGTAGGCGCGTTGCTCCCAAACCTTGACCGCACTCTTATTCTGACCCGGCCCGCCAATACGAATGCCCTTGGGGTTGTAACCACCGTGTCCAAAAGGTGAGGTGCCGCCGGTGCCAATCCACTTGCTGCCACCTTCGTGGCGCTCTTTTTGTTCTTCGAGGCGTTTTTTGAGCGTTTCCATCAACTCGTCCCAACCCATGGCCTCGATGGCGGCTTTCTGCTCGGGCGTCAGGTGGATATCCAACGTCTTTTTGAGCCAGTCAAGCGGGATGTCTTGGGTAATGTCGGTGATCAGCTCGACGCCGTGGAAGTAGGCGGCAAACGCCTTGTCGAACTTGTCGTAATGTTTTTCGTCCTTGACCAAGGTGGCGCGGCTCAAAAAGTAGAAGTCCTCGATCTTGTAGCCTTGCGGCGCATCACCTGTCTCGTCATCCTCAGCCTGCGGCGTTTTGGGCCCGACCACCCCGAGCTTGAGCGCCTCCAGCAGGGTCAGGAATTCCTTGACCGAGACCGGTAACTTGGCGGCACGAAGGGTGTAGAAGAAGTCGATCAGCATGGGGCAGCTTCGGAAGAATTGAGGTCTGCTTGCGATTTTGCAAACTTCCGGCCAAAGACCTCGGGTGAAAGCTCTTTCTCAAGCTGAGTACGCAAATGCCCTTGGGGTAAGTGTTTCAGAAGCCCATATTTTGCTGCCAGCGGGATCATTTTCTCCCCTTCATCGTCCAGCCACATGTTGAAGGCAAGCAACAGCAATTCGTTTCGGTTGAGTTGGGCTCGAAGAATTTTGACGTGACGGTAGTGCTGTTCTCCCAACAAGGATTCTGAGTCCATCAGCAATCGGTAGATGACGCGCAAGTAATGATCAAAAGTCCCGGTGGATGTCTCTTGTTGCCACGTTTGTTCAAGCGTAGTCCTATCGATGGTTCGCTCCCCCGTTGGGGTAGGCCATTTGGCATCAAGTCCATGACGGCTAAATTTCCTCAGGTCGTCCGGCATCCTGTTTCTAAACCACGCATTAAGGGCAGCTTTACCTTGAAACTGAGCTTCTGGGCGGTCGGTTCTACCTGGTAGCGACACTCCGATTGAGTCGATCGTGCGTTGATAGATATTAAGCAAATCAAAAAATCGCTGTTCTCTGCGCTGCTGCTCTGCTGTCTTTCCCTGCTCCTCAACAGCCTTTCGTGTCTCCAACAGTTCCGTCTTTTGCAGTTTCCATACCTGCATCGCCACCATCAGCGTGAACAATGAAATGAGTGGGTTGAGTAATCCACCGATGTAGTCACCAAATGTTCCCCAGGCTGCCGGGTTTTCACCCGCTGGCAGCGCCTTGAACGTGAATGCGTAGCCAATGATCAACAGCAGCGCTAAAACGCCCGCAATCACTGGTAGCCGATGCAGCCAGGTTGCTTCACCGAGCGAGGCACTGTGGTTCTCTGACGTTTGCTTCATGGCGAGATCCAGTCCTCGACTTTCAGGCCTTTAACACGCTTGAACTCTCGCGTGTTGCGTGTCACCAGAACCAGACCGTGGGCTGTTGCCTGGGCGGCGAGCCACAGGTCATTGGGGCCAATGGGGGTGCCTTTGGCCCGCAAGTCGGCGCGGATGGCGCCGTAGCTGATGCTCACCTCGGCATCCAGCGGCAAGACGCCGAAAAAGTCCATCAGCCGCTGGGCGCGTTTTTCGCGCAGAGCCGATACCGGCGCGTGGGCCACCCCATAAAAGTACTCGCCCGTGGTGATCACCGACAACACGGCTTCACCTTTGGTCAGGGTTTGCATACGCACATTCAGCGCCTCGTCCTGGCCCTTGACCATCAGCGAGAACACATCGGTATCGAGCAGGTAACTCGGTGTCATGCTGTGCCGGATTTGCGCGCTGTGGTGCTGGTGCGGCGGCGCGCCGGGGCAGCAGGTGGCTCATCCAGCGCCAACAGGTCGTCCAGATGACCCATGGCCTGATCCAGCGCAAGGCCTTCAGCGGCGCTCAGGGGCGCGAGGTCGGCCAGTGCTTCGGCCGCGGTGGTTGGCAGAGGGCGCAGCACGATGGCATTGCCCTCCCGGAATATTTCCACGCGCTTGGTGTGTAACTGGAACTCCTTGGGAATACGAATGGCCTGGCTGTTGCCGGACTGAAACACCGTTGTTTCCACAAGGCTGCGTTTTGGAATGGCTTTGCTGGGTAAACGAGCGTTCATGAGCACCTCCTTGTGTATATTGTGAGTGTATATACGCTGAGTTGCCGTGTCCAGATCAGGCGCGCGGTTTGTCCAGCGAATACAGCAACTGCGCTTTGACCTCGGGCCATTCCCCGCTGCGCAGGCTGTACATCACGGTGTCGCGGATGCTGCCATCGCGGCGCAGGGCGTGGCCACGGATCACGCCGTCTTTTTTGGCGCCCAGGCGCTCAATGGCAGCTTGACTGGCAAAGTTGAAATTGTCTGTGCGCCAGCCCACCACATGGCAGCCGAGCACCTCAAACGCATGGGTCAGCAACAGCAGCTTGGCGGTGGTGTTGACGTGGGTGCGCTGCACACTTTTGGCGTACCAGGTGTAGCCAATCTCCACGCGTTTCACGGCGGGCAGGATGTCGTGGTAGCTGCTGCTGCCCAGCACCTTACCCGTTGCAGTTTCAGTCACGACAAACGCAAAGCGGTTGCCCGCTTCACGCATGGCCAAAGCGTCTTCGATGTATTTGCGGGTGTGCTCGGGTTCGGGCACCGAGGTGACGCGGATGTTCCAGAGTTCACCATCGGCAGCGGCGGCACGCACGCCATTTTCGTGGTCCAGACTCAGGGGCAGCAGGGTGATGCCACGGGCGCTCAGGGAAACGGGTTCAACAAAAGACATTCAACCACTCCAAATAAAACAGGTAGTCACAAAAACAAAGTCCGCCTGACCAGAATCTCCGCGCGGGAGTCAGTGGGGGTGGCCCCCGATTTCTGGTACCCCAGTATGAGGGGGATGCCCCCACTGGCTCTCGCGTAGCGAAAACCTCTCATGCCTGAGTCCAGGATGTCAAACCTGACTCTTCGTCAACACCGGCATGTTTCAAATCACCTCACCGGTTGCGCTGCTGCATAAACACCAGCTTCTCAAACAACGTCACGTCCTGCTCATTTTTCAGCAGCGCCCCCACCAACGGCGGCACCGCGACCTTGTCGCCCTCGGTGTGCAGCACAGACGCGGGAATATCCTGCGCCATCAACAATTTGAGCCAGTCCAGCAGTTCGCTGGTGGACGGCTTTTTCTTCAAGCCGGGCAGGTTGCGGATGTCAAAAAAGGTTTTCATCGCCGCCTGCAACAACTCGGCCTTGAGGCCCGGAAAGTGCACATCCACAATCTGTTGCATCGTGGCCGCATCGGGGAACTTGATGTAGTGGAAGAAACAACGGCGCAGGAACGCATCGGGCAACTCCTTTTCGTTGTTGGAGGTGATGAACACCAGCGGCCGGTGTTTGGCACGGATCAGCTCACGTGTCTCGTAGCAGTAGAACTCCATGCGGTCGATCTCGCGTAACAAATCGTTCGGGAACTCGATGTCGGCCTTGTCGATTTCATCAATCAGCAGGGCCACTGGCTGGTCCGCCGTGAAGGCCTGCCACAACACCCCTTTGAGGATGTAGTTGTGGATGTTTTTAACGCGTTCGCCGCCTTCCACATCGGCGAGCTGGCTATCGCGCAGGCGGCTCACCGCGTCGTACTCGTACAGACCCTGCTGCGCCTTGGTGGTGCTTTTGATGTGCCATTGCAGCAATGGCAGGTTCAGCGCGCTGGCCACTTCCTCGGCCAGCATGGTTTTGCCGGTGCCGGGTTCGCCCTTGACCAGCAACGGGCGCTGCAGGGTGATGGCGGCATTCACCGACAGCATCAGGTCAGTCGTGGCGACGTAGTTTTGGGTGCCTTGGAATTTCATGGTGGTGTGGTCTGTGGACAGAGGTGTTGAAGCTTAGCGCGGGTTTTAGTCTTGCGTGGCGCGCCGTTGTACATTGGCAATGTAGGCATTGCCGTCGGGCGGGCGACCGGCGCGCTGGCTCTCCCATAACATCTGGCCCAGGCACTCCATCACCTCGTGGTGGGCGTCGTGCAGGGAGTCAAGCCGGGCCGTCAACAGCTCCACCGCCTGGCGGATACCACGTGGCTGGTCGATGCTGCACTGCTCGGTGATTGACAAGTGCATGGACAGGTGCAAAAACGGGTTGCTTTTGCCGTCCTCTGGCACCGCCATGCTGGCCAATGCGGCGGCCTCGTCGGCCAGTTCGGCGTGGTACTCGGGGTGCTCGTTGATCCACAACGACGCTATGGTCTCAATAGCTTCCATCGCTTGCCCTGCCTTGGCTTTGGCGTAAACAGAGCAAAAAAAATGGCGGACATCGGCTTGCGAGGGATTAAACATAAACAGCTTGAAAAAATATAAAAGACGTCCAGCTCAACCCAGCCAGACCGGAAGGCGCCATTGGCGCCATAGGGACAGGCCGCGCAGGCCAGCGGTAACCAGCAGGCAGGTGAGCAAGGCCAGCCAGCCCGGTGCGCCCAGTTCCCACACGCCCAGGTAGGCCCAGCCACCGACAAAAGCACACACCGCATAGGGCTGGTGGTCGCGGAAGGTGGTCGGGATTTCGTTACAGACGATATCGCGCAGCACCCCGCCAAACACACCGGTGATCACCCCCATCAGCACCACCACCAGGGCGGGCATATTGGCCCCCAGTGCCTGGTCCACACCGGTGGCGGCGAACAGGCCCAGGCCCAGCGCATCGGGGATGGCGATGGTTTTCTGGGTGACCTCAATGTGTTGGCTGCGCATAAAAAGCATAGACAACAAACAGATCAGCATCACCCCCCACAACATTTCGACGTGCCGTACCCAGAAAAACGGGCGCTGGTCGAGCAACAGATCGCGCAGCGTGCCGCCACCAAACGCGGCCAGAAAACCGACCACAAAGATGCCTACAGCGTCGAGTTTTTTGCGGGCGCCTTCCAAAACCCCGGACAATGCGAACGCGGCGGTTCCCGCCAGTTCGACCAGCAGTCGGAGTGTTTCGCCCCATTGTTGAATGTGTTGCATGCCTGAATTGTCGCGTTATGCCTTTGTTAGATGTTTTTCCCCTGATCACTGATCCTTATTTCTACCTGGTGGCCGTCCCGGCGGTGTTGCTGATGGGCCTGAGCAAAAGCGGTTTTGGCGCCGGTTTTGGTTCGCTGGCGGTGCCGATGATGGCACTGGCAGTCACGGTGCCGCAGGCAGCAGCCATTTTGATGCCGGTGCTGCTGGTGATGGACATCTTGGGCATGGCGGCTTTTCGCAAAGACTTTGACCTGAAGCTGCTGCGTTTTCTGCTGCCCTGGGGGCTGGTCGGCATTGTGGTGGGCACCTTGCTGTTCAAGTTGCTCAACGCCCATGTGGTGGCCGGCTTGGTGGGTGCTTTCACGCTGCTGTTTCTGGCGCAACGCCTGTTGTTTCCCCCCAAGCCCAACAGCCCGCCGCCACCCAAGTGGCTGGGTGCGATATTGACGACCGCCTCGGGGTTCACCAGTTTCATCGCCCATGCGGGCGGACCACCGATCAACGCTTATGTGATCCCGATGCGCCTGTCACCCGTGCGTTTTACCGCGACGATGGCGTTTTTCTTCTTTGTGATCAACCTGTCCAAGTGGATTCCGTATGCCTGGCTGGGCCTGCTGGACTGGCGCAACATGGCGACCTCGCTGGTGCTGCTGCCGATTGCGCCGATTGGGGTCTGGGTGGGTGTCTGGCTGGCACGGCGCATCAGCCAGCGGCTGTTTTATGGCTGCCTCTACGCAGGCATGCTGCTGACCGGGCTCAAGCTTCTTTGGGATGCGTTTGCTTGAGGTGTTGGGAAAGTCGCTTTGTTGCAGCCAGATATGCTGCTTAAAGAGTAGCTATCAGCCCTTGATATATAAGGGCTAGAGGCCAATGTCTTGTATAAGACCGCTTAGTGGCCTTCGGCCAGCAAGTCGTCTGAACCCGGCTGGGTGGGCACCGCAAACTGCTCGCTGGCCCAGGCGCCCAGGTCAATCTGTTTGCAGCGCTCGCTGCAAAACGGTCGAAAGCGGTTGCTGGCGGCATACAGGCTGGGGCCGCCACACTGCGGGCAGCTGACCCATTTTTCCGGGATCTCAGGGGGGGGGCTGGCGGCGCTCATGAACACAGCGCCAGTTCAAACGACACATCCTCGTTGACCAGGTGTGGGCGCTGGTCGTCACCGAGCTGCATCAGCCGCACCGACACCATCAGGCGGTTGCCGCTGATCTCTGGCGTCAGGTCTTGTGTTGCATCCAGCGCCAAGCGCAGCAGCAGGAAGGTGCGGCCCTGCGGCAGGTTTTGCTGGAACTGGCCACCGTTGGCCATGACTTTTTGCGGGGTACCCGAGTCGCGCAGCAGCTTGAGCAGCAGCTGCACCGCGTTGGACAAAGCGGTGAGTGTGCCAATCCACTGCAGCAGGTCGGCCTGGCGGATGGCGCCACTCTTGTGCTGCCAGGCGTAGTACGAGGGCAGATCAAACTCGCAGGTGCCGCCGGGAATGCTGATGCGGCTGCGGATGCTCATCAGCCAGTCGTTTTCGGTCAAGGGCTGGCCGGACTTGCCTTGCTGGTTGTTCAGTGCGGCGTAACACAACTCGATGTCGGCGATGACCTTGTCCAGCACTGACTCGGCAATGGCCGGGTTGCCGCGGTAGGCCTCGAGCAGGTGTTTTTGTTTGTCCAGGTCTTTGAGCAGATCGGTCTTGAGGTCGGCACGGGCCGCCACGTCCATGATCTCGAACAGGGTGACCAGCGCAAAGTGGTGGTCCAGCGCGTCCACCCGTGTCACCAGCTGTTGCAGGCGCAAGAAGAGGTGTTCCAGCCGCAGATAGGTGCGGATGCGTTCGTGCAGGGGGTATTCGTAAAGGATCACGCTAATGGGGGCCTACAGTGGTGTTTGCCAATGATAGCCCGAAGGTAGCCGCCAATGCCGCCACTTGGGTGCGCAAATCCGTCAGGCTGATGCCGTCATTCCAGATCACCGCGTCGGCCGCCTGCAGCCGCCGCAGCCGGGGTGACTGGGCTTGCATGATGGCTTGCACTGCCTCCGGGTCAAGTTGGCTGCGTGCTACCACACGGCTGATCTGGGTGGGTTCGCTGCAGTCCACCACCAGCACCTGGTCGACCCGGCTGCGCCAGTGGGGCGACTCCACCAGCAGCGGCACATCAAACACCAGGCATCGGTGACCTGCCGCCACGGCGGTCTCGGTCTGGCGCCGGGTTTCCTGGCCCACCAGCGGGTGGACAATGGCCTCCAGCCGCTGCCGTGCGCTGGCATCGGCAAAAACCAGGCTGCGCATTTGTTGGCGGTCCAAAGCGCCGTCTGGCGTGATCATCTTGTTACCAAAAGTTGCACGTAGGGGCTCAATGGCAGGGCCGCCTGCCGCAGTGACCGAACGGGCAATGGCATCTGCGTCAATGACCGCCGCGCCCAGCTCCGCCAGACAAGCAGCCACCGTGCTTTTGCCGCTGCCAATGCCACCGGTGAGCCCCAAACGGACCACACGCGCCATGGGTCAGAAACCCACCGCGTTCAATATCGCCTGCGGGCCAAACACCAGAGCGGTCAGACCGGCGCCCGCCAGAAACGGGCCAAACGGGATGTAACCACCCTCGCGCAGCCCGCTGGTGAATTTCATGAGGATGCCAATGACCGCGCCAATGACCGAGGCCATCAGGATGATCGGTATCAGCGCCTGCCAGCCAAACCAGGCGCCCAGCGCGGCAAATAACTTGAAGTCGCCAAAACCCATGCCTTCCTTGCCGGTGGCCAGCTTAAACGCCTGGTACACCAGCCACAACGACAAATAACCCGCCACCGCACCCCACAGCGACTCGGTCAGGGGGATGGCTGTCCAGCTCAGCGTGGTGGCAATCAACCCGGCCCAGACCAGGGGCAGGGTGATGTTGTCGGGCAGCAAGGTGGTGTCCCAGTCGATCATGCCCAGGCAGACCAGGGCCGCCGCAAAGCCGCTCCAGGCCAGTGCGGTGGCGGTCAGGCCCCAGCGCCAGGCACAATAGAAAAACAGCGCACCGGTCACCAGCTCCACCAGCGGGTAACGCACACTGATGGCGGTGCCGCAATGCCGACACTTGCCCCGCAGCACCAGGTAACTCAGCACCGGGATGTTCTCAAACCAGGACAAGGTGTGGCTGCACTTCTGGCAGCGCGAGCGCGGCAACATCAGGTTGAAGGGCTCGGTGGCGGGTTGTGCCTGGCCGCTCAGGTCGGCACACTCGGCCTTCCATTGCGCTTCCAGCATTACCGGCAGGCGGTAGATCACCACATTGAGAAAACTGCCCAGCAGCAGCCCCAGCAGACCCATCAGGCTGGCGTCCAGTCCTTGAGACACATGGAGGAAATCGCCCATCATTGCGTTACACCCGATAAATTCATAAAGCCCTGTTGTTTCTGATCAAAAGACGGCTGTTGAACCCGCCACATGTGTCTGTCTTGTCGCTAAAGATTTTGCCAAGCGGTCCCCGGCAAATGGTTGGCCGCGATCTTACGATGCTGACAAGCCACTGCGCTCACAGCCGCCTCGGAAAAGACAGGCATGGGTGAACCGCAGGCGCTGAAATACAGGGTGAATGCCAACTTGTTGGGGTTTCTGTGCTGCCCTTTGCTTCACAACAAGCCCAGGTCGCGCGCACTGGCACCCGGAAACACCTGGGCCAGCTGGGTCTGGCTCAGACCGAACTGGCGTTGGAACAAGCCACCTAGGGTGTCCCGGTAGTTATTGAGCACCGGCAGATCACGGTCCTGGAACAGCGTGGTCCGCTCTACCGCGATCTGCTCCCCAACCACCCGGCCACCACGCACGCTGCCACCCATGACCCACAACACGCTGCCATGCCCGTGGTCGGTGCCCCGGCTGCCGTTTTGGCGCAGGGTGCGGCCAAACTCGCTCACCACCACCACCACGGTGTCTTTCCAGGCACGGCCCAGCTCCTGGGGCAGCGCCGCCAGGCCCTGGCCCAACTCGTTTAGACGGTTGGCCAGATAGCCGGTGGCACCACCTTGGCCAACATGGGTGTCCCAGCCCCCCACGTCCACAAAACCCAGCCGGTAGCTGTCTTTCATGAGTTTGCCGATGCGCCGGGCCTCCAGCTCGAAGCCTTTGGCGCTGATCGACTGGCGGCTGGCGGCATCCATCTCGGTTGCCAGCTCCCGCATCAGCTCCTGGCGCATCACAAACCCTTCCTGCACGACCGAGGCCAGCCGGGTGCCGCTGTACATGCTGGCAATGATGTCGCTCTGGCGCACATCGATGGCGGGTTTGGCCAGTGTGCTCAGGGCGGTGTTGGGCACCTGGGCCGGGCCTTTGAAGATGCTGGGCAGCTGGTTGGTGAACGCCATCGGTGCCGAGCCTGTCAACACAGTGCTGAGGCGGTTCAAAAAGCCGGAGCTGTAGTCCTTGTGGCCCACCAGCGGCTGGCCCAGCTCGATGCTTTCCTGGGTTTCAAAATGGCTGCGGCTGATGTCGTCGGTGCCGAAAAACGGCACAAAGGCCAGCTCACCGCGCTGGTACAGCGGGTAGAGGCTGTCGCGCAGAGCCGGGTGCAAACCCCAGTCGGTCGTCATCGGCAGACTGGATGCGAGGTCGGCCGAGGGGCGTGCCAGCGCGATGTCGGGTCGCGACTCGTAGTAGAAGTTGCTCGAGATCGGCACCAGCAGGCTGGCCGCGTCATACGCCCCCCGCAAAAAAACAAAGAGCAAACGTGCGGGGCTGTTGGCTGCCGCATACAAACGGGTGGGTCCCGACACGAGGGGCCAGGCCAGGGCCGAGCTGAGGAAGTGGCGACGGTGCATGGTGGTCTTTCAGGGGTCGGGGCCGTGGCTCAGCGGACCATCATCTCGGGGGATGACAGCAGGAAGGTGTTCCATTCCTGGGCAGAGCTTGCCTGCTCCAGCGCCCGCAGGGTGGCTGGGGACAGCGTGGCCGCCATGGACTGGAAATACAAGGCATTGGCCAGTTGCGGAAAGGCCGCACGTTCCTGGGGCTGAGGGCCATCGCTCTTGAACAGGCCGGCACTGCCGGAGCCAATGGCTTTGGCAATTTCAAAGCGGGTGCTCATTTGGCCCGGGCTGTCCCAGGCATTGGCGGTCAAGGGGTAACCGTCCGGTGTCACCCGCCCGTAGAGCGGCTCGCCCATGCGCTCGAGCCAGTTCAGGATCGGGCCGGTATTGAGGATGGGCTTCTGGTCGTAGGCCAGCCGCACGGCAGACACCACATAACGCATCGGGTCCTTGAACTTGCGGCCACTGGCCTGTGCAAATTCCGGCGCGTTCAGCAGCACCGCCAGGGTCGCTGCGATGTCGCCTTGGCTCTTCTGAAAGGCCTCGGCCATGCGCTTGACCAGTGCCGCCGGAGGTTCGTCGGCCAGCCAGTACACCGCCAGCTTGTGGCTGATGAAGCGCGCCGTGGCGGGGTGGGCTGCCAGGCGGTCCAAGGCTTCATTCAACTCGGCCAGGCCCTTGCCTTGCAGCGGCTGGCCGAGCAGGGACTTGTTGCCAAAATCATGCCGGTTTGGGCTAAATTCAAACGCTCCCCGGCGTACATAAAGGGCTTGCAGCTCTTTCTTTTGTAGCGAGTTGCTGGCGTTTGAATTGATGCCTGCGCCGGTGAGCACCCGGGCGAGTTCCTGCACATCGTGCTGGGAGTAACCACCATCCACACCCAGGGTGTGCAGCTCCATCAGTTCACGTGCAAAGTTCTCGTTGATTTTTCCTGCGGCGTTCTGTTCGTTGTCCAGATAACGCAGCATGGCCGGGTGGGTGGCCACCGCGCCCAGAAGCTCCCGGAACTTGCCCAGGGCATGGGGGCGAATGGCGTTCTCCTCGTAGTCACCCAGCATCGCACGCAGGTTGCCCTTGCCCTGGTGCACACTGAAGTGGTTGAGCCAGAACCAGGTCATTTGTTCCTGCACCTGACACGGTGAGTACAGAGCCCGCAGGATGTGCCGCGTGGTCGACTCGCGCCGCAGGCGGTTGAGCTCCTGCTGGTAGGCTTGTTGGGCGGCCTTTTTGGCTTCGTCATTGCCCAGCGCGTCGGCTTCCTTGCGTTGCTGCTCCATCTGTTGGACCAGTTCGAGCAGCGGTGTGGTAGTGATGCGCATGCCGTCAATTTGCTGCTGCAGTTCCGGCGCCAAGGGACAGCGGGCCGGGTGCAACTGGTTCTGAAGATACTGCTCAGCACCCTGTTGCCTGAAGTGCTCCACCGCGCTGGTGTTGGCGCCCCAGGTCAGGTGATTGACCTGCTGGTAAGCCGTGTCTGCAGCACTGAACTGTTGGTTTTGCCCGGTCTGGGGTGCCGCACAACTGGCCAGCAACAGCGACAGAGTGGCTGCACCCAGCAGGGGCAAATGGGTCATCCGCCAGTGTTCAACAAACATCACAGATCCTGAAGGAGAGGGGTAGGGTGTTGTATCACCAAACACCCCGTCTTCGCGCCAGCCGCTGGCAGTTGGTGCCTCAGGCTGTGCGTTTTGACGCACTTGGCCAGCAGCGTACCACCCAGGCGGCCAGAGAAAACGCGGTGGCCATGGCGGTGACGGCCAGCCATCCCCCATGGGCCAGCACGGCGCTGCCCAAAGTCGCGCCAAGGGCCATGCCCATGAACATGCCCACAAACAACACCGCGTTGAGTCGGCTGCGGGCCCCGGGGTCGATGCTGTAGACGATGGTCTGGTGCGCAATCAGGGCGGTTTGAACACCCAGGTCAAAGCCGACGGTGCCGATCACCAGCAACCACAGTTGACCCGTGGTGGACAGAAACGGGCTCAGACACAGCACAGCAAAGGAGAGGGTGGTGAGTCCTGCACCCAGGCGTGTCACCAGCTCCGGACCACGTCGGTCAGCCAAATGGCCAGCCAGGGGTGCGGCCAAAGCACCTACCGCACCTGCCAGACCAAAGGCACCAGCCACGGCGCTGCCCATCTCAAACGGTTTGGCGTGCAACATCACCGCCAGGGTGGACCAGAAGGCACTGAAACCCACCGACAACAGCCCCTGAGCCAGGGCCGCCTGGCGCAGGCTGGCATGGCGTTGCAGCAACGCCCACAGTGAGCCCAGCAAAGCCCGGTACGGCAGCGTGGTGGTAGGGGCAAAGCGGGGCAGGCCACGCCACACCGCGATACCAATGATCGCCACGCCGGTTGCGGCGGCAACAAACATGCTGCGCCAGCCAAAGTGCTCCGCAACAAAGCCACTGACAACACGTGACAGCAGAATGCCCAGCAACAGCCCGGTCATCACGGTGCCTACCACTTTGCCGCGCCGTGCCGCCGGGGCCAGGGTGGCCGCTGCTGGCACGATGTCCTGGGCCAAAGTGGCTGTCAGGCCAATGGCCAGGCTGGCGGCCAGCAGCCAGGTAAAGGAGGGGGCCCAAGCCGCTGCCAGCAAGGCGGCCACCAGCAGCAAGGCTTTGATAAGGATGATCTGGCGGCGGTCATGGCGGTCGCCCAGCGGCGCCAGCAGCAGGATGCCCAAGGCGTAACCGAGTTGGGTCAGCGTCGGTACAAAGCCGACATCCACGGTGCTGGCACCCATGTCGGTTGCCAGGATGCCGAGCATGGGCTGGCTGTAGTAGAGCGACGCCACGGCCAAGCCGGCACCACTGGCCAGCAACAGCACCAGGGCGGCGGGGGCTGGGTCACCCATCGGTGTGGTGGGGGCGCCTTTGTCATGCATATTTTGGATAGAAGACATGGTGTGATCCTGAATGGTTGGTGTTGGGATCGATTCTTCTCGGGTTGCCAGTGCAGCGGTAGCCCCACGTACCGCAAATTTGTTATACATTGTGTGCATGAACAAGCCTGTTGCGCCCTCTCTTGCTGTAGCCACAAGCCCCGCTGTGTTGTCTGGCGCAGGTGACCGCATTGAACTGATGCAGACCTTTGTGCGGATCGTCGAGGCTGGCAACCTGTCGGCGGCGGCGACCCAACTGCGCACCACACAACCCACCGTCAGCCGCCGTTTGCAAACCCTGGAGCGTTCCCTGGGTGTGCGTCTATTGCAGCGATCCACCCATGCCATGCGCTTGACCGAGGATGGACAACGTTGTTACGAGCGCGCCAAGGATCTGTTGGCGAGCTGGGCCGCCTTTGAGTCGGACTTGCGTGGTGCCGGTGATGCGCCACAAGGTATGTTGCGGGTGGTGGTGCCGCATGCTTTTGGGCAAGATCGATTAATCCAACCACTGGCAGACTACCTGGGCCGTTATCCCCAGATGCGTGTGGAATGGTTGCTGCACGACGACAGTGTGTTGCAGGACTTCATTGCCGGGGGCGTGGACTGTGCGGTTCAGGTGGGTGCGGTCAGTGACCCGGCCTTGGTGGCGATCAAGCTGGCCGAGGTGCCGCGCATTGTGGTGGCAGCTCCTTCGGTGTTGACGGGCGCGACCTTGCCCGAACAGGCCAGTGATCTGGCCGCGTTGCCCTGGCTTGCACTCAGAACTTTTTATCAGAACGAGGTTGTGCTGCAGCATCGGGCAACAGGCGAGCTCCAGCGCCTGACGATTTCGCCCAGAATGAGCACCGACAGTTTGTACGCCTTGCGCAGTGCCGCACTACAAGGTCTGGGTGTGGCGATTGGTTCGGCCTGGGTGTTGGCCGATGACTTGGCCAGCGGGCGGCTGCTTCATCTGGCGCCCCAATGGCAAGCGGCGCCCTTGCCGGTGTACCTGGTCTACCCCTACGCGTCTTTTTATCCGGCGCGGCTGCGCTGTTTTGTGGACATCATGCGAGCGGCTGTGCCCGATGTGGTGGGCACATGACAGGAGATTGGCGCTGCCAGACGGGCAACAGGCCTTTAAACCACTTGACCGAGCTTGAAGATAGGCAGGTACATCGCCACCACAATGCCGCCAATGACGGTGCCCAGGACCACGATGATGATGGGCTCCATCAGGCTGGAAATGCCGGCCACCATGTCGTCCACCTCGGACTCGTAAAAGTCGGCGGCTTTGCCCAGCATGTGGTCAATCGAGCCTGATTCTTCACCAATGGCACACATTTGTAACACCATCGACGGGAACAGGTTGGCATTGGTCATGGCGGCCGTCAGGGCGGTACCGGTAGACACCTCCTGCTGGATCTTGAGGGTGGCTGACTCAAACACATAGTTACCGGCGGCGCCACCCACCGAGTCCAGCGCCTCCACCAGCGGCACACCAGCGGCGAACATGGTCGAGAGGGTGCGCGTCCAGCGTGCAATGCTGGACTTCTCCACCAGCACGCCAAAGATCGGCAGCTTGAGCATCAGCCGGTCCATGAAGATCTGCACCTTCACATTGCGCCGCCAGGCCTGCATGAAAAAGTAAAAACCACCAAACAGGCCACCAAAAATCAGCCACCAGTAGGCCACAAAAAACTCGCTCATGGCGATGACCACCAGCGTGGGTGCGGGCAGGTCGGCACCAAAACTGGTGAACACCTCCTTGAACGACGGCACCACAAAAATCATGATGACTGCCGTGACCACAAAGGCTACGATCAAGACCGCAATCGGGTACATCAAGGCGGACTTGATCTTGGACTTCATCGCCTCGGTCTTTTCCATGTAGACCGCCAGGCGGTCCAGCAGCTGGTCCAGGATACCGGCGGCTTCACCCGCTTCGACCAAATTGCAGTAGAGCGCGTCAAAGTGCAGCGGGTACTTGCGAAACGCGACCGACAGCGAGGTGCCAGTTTCCACATCGTTGCGGATGTCATTGAGCAGGCGTGTCACATTCGGGTTGGGGTTGCCCCGGCCCACAATGTCAAACGCCTGCAGCAGCGGCACACCGGCTTTCATCATGGTGGCGAGTTGGCGTGTGAAGATGGCAATGTCTTTGGGCTTGATGCGTTTGCCAGCGCTCATTCGGCGCTTTTTGATCTTGGTGGGCATCACCCCCTGGCGGCGCAGTGCGGCGGTGACCTGGTTTTCACCGGCGGCGCGTGTCTCTCCGCGCACTTGTTTGCCGTTGCGGTCCTTGCCTTCCCACTCGAAGACAAATTCCTTGACTGTTTTGGGTTTCGTTTTGTCGGTTGCCATGTGCGCCGATTGTGGTGGTTTACTCGTTGGTAACAGCCAAAACTTCTTCAAGAGAAGTCAGACCCATCTTCACTTTGTGCAGGCCAGACTCGCGCATGGTTTTCACACCTTCACGCCGGGCCTGCTCGGCGATGTCCAGCGTGCTGCCGTCACGCAGGATGATGCGCTGGATCTCTTCACTGATGGGCATCACTTGGTACAGGCCAATACGGCCTTTGTAACCGTTGTTGCAGGCGCTGCAACCCACCGGGTGGTAGGGTTTCCAGCTGCCATCGAGGTCTTCGGGATGGAAACCCGCTTCGAGCAGGGCTTTGTCGGGTATCTCTATCGCTTTTTTGCAGCTGGGGCACAAACGGCGAGCCAGACGTTGTGCCGTGATCAGCAACACACTCGACGCAATATTGAACGGCGCCACACCCATGTTGCGCATCCGCGTGAGGGTCGATGGGGCGTCATTTGTGTGCAAAGTTGATAGCACCAAATGCCCTGTCTGTGCGGCCTTGATGGCAATGTCAGCCGTTTCCAAGTCGCGGATTTCCCCCACCATGATGATGTCGGGGTCTTGCCGCAGAAAGGACTTGAGCGCCACCGGAAAGGTCAGCCCGGCTTTCTCATTGACATTGACCTGGTTGACGCCAGGCAGATTGATTTCGGACGGGTCTTCCACCGTGGCGATGTTCACGCCCGGTTTGTTGAGCAGGTTCAGGCAGGTGTACAGCGACACGGTTTTGCCCGAGCCGGTCGGGCCCGTGGCCAGGATCATGCCGTAGGGCCGACCGATGGCCTGCATGAGCCGCTCTTTTTCTGTTGGCTCGTAACCCAGCGCGTCAATGCCCATCTTGGCGGTGCTGGGGTCAAGAATCCGGATCACGATTTTCTCGCCAAACAGGGTGGGCAAGGTGCTGATACGGAAGTCGATCACGCGGTCAGGCCCGACCTTGAGCTTCATCTTGCCGTCTTGCGGCACCCGCTTCTCGGAGATGTCCATCTTGGAGATCACCTTGATGCGCGATGCCAGTTTCTCTTTGATGGCAATCGGTGGTGAGGCAATTTCGCGCAACTCACCGTCGATGCGAAAACGCACGCGGTAGTTGTGCTCGTAAGGCTCAAAGTGCAAGTCCGAGGCGCGCATGGAAAACGCGTCGAGCATCATCTTGTGCAAAAACTTGACAACCGGTGCGTCATCCACCTCGGAGGAGGCCGCCGCCGCGCTGTCGCTCACCTGCTCGGACATCAGCTCGTCGAACTCGAAGTTGTCACCAATGATGTTGTCGATCGACTCCGTGGCCGACAGTGAGTTGGTGGACACCAGTTTGAGCAGCTTGTCGTACTCGGCCACCACCCAGTCGACACTGAGCTGGGTTGAGAACTTGATCTTCTCGGCCGACTGCTGGTCAGACGGGTCGGCCGTGGCGACGATCAGGCGGTTTTGCCGTTTTCCGAGCACCACCAGACGGTAGTCTTGGCAGATTTTGCTATCAAGCAGGCCACGCGGCAGCAGCAGCGGGTTGACCGCGTCCAGGTCAATCATGGGCACGGCAAACGCCAGTGACAAGGTGTGCGCCAGGTCTGTGGCCGACACCGCGCCCGAGCCGGTGATCTCGGCGATGAAGCTGGAACGCTTGGCCAGGGCTTTGCGGAAAATGTCTTCGGCAGATTTCTGATCGAGCTTGCCGGCCATCACCAGCGTGCGCCCCAGGCCAGGCAGGTTGCTGGCGGGCATGCTGAGCGGCATAAGTTCGGTGATGGACATAAGGTGAGAATGTACTACCTGGATGGCGGGTTATAACTTTTCAGGGTGACTTGGTCGTGTCTGAGTTGGCAAATATGCGACTTATTGAGGCTGTCAGCGGCATCGTTCACGGTGTGGGTGCCTAGGACAGCAAGGCCTGGGCAAACTCCTGGGCGTTGAAGGTTTCCAGGTCTTCAAGCTTTTCCCCGACCCCGATGAAGTAGACCGGAATCGGCCGCTCGCGGGCAATCGCTGCCAGCACGCCGCCCTTGGCCGTGCCATCCAGCTTGGTCACGATCAGGCCGGTCAGCCCCAGGGTGTCGTCAAAGGCTTTGACCTGGTTGAGTGCGTTCTGGCCGGTGTTGCCGTCAATGACCAGCAGCACCTCGTGCGGCGGGATACTGCTGGCACCGGACTCGCCCGCTTGATCCGCCAGCGGGCCGGTCTTCTGGATCACCCGTTTGATCTTTTTCAACTCTTCCATCAGGTGCAGCTGGGTCGGCAGGCGCCCAGCGGTGTCGACCAGCACCACATCGCGCCCGCGTGCCTTGCCGGCGCTGACCGCGTCAAAGGACACCGCCGCCGGGTCACCGCCGTCCTGGCTGATGATGTCGACCGTGTTGCGGTCAGCCCAGACACCCAGCTGTTCGCGTGCCGCCGCCCGAAAGGTGTCGGCCGCTGCCAGCAGCACACTGGCACCGTCGCTGGCCAGATGCCGGGTGAGTTTGCCAATCGAGGTGGTTTTGCCCGCGCCATTGACACCGGCCACCATGATCACCGTGGGTTTGAATTGGCCAATCAACAGCGGTTTTTGCAGCGGCAGCAGCAGGTCGGTGAGGGACTGCACCAGCAGCCCCTTGACCGCTGCTGGGTCGGTGGTTTTGCTGTCCTTGACCCGGCGCTTGAGGTCTTCCAGCAGATGCTCAGTGGCTTTGACGCCGGTGTCGGCCATCAGCAGCGCTGACTCCAGGTCTTCGTAGAGTGCATCATCAATCCGGGTGCCGGTGAACACCGTGGTGATGCTGGCGCCGGTTTTGCGCAGACCATTCGTGAGTTTGGCCAGCCAGGAGGTACGCGCCGGTGTTTCGGCAGGGGCGCTCGCTACGACAGGTGCAGATGCCGGTGGCAGCGGCTCTGGTGATGGGGATGCCGGTGTCTGCACCGATGGGGCCGCCACAGCGGCGGCTGGCAGACCCGCCTCAGGTGCGGGTGATGCAGGGGGAGGTGCTACGGACTTTTTTTTGAAGAAGCTGAACATTTTGGGGTTTCGTGGTATCACAGCATTCTATGAAACGTCCAACCTCTCTTGCTACGCTTTTTTGTGTCGCCTCGCGTTACCTGGTGCCCCTGTCGATGGCAGCGCTTGTCAGCCACACCGCTCTGGCGCAAGTCGCTCCACCACCCAGCGCCCCACCAGCCACCGCCGAGGCCAGCCGTGCCCGGCAGTTCACCCTGGCCAACGGTCTGACCTTGATCGTCAAACCCGACCGACGTGCACCTACCGCTGTCCACATGTTGTGGGTACGTGTGGGCTCGATGGACGAGGTGGACGGTACCTCCGGTGTCGCCCATGTGCTGGAGCACATGATGTTCAAAGGCACACCCAGTGTGCCCGAGGGGGAGTTCTCACGCCGGGTCGCGGCATTGGGTGGGCGCGACAACGCCTTCACCAGCCGTGACTACACCGGTTATTACCAGATGATCCCGTCACAACGCCTGGAAGACGTGATGCGGTTGGAGTCGGACCGTTTTGCCCACATGCAGTGGTCGGACGAGGCCTTCAAAAAAGAACTTGAGGTGGTCAAGGAAGAACGCCGCCTTCGCACAGAAGATAACCCTCTGGACCTTATGAATGAAGCGCTCAATGCTACTGTATTTGTAGCATCTTCGTACCGTCGACCGATTGTGGGCTGGATGAGTGATCTCGATGCCTTGACCCCCGCTGACGCTCGCGCTTTTTACCAGCGCTGGTATGTGCCTGCCAACGCCGCCGTGGTGGTGGCCGGTGATGTGGACGTGGCGCAGGTGCGTGCGCTGGCCGACAAGTACTACGGCAGCTTGCCAACCCGCGCGGTGCCCGAGCGCAAACCACGCTTGGAGCCGGTGCAAAGCGGCATCAAACGCCTGAGCTTCAAGGCCCCGGCTGAGCAGGCCCAGGTGACGCTGGCCTTCAAAGTGCCCAGCCTGCAATGGTCTACCGATGTGCAGGCGCAGGACGATGCCCTGGCCTTGACCGTGCTGGCCGCCGTGCTCGATGGTTACCAGGGCGCCAGGTTGGAGCGGGCCCTGACCCAGGGGCCGGACAAAGTGGCCGACAGTGTGGGTGCTTACAACGGCCTGTGGGGTCGCGGGCCGCAGCTGTTTGTGTTGATGGGTGTGCCCACCCAAGGCAAAACCTCCGAGCAGGTGGAACAGGCGCTACGCGCGCAAGTGCAGCGGGTGGCTTCAGAGGGCGTCACCGAGGCCGAACTGGCGCGGGTCAAAACCCAGTGGGTCGCCAGCGAGGTCTACAAACTCGACTCTTTGTTCAACCAGGCCCGTGAACTGGGCAGCCAGTGGGCGCAAGGCCTGCCGGTGGACGCCGGTGAGGTGCTGGTGCAGCGCCTGCGTGCCGTCACCGCTGAGCAGGTCAAGGCCGTGGCGGCGCGTTATTTTGGTGACGACCAACTCACCGTGGCGCAACTGCTGCCCCAGCCGCCTGACAAAAACCGCAAAACTCGCACGCCGCCGACTGGCGCCAGACATTGAGACAGTTTGCACGATCACCTTATGAATACTCTTAAAAAAATAGCTTCTTGCGCTTTATGGACGGGGGCTACAGGCCTATTTCTTCTAAACTCCGCGTGGGCAGCCCTTCCCATCGAACACTGGACCCAAACCAGCGGCGCCCAGGTCTACCTGGTGCAAAGCCCGGCCATCCCGATGGTGGATGTGCAGATCGACTTTGACGCCGGTGAGCGCCGTGATCCGGCCACCCAAGCGGGGCTGGCCAGTGTGGCCGCCAGCATGGTTAGCCATGGTGTGTTGGCTGGGTCTGGCCCGGACGAGCCCGCGCTGGATGAAAACGCCCTGGGTGAGGCCTGGGCCGACCTCGGCGCGAGTTTCTCGGCTGGCGCTGGCAACGACCGCATGAGCTTTGCCTTGCGCTCGCTGACCTACCCGGATCTGTTGGGCCGGGCGGTGCAACTGGCTGCGCGGCAACTGGCACAGCCCGCGTTCCCGGTCGACATCTGGCAACGTGAACGCAGCAGCCTGCAATCGGCCCTCAAAGAGGCCAACACCCGCCCGGGCACGCTGGCAGGACGTGCCTTTGCCCAGGCTGTCTATGGCAGCCACCCTTACGGTTACGAGATGACCGAAACCACCCTGGCCAAGATCGAGGTGGCTGACATGCAGGCGCTGTACCGCCAGGCCATCACACCGTGTCGCGCCAAGGTCACGGTGGTGGGCGCAGTCAGCAAGGTGCAGGCTGACAGCTTGGTGAAGCAGCTGCTCAGCAAGCTACCGGTGGACGAGAAGGCGGGTTGTGCACCTTTGCCCGCCGTGCCCGAGGTGTTGCCGCTGTCTGCCGCCTCCGAGCAGCGCATCGCCTTTGACTCGGCCCAGGCGCATGTGCTGATTGGCCAGCCCGGTTTCAAACGTGACGACCCGGACTACTTTGCGCTCACCGTGGGTAACTACATCCTCGGTGGGGGTGGTTTTGTCTCGCGCCTGACCCATGAGGTGCGTGAAAAGCGTGGCCTGACCTACAGCGTGTCCAGCGGTTTTGCGCCGGGCCAACACGCCGGGGCCTTCACCATTGGGTTGCAAACCCGGCCTGACCAGGCGGATGAGGCGGTCAAGGTGGTGCGCGAGGTGCTGTCCAACTTTGTCAGCCAGGGGCCGACCCAGGCCGAACTGCAGGCCGCGAAAGCCAACCTGGTGGGTGGTTTTGCGCTGTTGATTGACAGCAACCGCAAACTGCTGGGCAATGTGGCCAACATTGCCTGGAACAACTTGCCCTTGAACTACCTTGATACCTGGACGCGGCAAATCGACAAAGTGACGGTGGCCGACATCCAGGCCGCGTTTGCCCGCAAGCTGCAACCCGATCGCATGGTCACCGTGGTACTCGGTGGCCGCTGACAGGTCAAACGCCCGGCCACACCGGATAACATGCCCGCACTGTTTTGATTCCCCCCACCCTGATCCATGAAAAAAGACCCACCCGCTCCCTACCGCAAACCTGTGCGTCCCCGCGCCGTCCAAAGCCATGAGGTTCGCATCATTGGGGGCTTGTTCAAACGCAGCAAACTGCCGGTCGCTGATAAACCTGGACTGCGTCCGACGCCAGACCGGGTGCGCGAGACCTTGTTCAACTGGCTCGGCCAGGATCTGAGCGGCTGGCGCTGTCTGGACGCTTTTGCCGGCACTGGCGCGCTGGGTTTCGAGTCGGTCTCGCGTGGTGCCAAAGAGGTGCGGCTGGTGGAAAACGACGCGGCCTTGGTGGATCAGCTCAAACGCACGGCCAGCCATTTGAAGATCGACACGGTGCACATCGAACGTGCGGACGGTGTGTCTGCGCTCAAACGTGCCAGCCCCAACAGCCTGGATGCCATTTTTCTGGACCCGCCGTTTGACTCGGATGTGTTTGAGGCAGCGGTGCTGGCCGCAGGCCAAGCCGTGACAGATAACGGTTTTGTCTATCTGGAAGCGCCCAAACGCTGGACCGATGAACAGCTGCAAACGTCTGGGCTGCAGGTTTACCGTTATCTCAAAGCGGGTGCGGTGCACGCCCATTTGCTGCGTCGCAGTGGGGTGATTGCATTTTGAAGGCGGCCAGCCCGGGGCAGGGCGGCACGATAATCGACCTCTTCTCTTGGCAAAAAATCTGAACCATGCCCCACCTGATAGCGATTTACCCCGGCACCTTTGACCCGATCACCCTGGGGCATGAAGATATCGTGCGGCGTGCCTCCCAGCTGTTTGACCAGGTGATCGTCGCGGTGGCGGCCGGGCACCATAAAAAAGCCATGTTTTCGGTGCAGGAACGGCTGGAGATGGCGCACACCGCCTTGTCCGATGTGCCGGGTGTTGAGGTGGCGGAGTTTCACGGCCTGCTGCGTGACTTTGTCATCAGCCGGGGCGCCAAGGTGATGGTGCGTGGCCTGCGCGCGGTGACCGACTTTGATTACGAATTCCAGCTGGCGGGCATGAACCGCACCCTGATGCCCCAGGTGGAGACCATTTTTCTGGCACCCAGCGACAAATACCAGTTCATATCGAGCACCCTGGTGCGCGAGATCGCCACCCTGAGTGGTGAGGTGGACGCTTTTGTGTCGCCGGGTGTCAACCAGCGGCTGCTGGCCAAAGTGCGCGGTGTGTCTGCCGCCTGACCTGTTTAACTGGAGAACACCATGAAGATTCTTTTGCCTTTTGATGGCTCGGCCGCCGCGCTGGAGGCTGTGCAGTTTGCCATTCGTCTGGCAGGTGACGGGCTCAACACCTCGGTGGTGCTGGCCAATGTGCAGGAGCACGCCAGCCTGTATGAGCTGATGGTGGCCCATGACCCGCAGGTGATCGAGCAGGTCAGCGCCGATGCGGGTGCCAACACCTTGAAACCCGCTCAGACGCTGCTGGAGGATGCGGGCATTGCCTTTGAGAGCGAGGTCAGCACTGGCGACCCGGCACACACCCTGGTGGACATTCTGGAAAACTACGGCTGCGACATGGTGGTGATGGGGGCCAGCGGCACCAGCACCTTGCGCAGTGCTTTGCTGGGTTCGGTGTCCAACGAGCTGTTGCACGCCGCCGGTGTGCCGGTGGTGATTGTGAAAGCCACGGAAGACCTCGAGGCTGAGCTGACGGCTTGAAGCGCGCGCATTTTCACGTGTACCCAGGACCCAGCGCATGGCATTGCTGATCACAGACGAATGCATCAACTGTGATGTGTGTGAGCCCGAGTGCCCGAACCAGGCGATCTCGATGGGGCCGGATTTTTACCAGATTGATCCGGCCAAGTGCACCGAGTGTGTCGGCCATTTTGATGAGCCCCAATGTGTGCAGGTGTGTCCGGTGAACTGCATTCCGGTCAATCCGGCGTTTGTGGAAGACCGCGAGACCCTGCTGCAAAAATACCGCCGTTTGCAGGTGCTTGCGGTTGGGGTGAGTACCGCGTCGTCTTGATCACCGGGCTGCTGGCTGTGTCGCACCGTGCGCGCTGAGCGGGTGGTGTCCAAACTGGCCTAAGGTTGGTCTTTTTGCGCCGTTTTTTTGGCAGATTTTTTGTGGGTGGGCGGGCTCCGAGCCTCGGGCACCTCGGCCACAAAACCCAGTTGTTTGGCGGTTTTGTGTTTCAAACGTTTGGGGTGAACGAGCACAGGTTCTTCTCGAACCACCACCACCTTAGCAGGGGGTGAGGGCGCAAAGGGGCGTTTGGCGTCGGTCGCACGCAACGCTTTTTCCTTGGCCAGCCGGTCTTGTTCCATGTCCCGGGCCAACTTGGCATCACGCTGGGTGATGTCGTCCTTGAGTTTTTTCTGCTGTGGGTCGCGGCTGTCGTTGACGTCCAGCAGTTTGCCGCCCGGGCACGGAGACTGGCTGTAGCTTGTGCCACATTTATAGACATTTTCGGCTCTAGCCCAAGTACAGTAAGCGCTGGTAGCTATAACTATTAAAGCAATTGACCAGCGCTGGGTGTTCATGGTGTGGCCACTTTCATGACGGAGCTGTTGGGGTCTGCGTCTGTGGGGGGCAAGGCTGCGGGCGGCGCAGGGCGGGGAATTTTTGGCCGGGGGGGCTTGCTGGTGTGGATCAAACGGGTGGCCTGTTCCATGTCACCCGCCAGCAGCTGTGGCAGGGCCTTGAGCGCGCGGTCAATGGTTTGTTCGATGGCGATGCGGTGGTCGGGGGAGGGCTTTTTCAACACCCAGTGCACCACCTCTGCCTTGTTGCCCGGGTGGCCCACACCCAGGCGCAGGCGCCAGTACTGGTCGGTGCCGAGCTGGGCGTGGATGTCGCGCAGACCATTGTGGCCGGCGTGGCTGCCACCCAACTTGAGCTTGGCTTCTCCTGGCGCGATGTCCAGTTCGTCATGCGCCACCAGCATCTCCTGCGGGCTGATCTTGAAAAAGTTGGCCAGCGCGGCCACCGATTTGCCACTCAGGTTCATGAAGGTCTGGGGCGCCAGCAGCCAGACGTTTTGGCCGTTGACCACGGTGCGCGCGGTCAGGCCGTAATAACCTTTGTCAAACACCAGCGAGGTGTTGAGTGCCTTGGCGACAGCGTCAAGCCACCAAAACCCGGCGTTGTGGCGGGTGGCTTCATAGTCCGGCCCGGGGTTGCCGAGGCCAACAAAGAGTCGAATCATGGTGTGAATTATGCAAGCGAGCCATAAAAAAAGCCCACCGAAGTGGGCTCTTGCATAGTCGCAGAGGACTTATTTCTTGGCAGCAGGCTTGGCGCCAGCTTTGCCAGCCGGCTTGGCTGCAGCGTCAGCAGCAGGTGCTGCTTCGGCGGCGGGTGCTTCGGCAGCGGCAACCACCACCACCGACACCACCACCGGGTTCTTGTCGCTACCGTGCGAGACGGCCTTGACACCCTTGGGCAGGGGCAGGTCTTGCAGGTGCAGCGAGCTGCCCTTGCGCAGGCCACTCAGGTCCACGGTGATGAATTCAGGCAGGTCAGCGGGCAGGCACAACACGTCGAGTTCACTGATCACGTGGTTGGCGATACAACCTTCAGACTTGACGGCCACGGACTGGTCGTCACCCACGAAGTGCAATGGCACCTTCATGTGCAGCTTGGTGTTGGCATCCACGCGCTGGAAGTCCACGTGCAGAACCAATTGTTTGAACGGGTGCACTTGCACGTCGCGCAGCAGAACTTTTTGTTCTTTGCCGCCGATGTCCATGTCCAGAACGCTGGCGTGGAAGGCTTCCTTCTTCAGGGCATGCCACAAGGCGTTGTGGTCCAACTCGATCAGTTGGGGTTCGGTGGCACCACCGTAAACGATACCGGGCGTGCGACCGGTGATGCGCAGACGGCGGCTCGCACCCGTACCCTGCTTGGCGCGCTCAAAAGCGACTAATTTCATGTTCTAACTCCTGATGGGGCCGACCGCGACCAGTGCGACCCTGATTTAAAAAAGCCCGGCACCCCGAATGGGCGCACGGGCCACTTGAGATTCCGGTCAGAACAGGTTGTCCTGATCAGAAAACAAACTCATGACCGACTTGCCCAGGGCAATTCGGTGGATGGTTTCGGCGATGAGCGGTGCCACATTGAGCTGGCGTATCTTGTGACAGGCGAGGGCATTGGGGCTCAGCGGGATGGTGTTGGTCACCACCACTTCGTCCAGGGCTTGGCCGTTGCTGATGCGGTCGATCGCCGGGCCGGAGAAAATCGGGTGGGTGCAATAGGCATACACCTTTTTGGCACCACGTTGTTTGAGCACTTCAGCCGCTTTCACCAGCGTACCCGCGGTGTCGATCATGTCGTCCATGATGACGCAGTTGCGACCTTCAATTTCACCAATCACGTGCATCACTTCACTGACATTGGCCTTGGGACGGCGTTTGTCGATGATGGCGAGGTCACAACCGAGCTGTTTGGCCAGCGCACGGGCACGCACCACACCACCCACGTCGGGCGAGACCACAATCAGGTCATCGTAATTTTTCTGGCGCAGGTCACCGAGCAACACCGGTGAGGCGTAAATGTTGTCCACCGGGATGTCAAAAAAGCCCTGGATCTGGTCCGCATGCAAGTCCATGGTCAGCACCCGGGCCACACCCACGGCTTGCAGCATGTTGGCGACCACCTTGGCCGAGATCGGCACGCGGCTGGAGCGCGGGCGACGGTCCTGCCGGGCGTAACCAAAGTAGGGGATGACCGCGCTGATCCGCTCGGCCGATGCACGCTTGAGCGCATCGACCATGATCAGCAATTCCATCAGGTTTTCGTTGGTCGGCTGGCAAGTGCTCTGCACCACAAACACATCGCGGGCACGCACGTTTTGTTTGATTTCAACGGTGACTTCACCGTCCGAGAAGCGACCCACTTCTGCAGCACCCACACCGGTTTTGAGATGGCTGGCAATGTCTGCTGCCAACGCGGGGTTGGCATTGCCGGTAAAAACCATGAACTCGGGCGGTTGATCGGATTGCATGGTATTCCCAACTGGTAGATCGCTGTTACTTCGGCATGTTGCCAAACAACATGCAAGAATATTTGGCAGGGGAAGAAGGATTCGAACCTTCGCATGCTGGAATCAAAATCCAGTGCCTTAACCAGCTTGGCGACTCCCCTACACGGGTGCATCATGCAGCATGACACACCGATAAACCTATCCTAGACAGCCCACCCTTGCAGGGGATGTGCTGGCAGGTTGTTGCACAACCTGACTTGAAACGACCCAGGCGCACTGCGCGTCTCAAAATTATGCAACGTTTGCGCAAACACCGCACTTCCAGAGCCAGTCATCCGACCAGTCAGTCCTGAAGTCTTTAACCAATCCAAAGCTTGGCTGATTTCAGGGCATAACTTCTCAGCAACACTCTGCAAGTCGTTTTGACCGAAGCCAAAGGCGTCTGCAGCGAAGCCTGAAAGTATAGCGGATTTGGTGTCCCTTTTCAAATCTGGATGAGAAAAAATTCTCTGAGTTTCCAAACCCTGGTTTGGTTTGACCACCACAAACCGTGCCGAAGGCACCTCGACGGGGGTCATGATCTCGCCGATACCGGTCACCCAGGCGTTGTGCCCCCCCAGGAAAAAAGGTACATCCGCCCCGAGTTTCAGGCCAATGGCCTTCAGGCTCGCCAGGCTCAGGTTCAGACCCCATAAGCGGTTCAAGGCCAGCAAGGTGCTGGCAGCATCGGACGAGCCACCACCCATGCCGGCTTGCGCGGGTATCTGTTTATCGATGCAAATATGTGCGCCGTAGCTTGTGCCACTGGCTTGTTGCAGCGCCTGCGCAGCGCGCACGATCAGGTCGTTGGGCGGTAGGGGTGTGCTCAGGTCTTCCCGGCTGATCTGGCCATCCTGGCGTAACTCGACGTGCAATGTGTCGCTCCAATCGATCAGCATGAACACCGATTCGAGCAAATGGTAGCCATCGGGGCGGCGCCCCACGATGTGCAAAAAGAGGTTGAGCTTGGCAGGCGCGCAAATGTCGTAGATGGATTTCATGGTGGCAAGGGAAAAAGCCTGGAGGTCAGTCGTCGAGCAGCACCCGCAGTTCAGCCGCGGGTTCGGGTGAGGTGCGGCGCGCCTGGATTTTGCCTTGCGCTCTTTGCGACAGATCCACCTGCCAGCCAGGCTCCACCTGTGGCTGGCCGTTCAGCCAGGCAAACAAGGCGGCCACCGGAACATCGGTGCCCAGCAAGGAGGTGAGCAACTGTGTCAGATCGCTGAACTCACGTGTTTCGCCCCTGGCCTGTAGCTGTGCACCAGCGGGCGACCAGGACAAAGCAGCAGCTGTGCTGCCCAGTGGGGTGAAGAACTGCAACTCGCCCTGCGCCGGGTTGCCCTGTAATTCAAAGGCTGCGCTGAAGGACTGGCTCTGTTGTGAGATGGCGCTGGCATCCTCCTGTACACGCAAGGACAAACGCCCGCGCCAGATCAGAGGTTCAAGACCATTTTGGCCTCTGGCCCTTGTATTGCTTGCACATCCTGCTAGTAAAAAAATAGCTGACAACGCACTCGCGGCAAGTACGGCGCGGCGGTTCTTCACAGCGGAACACGCAGGCGTTGGATGGTTTCGCTGAGGGTGTCGTTGTCGGGATTGATTTTGAGACCGTCGCGAAACACCTGGATGGCCTCTTGTTGTTGACCCGCTTGCCACAGAACCTCGCCCAGATGGGCGGCAATTTCAGCGTCTGGCCGCTCTTTGTACGCGCTGCGCAACAGCCGCACGGCCTCGGTGAAGTTGCCACTGCGGAACTCGGCCCAGGCCAGGCTGTCGGTGATAAAGGCGTTGTTGGGCGAGAGCTCCAGGGCTTTTTTGATCAGTGCGATGGCTTCGGGCAGGCGCATGTTGTGATCGGCCAGTGAATAACCCAGGGCGTTGTAGGCGTTGGCGTCATCCGGTCTGGCGGCGATCAGCGTACGCAGCAGCTGTTCCATCTCGGCCAGGTTGCCCAATCTTTCATGGGCCATGGCCAATTCGTAGAGGAGTTCAAGGTCATCAGGGAACTGTTGGGTGAGTTGCTGCAAGCGGTCGCGGGCGCGCGTGAAAAGTTTTTCATCCCGCAGCAGCTGCACCTCGGCTGAGCGTTTGAGCCCGGCATCGGCATCCGAGTTTTCGGGCAGGCTCTGGATCAAGCTGATGGCCTCGTCCACCCGGCCTTGTTTGGCGATCAACGCGGCCCGGCGGACCTGTGCGCGCAACACATCTTCCGGGTTGTCGATCCGTTGCAACCAGGCCTCGGCGGCTTGGAGATCCTTGCGCTGTTGCGCCAGCTGCGACAAGGACAAAAAGGCTTGTGAGCGGCCGCGTTTGGTTTCTGCTGCTTGTTGCAATGCAGGTTGGGCGTCGACTAGCTCCAGGTAACGCTGGAATTGCTTTTCAGCCAAGGCAGACTGGCCAGCCTGCATGGCCAAGGCGCCGTCAATCAGCCAGGCATCGGGGTAGTCGGGGGTGTCGGTCCGGATGGTTTGCAACTGACGCTGTGCATCGTCTTCGCGTCGGTTTTTGAGCAGAACCTTGATGTAGGCCATGCGGAATTCTGGCCGGGCGCTGGGCAGATGTTTTTTGACCAGACTCTCGGCTTGGGGTGTTTGCGGCTGCATCAGCGACAGCGCCAGCAGCGCCGGGTGTTCGGAGCGTGGGTCCATGGCCATGCCCTTGATAGCGGCATCCAAGGCCTTGGTGTTGTCATTGGCGGCTTGCCACAAACGTCCGACGACGGCCCATGCGGTGGCGCCCAAGCCTGGGTCGCTGAGCCAAGGGTTCAGGGCTTTCTGGACGGTGGAGGCCGCCAGTGGCCGATCACTCATGCGCTCAAATGCTTGCGGCAGAGACCAGATCAAATCCCGTCGCTCTTTGGCGGGTGCCAAGCTGATCTCGCGTTTGAGCACCTCCTGGGTGTCGGCCACGCGGTTCAAACCGAGCAGAATCTGCACGACAAAATGGTTCGCTTCCCTGGAGTCGGGAATGGCCTGGCTCCAGGCTCTGGCGGCCTGCAGTGCGGAGTCACCCGAGCGCGCCTGCAAAGCAACCTGAACCGCACGCCGAAACAGCGCGGGCTCTTTGGTTTTTTGCGCCGCATCCAGCAGCAGCGAAAAAGCCGCTCCCGGTTCCTGCACGCGGGCGTTGATTTCACCCAGCAGGATTTCGTAGAACAGCGGAGCGTCCAGTGCAGAGCGTTTGGAGACGGGCTCTGAGGAACCGGTGGACTGGGCATGAACCCCGAGCGAGCAGGACAGCAGCAGGGGCAAGAGGACGGATGTGAGTCGCATCCATTCATAATAATCCAAGCCCCAAGGATATTTGTCTCATGCCTGAATTACCTGAAGTAGAAGTTACCCGCCGCAGTTTTGTGGATGCCATTGAGGGCGCTCAGGTGTTGGCGGTGTCCCTGGGCAAACCGCTGCGTTGGCCACTGTCTTGTCTGCCCCAGGAACTGGTGGGCCGATCGGTCAAAACCGTGGACAGGCGCGGCAAATACCTGTTGATTGCACTGAGTCAGGGTTGGTTGCTGGT
Source organism: Rhodoferax fermentans (assembly GCF_002017865.1). NCBI lineage: Bacteria > Pseudomonadati > Pseudomonadota > Betaproteobacteria > Burkholderiales > Comamonadaceae > Rhodoferax > Rhodoferax fermentans. Next base: position 4,154,832 of record NZ_MTJN01000002.1, on the reverse strand, counting down.
GCACCTGGGCATGTCGGGCAGCCTGCGTTTTTCCGCAGATCTGCCTGCGCCGGGTGTCCATGACCATTTTGAACTGGTCACCACGCGCGGTTGTCTGCGCTTGAACGACCCACGCCGTTTTGGCGCGGTGGTGTACGTGGAGAGTTTGAGCTCCCCTCTGGCCATCAAGCTGCTGGGGCGTCTGGGCATGGAGCCGCTGTCGGAAACCTTTGAGCTTGGCCTGTTCACCCAGGGCCTCAAGCGACGAAAGATGCCGATCAAACAGGTGTTGCTGGCGGGCGAACTGGTGGTGGGGGTGGGCAACATCTATGCGTCCGAAGCCTTGTTTCTGGCAGGTATCCGACCTACCAGCCCGGCCCATACACTCAGCCGCCCCAAGGCGGCCAGGTTGTATGCGGCCATACGTGATGTGCTGGCTAGGGCGGTGGAGCAGGGGGGCAGCACCTTGCGTGATTTCTCCAGCAGTGACGGCAAACCCGGCTACTTCCAGCTGGAAGCCATGGTTTATGGTCGCGCGGGTTTGCCGTGCAAGCGGTGTGACACGGTCATCAAACTGCTGCGCCAGGGCCAGCGATCCACGTTTTACTGCCCGACCTGTCAAAAAGCTTGACAGGTGTCGCGCAGGGGACACGTTGGCGAGGGTGCTATATTGATCGACGACCCACGTTTTGGAGGCAGATTGGGAACTTCATTCAACGACAAATTTGACCAGCACAGTGCCTGGCGGCGTGAGTTTGCCTTGCGCCTCAAGCTGTTGTCCCAATGGTTGAAGGACCAAGATTTGCTGGATGCATCGGTGGAGGACCGTTTGCACCGGCTCGAAACCCAGGTGCGTGTCGACAAGGTGACGGTGGCCTTTGTGGCAGAGTTTTCGCGTGGCAAGTCGGAGTTGATCAACGCGATCTTTTTTGCGGGTTATGGTCGGCGCATCATGCCTGCCAGTGCCGGGCGCACCACCATGTGTCCCACCGAGATGGCCTATGACCCGGAGGTGCCGCCGTGTTTGCGCCTGTTGCCCATCGAGACCCGCCTGCAGCCGCAGTCCCTCATGGAGTGGCGCCTGGCACCCGAGAAGTGGGAGCGGCTGGAGCTGGAGGTCAACAACCCCAAACAACTGGCCGAAGCTTTTGCCAAAGTGGCAGAAACCCGTCGTGTCACGCAGGACGAGGCGCGTGCCCTGGGCTTCTGGCACAGCGACGACGGCAATGCAGTGCCTGATGCCAATGGCCTGTTGGAGGTGCCCAAGTGGCGCCACGCCTTGATCAACATCGCCCACCCTTTGCTCAAGCAGGGCCTGGTCATTCTGGATACACCGGGCTTGAATGCGATTGGTGCCGAGCCTGAGCTCACGGTCAGCCTGATCCCGCAAGCGCAGGCGGTGGTGTTTATCCTGGGCGCTGACACCGGGGTGACCCAATCCGACCTGTCGATCTGGCGTGAACACCTGGTGGAAGACGGGCAAGACCTGTCCACACGCCTGGTGGTGTTGAACAAGATCGACACCTTGTGGGACGCACTGGACAGCCCGCAGGAGGTTCAGGCACAGATTGAGCGGCAAAAACGCGGTTCGGCCGAGATTCTGGGTATTCCCGCAGACCAAGTGGTGGCGGTGTCGGCCCAGAAAGGCCTGCTTGCCAAGGTCAAGAATGACGCAGCGCTGCTCAAACGCAGTTGCCTGGAGCAACTGGAAGACGCCTTGAGCCAGGACATCATGGGGCGGCGGCAAAAAATTCTGGGTGCTGCGGTGAGCCGTGGCATCACTGCCCTGCGCGGTGAAACCGGCCGCTGTGTGCACATCCGCCGCCGCGACCTGACCGAGCAGCTGCTGGAACTCAAAGGTCTGCAGGGCAAGAACCAACCTGTGATCAAAAACATGCGGGCGCGGGTGGCGCAGGAGCAGGCCGAATTTGATGCGGCTGGCGTCAAAATTCACGCGGTGCGTTCGGTGCACCTGAAACTGATCCGGGAAATATTCGGTTTGCTTGGTCCCAAGACTCTCAAGGACGAGATGGCGCAACTGACCGCGGCGCTCAAGCAAAAAGGCTTCAAGCTGGGTATCAAGCGCTCATATGGCGAAACCTTCGAGCGCCTGCGTGCTAATTTGCGCCAGGTGCATGCCAAGGGGCTCGACATCCACGCCATGTTGGCGGCCACCTTTTTGCAACTCAACACCGAATACGGCTTTTCGCTGCAGGTGCCTGATGAGCCCCAGATGGCGCCATATCTGAGTGACCTGGACCTGATTGAGCGCAGCCATGTGCAATACCTCGGCATCGGCAACGCTTTCAGGCTGGCGCAGCCCGAGTTTGCGGATCGTCTGGTGCGGGCGTTGAGCACCCGCATGCGTGCCGTCAATGAGACCGTGCTGGGGGATATTGAGGCCTGGAGCAAATCGGCTGCGTCGCAGCTCGACTCGCAGCTGCGCGAACGACGCAAGAATTTTGTGCGGCGGCTCGAAGCGATTGACCGTATCGGCCAGGCATCGAGTGGACTCGACGAACGCATTGAGGACATCCATGCACGCAGCACTGAGTTGGATCAGGTTGAACTCAAGCTGGTGGAGTTGACCGACTCGCTGCTGCAGATGACCACCCCCGCGCGTTTTGGGGTGGCCGTGCATGCCTCTTGAGTTGATCGCGCAGAACTTTGCGCAGAGATTGGTGGACTGGCAGCGTGCCCACGGTCGGCACGACCTGCCTTGGCAGGCCACGCGCGAGCCCTACCATGTGTGGCTCTCCGAGATCATGCTGCAGCAAACCCAGGTGGTCACCGTGCGCGACTACTTCACCCGGTTTGTGGCGCGCTTTCCAAACGTGGCGGCGCTGGCCAAGGCACCGCTGGATGATGTGCTGGGCCTGTGGAGTGGTCTGGGTTACTACAGTCGCGCCCGCAACATGCACCTGTGTGCGCAGCAGGTGATGGCGGTGCACGGTGGTGCCTTTCCCCGCACTGCGGCGCTGTTGCAGACCCTGCCGGGCATCGGCCCGTCCACGGCGGCGGCGGTGGCGTCGATCTGTTTTGGCGAACGCGTAGCGATTCTGGATGGCAACGTCAAACGGGTGCTGACACGTTTCCTGGGGTTTGAGGCTGATCTGGCGCTCTCTGCCAACGAGCGGCAGTTGTGGCAGGAGGCCAATCGCCTGCTGCCAGAGCATGATCTGGCCCACACCATGCCACGTTACACCCAGGCCATCATGGACCTGGGGGCCACGGTCTGTACCGCCAGAAAACCCGCTTGTGTGGCTTGTCCGTTCCATGGCGACTGCCGGGCTGAGGCCTTGGCGCGCCAGGAGAGTTTTCCGGTCAAGACCCGCAAACTCAAGAGAACGGCGCAAACGATCTGGTTACTGTGGGCAGTGTCGGACGACGCTGCAGTCTGGCTGAGCCAACGGCCCACACCGGGCGTCTGGGCGGGTCTGTATTGCCTGCCTCTGTTTGAAAACCGGGAAGCCTTGCTGGCTAGTGTGCCACCGGCGCGACACAGTCAGCTGCAAGACCAGCCGGTGATTAAGCATGTGTTGACGCACAAGGACTTGTATTTGCATCCGGTATCTGTGGTGTTGCCAACGGGCTCACCACCGGATGTGGCCGGCGCCTGGGTGGAGGCTGAACGCTGGCCAAGCCTGGGGCTGCCGGCACCGATCAGGAAGTTGCTGACGTGCTAAAACGGGCATCCATTTCACGGTGCCGCTTGAGCGTGACCCAGTGCGGTGCAAACAAGGCGGTGAGTTGTTCCACCAGGTACACCGAGCGATGCTGCCCGCCGGTGCAGCCGATGGCCACGGTCACATAACTGCGGTGGTTTTGCGCCAGATCGTTCATCCAGTTGTTCAGGAAGGTGTGAATCTGGTCCAGCATGCGCTGCACCTCGGGTTGCCGCCTCAGGTAGTCGGCCACCGGCGCATCTTGCCCGGTCAGAGCACGCAGTTCGGGCTCGTAATGTGGGTTGGGCAACATGCGCACATCAAACACAAAATCGGCGTCGCTCGGGATGCCGCGTTTGAACGAAAAAGATTCAAACACCAGCGTTAACTGTTCACCGGGCGCGGCGATGAAGGCTTTGACATAACTCTGCAGCTGGGTCGGACGGATCACACTGGAGTCGATCACATGGGCCTGCATGCGCAGGTCGCTGAGCAGGTTGCGCTCCAGCTCAATGGCGTCGGCCAGCGCATGGCGTTGGTCCAGCAGGGCGTTTTCTGGCCCGCCCCGGGACAAAGGGTGGCGCCTGCGTGTTTCTGAAAAGCGGCGAATAAGCGTGTCGGTGGTGGCATCCAGAAAGATGGAATCGACCTGCAGCCCGCGCGCCTTGAGCTGTTTCAACTGCTCTGGCACCAGTGGCAGCGAGCTGGCGCTGCGCACGTCGATGGCAATCGCCAGATGTTTGGCATGGTGGGCATGCTCCAGATCCACCAGCTGCATCAGCAGCTCGGGCGGCAGGTTGTCCACACAATAAAAACCCAGGTCTTCCAGCGCGTGCAAGGCCACCGATTTGCCCGAGCCGGACATGCCGGTGATCAGCACAATCTGCACATTGGGGCTGGTATTCATGTGTCAGGCTCCCTGCACTTGCAGCATGTCACGTGCATGGGTCAGGGTGCTGGCCAGAATGCGTTCACCACCCAGCATGCGGGCCAGTTCGGTGACGCGATCTTCACCTTTGACCGGGGTGACCGAACTCACGGTGGCGCTGCCCGCCAGTTGTTTGCTGACCACCAGGTGCTGGTCGGCACAGGCGGCCACCTGCGGCAGATGGGTCACGGCCAGCACCTGCCGGTCAACGCCGAGCTGGCGCATCAGCCGCCCCACGGTTTCGGCCACTGCACCACCGACACCGGCGTCGACCTCGTCAAAAATCAGGGTTTGGGCGGTACCCAGCTGGCTGGTGGTGACCGCAATCGCCAGCGCCAGGCGTGACAACTCACCTCCTGAAGCCACTTTGTTGACCGGGCGCGGGGTGCTGCCCGCATGGCCTGCCACCAGAAACTGGATGTCCTCCAACCCCGTCATCAAAGGCTGGCCTGCAGGCTGGATGGCCACCTCGAACTGGCCGCCTTGCATGCCCAGCCCCTGCATCGCCAGGGTGATGGTCTGGGCCAGCTTGGGGGCTGACTTTTGCCGGGCTCGGGTCAGCTTACCAGCCTCTACCTGATAACTTTGCCAGGCAGAGGCCACCGCACTCTCCAGCGCCTGCAGGTCGGCCGCAGCGTCCAGCGCACGCAGCTGAGCTTTCCAGCCAGACAACAGGTCCACCAGCTCCTCGGGGCTGCGTTTGTAACGGCGCGCCAGTGCCATCCACAGGCCCAAGCGTTCATCCAGCGCGCTGAGCCGATCCGGGTCCAGCTCGGTTTTGCGAAGGTAGACACGCAGTGAGTGCACCACATCCTCCAACTGAGCCAGGCTGGATGTCAAAACCTCGCTCAGCCCTTTAAATACGGGCTCAATATGCTCTTGTTTTTGAAGTGCTTCGCAGGCACTGCCGCTCAGGCTACAGGCATTGCTGTCGGCCTCATCGAGTGCCTGCAAGGCCGATTGCGCAGCGTCCAACAGGGCCTGGGCGTTGGAGAGGCGGCTGTGCTCGGCGTTCAAGGCGGGCCATTCGTCCACTGCCGGTGCGAGTTTTTCCAGCTCACCAATCTGCCAGTTCAGGCGCTCACGTTCGTTGAGCAAAGAGTCCTGCGAGGTGCGGGCCTGTGCCAGCTGGTCCTGGGCGGTGCGCCACAGCTGCCACTGTGCTGCCACGCCATCGGTCGACACCTTCGCGTAGGCGTCGAGCAGGCCACGCACGGACTCCGGGCGTGTCAGGCTTTGCCAGGCGTGTTGCCCATGGATGTCGAGTAGCAGTTCCCCCAAGGCGCGCAACTGGGTGGCGGTGGCGGGGCTGCCGTTGATCCAGGCGCGGCTTTTGCCCTGGGCGTCAACGGTGCGACGCAGCAGCAGGCTGCTGTCGTGCTCGAACCCGGCCTCGTCCAGCCAGCTGGCCACGCTGGTTGTGGCCTCGAACTCGGCGCTGACGTCGGTGCGTGTCGCACCTTCACGGATCACACTGACATCGGCACGCCCGCCGGTCACCAGCTGCAAGGCGTCCACCAGGATGGATTTGCCAGCGCCGGTCTCACCGGTCAACACGGTGAAGCCGTTGGCCAGTTCCAGGTCAAGTTCGCTGACGATGACAAAGTCGCGCAGGACGATGCGTTTGAGACTCACGTTGAGGTTACTCCTTCGTTCCAATGCAGTTTTTCCCGCAGGGTATCAAAGTAGGACCAGCCCTTGGGATGCAAAAACCGCACATGGTGGTTGGACCGGGTGACTTCAATCCGGTCACCATGCATCAGGGACGCCAGGGATTGCTGGTCAAAACTCGCGCTGGCATCCCGGCCAGCTACTACTTCAATAGCTATATGCGATGTGTTGGCAAGGACTATCGGCCGATTTGACAATGTATGTGGGGCAATCGGTACCATCACCCAGCCGGGAATGGAGGGGTGTAACAAAGGCCCGCCCGATGACAATGCATAAGCAGTTGATCCGGTGGGTGTCGCGATGATCAGTCCATCAGCACGCTGGTTCGCGACAAAGTGGCCATCCACCTCCACCCGCAACTCCACCATGCCCGAGGTGGCACCACGGTTCACCACCACATCGTTGAGCGCGGTGGCGTTGTAGACGCAGTGCCCATCGCGCATCACCCGGCCAGTCATCAGGCTGCGGTGGTCTTCCACATATTCACCACGCAGCATGAGGCTCAGGCAGGCGGCAAAGTTGCCATAGGGAATGTCGGTGATGAAGCCCAGACGGCCCTGGTTGATGCCAATCAGCGGCACACCATATGCGGCCAGTTGTCTGCCAATGCCCAGCATGGTACCGTCACCCCCCACCACCAGGCCCAGGTCACATTGTTCGCCGATCTGTGGCACGGTCAGCGTCGGGTGGGTCACCATCCCCATGTTGAGCGCCGTGTCACGCTCCAGCACCACATCACAGCCCTGGTCGTGCAGAAAATGCGCCACCGCGTCCAGTGCCGCGCGCGCGCTGGCAACGGCGGCAACACCGGCGCTGGTCTGGTATTTGCCGATCAGTGCAACAAGCTTGAATTTGGAATCCATCTGCAAATTACAACACCAAAGCCATGGCAGGCCGGTGACGCCTTTGAAAAAACCAGCTTCACGGACAACACTGGCATACAGCATCCCTGTTTGAAGCGGTACCAAGGGTGTTCTTTCCTGGTCTTTGGCTCTGACAAGATGTCCGTAAAATGACAGCATGCTGGATGACCGTGCCAAGTTATTACTCAAAGCGCTGGTTGAGCGTTACATCGCTGATGGCCAGCCGGTGGGGTCGCGCACTTTGTCCAAGGCATCCGGGCTGGAGCTTTCACCCGCCACCATCCGCAACGTGATGTCAGACCTGGAGGATCTGGGTCTGATCGTCAGCCCACACACCTCGGCCGGGCGCATTCCCACCGCACGCGGCTACCGCTTGTTTGTGGACACCATGTTGACGGTCCAGCGCAACCCGTTTGGTGAACACAGTCTGGCCCACGACCAGCCGCAGAAGGTGATTTCCAACGCGGCCAATCTGCTCTCCAGTCTGTCCCAGTTTGTGGGTGTGGTGGTGGCGCCGCGGCGCACCACGGTTTTTCGGCACATTGAGTTCTTGCGGTTGTCCGAGCGGCGCTTGCTGGTGATCATCGTCTCGCCGGAAGGGGATGTGCAAAACCGCGTGATCTTCACCGAGGTCGACTACGAGCAGCAGCAGCTGGTCGAGGCGGCCAACTTCCTGAATGCCAATTACATCGGTCTGGACATCGAGCAGGTGCGCGAGCGGCTGAAAAACGAGGTGGAGTCCTTGCGTGCAGAGATTGCCAGCCTGATGCACGCTGCCGTGGCTGCCAACTCCGAGGTGCTGTCTGAAACCGCCGACGAGGTGATCATTGCCGGTGAGCGCAATCTGTTGTCGGTGAGTGACTTTGCCAATGACATGGGCCATTTGCGCCGTGCGTTCGACCTGTTTGAGCAAAAAGCCCAGTTGATGCGTTTGCTGGATGTGACCGGACGCGCCGAAGGTGTGCGCATTTTTATCGGTGGCGAAAGCCAGGTGATTCCGTTTGAGGACCTGTCCATTGTCAGTGCCCCTTACGAGGTCGATGGCCAGGTGGTCGGTACCCTCGGTGTGGTTGGGCCCACACGCATGCCCTATGACCGCATGATCCAGATTGTGGACATCACCTCCAAACTGGTCAGCAACGCGCTGAGCCACCACAAGTAGCCCCTACAATTGCCGGTTCGGTTGGGGCGTTAGCTCAGTTGGTTAGAGCAGAGGACTCATAATCCTTTGGTCCACAGTTCAAGTCTGTGACGCCCTACCAATTAAATTATGAACACAATCAAAGGCCTGCGTCAGCAGGCCTTTGTCGTTGGTGCCTACAAATGAGGCCCTGTGTCAAATTTTTGATAGTTTGGTTGCCAGCCATTGCGCAGGAGATGACACACAGGGTCATCTGGCTTAACCACGTTGCTTTATTCCTGGCTAAAAGCGATCTCGATTTGTTTGTAGAAGTGCATAGAGCGAAAGCATTTGAGGTACCAAGAATAATCAGTCAAACGCAGAATTCTTTGGCCCAAAGTTCAAGTCTGTGGCGGCATGCCAATTTTTAGGCTATAATTGATAGCTTAGCGGCTGTAGCTCAGTTGGATAGAGTACTTGGCTACGAACCAAGGGGTCGTGGGTTCAATTCCTGCCAGCCGCACCAAACGACAAGCCCTAGAACAGAGATGTTCTAGGGCTTTTTCGTTTTTGAATTCAAATATTTGACCTGGCGCTGCATGCCGGGTGATGTGACACCCGAATACGCGATGTCGCAGATCACCCGCGCATTGGGGTCTGGCGATTTTTTACTCGCGCGCCAAGTGAATCTGGCTATGCGGCGATGGGGGAGGTGTTTTTGGAGCGCTGCACTTTCAGAACCGCAGCGGTGCGGCGCAGGTGTTTGAACACGGTTTCAAGCTGGCTCAAATCACGCACCGCAATGACAAACCGCAACTCCATCACCCCATGCGCAGATTCATTGGTCATGTCAACCTGGGTGATGTCTGCTTCGCCAGATGCCAGCGCGCTGGCGACACGGGCCAACACACCCTTGCCATTGGTGACGGTGACAACAATACCTGTCTCGAAGGTCCGCATGGGTTCATCGGACCATTCCACACTGATAAAACGTTCGCTGTCTTTGTGGTGCAGTTTTTTGGCGACCTGACAGTCGCCCGTGTGGATCGTTAACCCCTCACCACGGCCCAGGTAACCCACAATGCTGTCGCCAGGAATCGGGCGGCAACAATGGGCAAAACGTACCGAGGTGCTTTCGCTGCCATCAATGGACACACTGCCCTGGGAGATGTTCTCGCCAGCCACAAAACGTTCCCGGGTCAGCAGCAGGGCATCGGGCTTTTCCCCGCTGTCAGCAAGCAACATGGCCAAACGTTTGGCGACGATGCTGGCGATGCGTTTGCCCAGGCCAATGTCTGTCATCAGTTCGGATGGGGTCCTGTTGCCACTGAAACGCAACAACTTGTCCCACACAGCGGCCTTGGCGCCAGAGTGGTCGGGTAAGTTCTCGATGCCTTCCGCCCGCAAGGCCTGGATCAGCATTTTTTCGCCAAGGCTCTCCGACTCTGTCTGGGCCAAGGTCTTGAGGTGTTGGCGTATCTTGGAACGTGCGCGCGCTGTCCTGACAAATCCCAGCCAGGCCGGGTTGGGTGTAGCGTCAGGTGAGGTGATGACCTCGATCACATCACCATTTTTGACCTCGGTCCGCAAGGTCACGGGTTCGTTGTTGATTTTGGCCGACAGCGTGTGGTCGCCCACGTTGCTGTGGATGGCATAGGCAAAATCGATCACGGTGGCTCCGCGAGGCATGGCCATGATCTGGCTCTTGGGCGTGAACACGTAAACCGCATCGGGAAAAAGGTCTACCTTGACATGTTCCCAGAACTCTGTGGCATCCCGGTTTTCGTCCTGGATGTCCAGCAGTGACTGCAGCCATTTGGAACCCATGCGGTCGTTCTGGCCGACATCATCGTTGGACGCTTCCTTGTACAACCAGTGCGCCGCTACACCAGTTTCAGCCACCAGATGCATCGCCTCGGTGCGCAGTTGAAACTCGACGTTGATCCCCGAAGGGCCGACCAGCGTGGTGTGCAGCGACTGGTAACCGTTGATTTTGCTGATAGCAATGTGGTCTTTGAACTTGCCGGGAACCGGCTTGTAGAGCTGGTGCAGCATACCCAAAGCGGTGTAGCAGTCAACCAGGTTCGGGACGATGATGCGAAATCCGTAGATATCGGTGACCTGGGCAAAGCTGAGATTTTTTTCCTCCATCTTTTTGTAGATGGAGAAGATGGTTTTTTCGCGCCCGGCGATCCTGACCGGCATGTCGTGTTGCGCAAAGGTGTTGTCCAGGTCCGCATGCACCTTTTGAATCAGGTCGCGTCGTCGGCTTCGTGCTTTGGCTACCGCTTTGGTCAGAACGCTGTGTCGCCAGGGGTTGAGGTACTTGAAGGACAGATCCTGCAACTCGCGGTAGGTCTGGTTCAGCCCCAAGCGGTAGGCGATGGGGGCGTAAATGTCCAGCGTTTCCGAAGCGATGCGCCCCCATTTTTCGCGTGGCGCGTCCGACAGCGTGCGCATGTTGTGGGTGCGGTCTGCCAGCTTGATCAGGATGACACGTACATCACGTGCCATGGCCAGCAGCATTTTGCGAAACGACTCGGCCTGGTTCTCCTCACGTGTGTTGAAGTGCAGTTTTTCCAGCTTGGTCAAGCCATCGACCAGCTCTGCCACCGAGGTACCAAAGCGCTCAATCAGTTCCGATTTGGCAATGCCACAGTCTTCCATGGCGTCATGCAACAGGGCCGCCATCAAGGCCTGGGCGTCAAGTTTCCATTCGGCACATTGGGCCGCCACAGCGATGGGGTGGGTGATGTAGGGCTCTCCGCTGTTGCGCAATTGGCCCAGATGGGCTTCGTCGGCAAACCGGTAGGCTTGCCGCACGCTGGCCAGATCGGCCGGACTCAAATAGTCCAGCTTGTTGGTGAGGCTTGCCAAGCTCGCTGCAGCTGCATTCATGCCCGCCGAACTGAGCGCCTTGGGCGCGGGTTTGGGTGGGATGTGGCTGACAACGGAAACGGGTTGGACGGGGGTGCGCATCCCTGAAATATAGCCTGCGTGTAAGCCTATGACACAAATGAAACAAAAAAGCACCGCAGAGCGGTGCTTTTTATGTCAGCGTGCCTGTGAACTCAGAGCGGCACTTTTTTCAACATCTCGATGCCAATCTTGCCTGCTGCAATTTCGCGCAGGGCGGTCACGCCCGGTTTGTTCTTGCTCTCAACCTTGGGGCTGTGGCCTTGGCTCAGCATGCGGGCACGGTAGGACGCAGCCAATACCAGCTGAAAGCGATTGGGAATCTGCACCAGGCAGTCTTCAACAGTGATACGGGCCATGACTTCTCCAGAACCAGGTGGGCGCACTAAGAAATATGCAGTGCTTTGAATGTTTCAGCCCTGGCACGGCGCTGTGCCAGGTACTTGAGTCGTTGGGCGTGGACGATGGATTTGAGATCAAACACAGCCCGGTCGAACAACTCATTGATTATAACGAAGTCAAACTGGTTGACCTGTGCCATCTCTAAAGCCGCGTTCTGCAGCCGGACTTCAATCACTGCTGCCGTGTCTTCACCACGTCGCTCCAGCCGCGAGCGCAACTCATCCCAGCTGGGCGGCAGGATGAAGATGGTCACGGCATTGGCAAACACTTGTTTGATCTGCAACGCACCTTGAAAGTCAATCTCCAGAATCACATCAGCGCCCTGGCTCATGCGTTCTTCGATCGCCTTTTTCGAGGTGCCGTAGCGGTGGTTGTGCACATGCGCCCATTCGACGAAGGCGTCTGTCTGCACCATGGCATCAAACTCGGTGTCAGGCACAAAAAAATACTCGCGCCCATGTTTTTCCTGCCCGCGGGGTGCGCGGGTGGTGTGTGACACCGAAGGTTGTACAAGGGAATCGAGTTCCAGCAAGGCCTTGACCAAGCTGGATTTGCCAGCTCCGCTGGGGGCGGCGACAACAAAGAGGTTTCCGGGGTAATCCATAGGCGCTTATTCTATGTTTTGCACCTGCTCGCGCATTTGCTCGATCAGCACTTTCATGTCCACCGAAATGTGGGTCAGTTCCAGCGCGGCAGACTTGGAGCCCAGGGTATTGGCCTCGCGATGCAGCTCCTGAATCAGGAAGTCCAGCCGTTTGCCGATGTCGCCACCTTTTTTGACCAGGCGCTCCAGCTCGTCCAGGTGAGAGGCCAGCCGAGTCAGCTCTTCGGCCACATCAATGCGGATGGCAAACGCGGTGGCTTCGGTCAGCGCCCGGTCTTGGGCCATCTCGGACTTGGCCTGGCCGTCGGTGAGCTCCATCGCCTGCGCCCAGCGGTCCAGAAAACGTTGGCGTTGTTGTGTCACCAGCAGCGGGATCAGCGGCTCGGCCTGGGCCGCCAGCGCCCGCAACTGCTTGATGCGGTCAAACAACATGGCGGCCAGTCGGGTGCCTTCACGTTTGCGCGCGGCCATGAGTGCGTCGAGCACCTCGTCGGCCAGTTGCAGTGTTTCGGCCTGCCAGTCCTTGCCGGGCTGGGATTCGTCCCCCGCCAGGCGGATGACTTCGGCCACGCTGAGTGGCTGCGCCGACGGCAGCCAGGCTTTGACATGGTCTTGAATGGCGTTGAGGCGTTGCAACAGACGGGTCGACGGCTCGGTGACCACACTGCTGCTGGTGCTCTCGATGGACGCCCGCAGCTCCACCTTGCCGCGTTTGAGTTTGGCGTTGAGCTTCTCGCGCAGGGCGGGTTCGCAGGCGCGCAGCTCCTCGGGCAGGCGGAAAGACAGGTCCAGAAAGCGGCTGTTGACCGCCCGGATTTCGATGCCCAATCGGCTGTTGGCGCTGTGTTTGTTATCGCCCTCAGCGCCCTCTTTGGCCGGGTTATGCTGGGCGCTGGCGTAACCGGTCATGCTGTAAACTGACATTGCGGTTCTCTTCAAAAAATGTACTTTTGAGAATAACCCGGTTCTTGCCCCGCTTGCGGTTTCCTGATTAAAAAATGATGTCCAAGGTCAAACCCTCCCCACTGCCTCCCGGAACCTTCATTGGTGGTTATCAGGTCGTTCGCAAGGTGGCGGCGGGTGGTTTTGGGGTGGTCTACCTGGCCACCGACAACGACGGCCAGCAGGTCGCCATCAAGGAGTACTTACCAGCCTCGCTGACCACACGTGACCCGGGTGACCTGGCGCCGCAGGTGGCGCCTGAAAAATTGTCGCTGTACCGCCTGGGGCTCAAGAGTTTCTTCGAGGAAGGCCGCTCGCTGGCCCAGATATCTCACCCCTCGGTGGTGAGTGTGATGAATTTCTTCCGGGAAAACGACACCGTTTACATGGTGATGAACTACCTGGAAGGCGCCAGCCTGCAGGACTTCATCCTGATCGCGCGTGACCTCAAGCAGCCCAAGGTGTTCCGTGAGTCGACCATCCGCTCGCTGTTCGAGGAGATCCTGCGCGGCCTGCGCATCGTGCACCAGCACAAGATGCTGCATCTGGACATCAAACCGGCCAACATCTTCATCACCGACGACAACAAGGCGGTGTTGATCGACTTTGGCGCGGCGCGTGAGGTCTTGAGCAAAGAGGGCAACTTCATCCGCCCGATGTACACCCCCGGTTTTGCCGCGCCCGAGATGTACCGACGCGACAGCACCATGGGCCCGTGGACCGACATCTACGCCATTGGCGCTTGCATGTTCGCCTGTATGCAAGGTTACCCGCCCAACGAGGCGCCGCAGCGTGTCAACAACGACCCGATGGCTGCCGCCTGGAAACGCCTGCAGGGGGTGTATTCCGACAACCTGATCGAGGTGGTGCAATGGTGTATGGCGCTGGACCCGCTGGCCAGGCCGCAGTCGGTGTTTGCGCTGCAGAAAGAGCTCAACAGCCCGGGTGAGCGGCGCTACACCCGCCTGAGTGTGGGTGAGAAGGTGCGCCTGCAGTTTGACAACATGGTCACCGGCACCAAAAAGACCGTGCTCAAGGCCACCGAGCCGAGCAAAAAATCCAGATGAAGTTCTCTGTCTTCCAGGTCAGCCGCAAAGGTGGGCGTGACAAGAACGAAGACCGCATGGGGTACTGCTACACCAGCAGCGCTGCCATTTTTATGCTGGCCGACGGTATGGGTGGGCATCCTGAGGGGGAGGTGGCGGCGCAGCTGGCGATTCAGGCCATTGCCGCCCTGTTCCAGAAAGAAGCCAAACCCGAACTCGCGGACGTGCCCCGCTTTCTGGACAACGCGGTGCGCTCGGCGCACCGGCATATCCTGCGTTACGCAACGGGTCGCGCCATGTTGGATGCACCACGCAGCACGATTGTGGTGGCGGTGATCCAGAACGGTGCCTTGACGTGGACCCACTGCGGCGACTCCAGGCTCTACCTGCTGCGTCGGGGTGAGCTCTTGACACGCACGCGCGACCACTCGCTGCTGGAGCAGGACCTGATCAAACCCGCCACCGCGCGGCCTGAGGCAGGCAAAAACCGCCATGTGTTGTTCACCTGTCTGGGTTCACCCACCAAACCGCTGTTTGCGGTGGAGGGGCCGCTGGGTCTGCAACTGGGTGACCGCATCATGTTGTGCTCGGATGGCCTGTGGTCGGCGGTGCCCGAACCCACCCTGGTGTCTGAGCTGCTGCACAAACCGGTGGATGTGGCGGTGCCCGACCTGGTGGAGCTGGCCTTGCGCCTGGCCGGTCCCAGCTCCGACAATGTGACCTGTCTGGCGCTGGCCTGGGAAACCCCTGACGAGCTGGCCTCCACCCGGGGCTCAATCACCACCGACTCGATCCTGGATGGTGTGTTTGCTTCGACCGTGCAGGCCGGTTGGCTGGATCCGGTCGAAGACGATCTGGATGACGAGGCGATCGAGCGCTCGATTGCCGAGATCAACGAAGCCATCCGCCGCTCGGCCCAGAAAAAAGTCTGATTTTTGTTATTGAGAAGGTTCTGCCATGACTGATTTTTCACGCTCAGGCGCACGCGCCTTTGACGCCCTGCGCACGGTGAGCATCACCCGCCACTACACCATGCACGCCGAGGGCTCGGTGCTGATTGCGTTTGGCAACACCCAGGTGTTGTGCACCGCCTCGGTCGAGGAAAAAGTGCCCGGCCACAAAAAAGGCAGCGGCGAGGGCTGGGTCACCGCCGAATACGGCATGTTGCCGCGCGCCACCCACACCCGCAGCGACCGCGAGGCGGCACGGGGCAAACAGTCCGGCCGCACGCAAGAGATCCAGCGCCTGATTGGCCGCGCGTTGCGCAGTGTGTTTGACCTCAAGCTGCTGGGCGAGCGCACCATCCACCTCGACTGCGACGTGATCCAGGCCGACGGTGGCACCCGCACCGCTGCCATCACTGGTGCTTTTGTGGCAGCGCAGGACGCAGTGAACTGGCTCATGGCACAGGGCAAGATCACACAGTCACCGATCCTCAACCCGGTGGCCGCCATCTCGGTCGGCATTGTGCAGGGCACACCCTTGCTGGACCTGGAGTATGTGGAAGACTCGGCCTGCGATACCGACATGAACGTGGTGATGACCGGCGCTGGCCACTATGTGGAAGTGCAGGGCACTGCCGAAGGTGTCGCCTTCACCCGCGCCGAGATGGACCAGCTGCTGGCCCTGGCCGACAAAGGCATCCGTGAGTTGATCCAACTGCAAAAGGCTGCTTATTAATTTGATAGCTATCAGCCCTTGATAAACGCGGGCTAGAGGCCAATTTGTTATATGAAAATTGTTTTGGCATCCAACAACCCCGGCAAGCTGGCTGAATTGCAGGCCATGTTTGCGCCGCTTGGGTTCGAGCTCATCACCCAGGGCAGCCTGGGCATCCCGGAGGCGCCTGAGCCCTACCACACCTTTATTGAGAACGCGCTGACCAAGGCGCGCCACGCAGCTGCGCACAGCGGCCTGCCCGCCGTGGCTGATGACGCCGGTTTGTGTGTGGACGCTTTTGGTGGCCTGCCCGGGGTGCAAACCGCCTATTACGCCACCCAGTTTGGTTACCCCAAGAGTGACGACAACAATGTGCGCGCGCTGCTGGAGCAGATGGCGGGCATAGAGAATCGCCGCGCCGCGATGGTCAGCACCCTGGTGGCGGTGCGCAGCCCCGAGGACCCCGAGCCGCTGGTGGCAGTGGGGCGTGTGGTGGGTGAGATTGCGCGTGAGCGCCTGGGCAGCAACGGTTTTGGTTTTGATCCGGTGATGTTCATCCCCGAGTTTGGTCAGACCTTTGCCCAGCTGCCCACCGAGGTGAAAAACGCCCACAGCCACCGGGGCAGGGCGGCTGCCGCCATGGTGGCGCTGATGCGCGAGCGCTGGTTGTGAGTGGTGCGGACGCGGCGAGCTTTGTTTGGTAGTCCAGGGGCACGAGGCACCAGACTGCCCCTGTTGGCCTACTTCGTTGGTGCAACCCGCGAGTCGGAGCCTTTGGGCGGCTTCCTCATACTGGGGTACCAGAAATCGTCAGCCGCCCAAAGTCCCCGCCTCGCTGGACGCTCACCAAGTCAAGCGCTTGGCTACTCAGCGAACAAGGCTTTGAAGTCATCACCCATCCTGCATTCTGCTTTTGGACCTCCAATGCTGGCGTTCCGACAGAATCGCGTGGCAGCCGCAGGGGGCGACCGCCGATTTCTGGTACCCCAGTATGAGGCGGGCGCCCCCTGCGGCTGCCGCGCGGGGCGCACCACAACCCCAAGCACCACAAGCGCATCCTGACCGTGCCCTGAAACATATCCACTGAACAGATGATTCCCATCCACTCCGAGCCAGGCAGCCCCGAGCAGCCGGTGCAGCCGCACGACATCCAGCACTACATGCGTCCCGGCACGCTGCAACTGGGCAGCTTGCCGCCGCTGTCACTCTATGTGCACCTGCCCTGGTGCCTCAAAAAATGCCCGTACTGCGACTTCAACTCCCACGAGCAGCGCGCGGCCGACCTGCCCGAGCAGGATTACCTCAACGCGCTGATGGCCGATCTGGAGTCGGCGCTGCCGCTGATCTGGGGCCGCAGTGTGCAAACCGTGTTCATCGGTGGCGGCACGCCCAGCCTGTTTTCACCAACAGCGATTGACCAGCTGATCGCTGGTATCCGCGCCCGTCTGAAACTCGCGGCGGACGCCGAGATCACGCTGGAGGCCAATCCCGGCACCTTCGAGAAAGACCGCTTCAAAGCCTTTCGTGCTGCCGGTGTGACCCGCCTTTCGGTCGGGGTGCAGAGTTTCAACGACGCTTATCTGCAAACCCTGGGTCGTGTGCACAATCGGTCTCAGGCCCTTGCTGCGCTTGAGGAGGCTGCTCTCAACTTTGACACTTTCAACCTGGACCTGATGTATGCGCTGCCGGGCCAGACGCTCGATGAGTTGCGCAGCGATGTGGCCACCGCGCTGTCGTTTGCGCCGCCGCACCTGTCGATCTACCACCTGACCATCGAGCCCAACACTTTCTTTGCCAAACACCCGCCCGCTGCTGTGGACGACGACCTGGCGGCCGACATGCTGGACTTGATCACCGAGCTGACGGGTCCGGCTGGCCTGCAGCGTTACGAAGTCTCGGCCTACGCCAAGCCGGGCCACCGCTGCGCGCACAACCTCAACTACTGGCAGTTTGGTGACTATCTGGGCATTGGCGCTGGCGCCCACAGCAAACTCAGTTTTGCCCACCGCGTGTTGCGCCAGGTGCGCCTGCGTGACCCGGCGCGTTACATGGCGCAAGCGCTGGCGGGCAGCGCCATCGCGCAGGAGAACGAGGTCAAACGTGCTGAGTTGCCGTTTGAGTTCATGCTCAACGCGCTGCGCCTGGCCGACGGGTTTGCGCTGCCGCTGTTTGCCGAACGCACCGGCCTGTCGCTCAACGCCATTGCTGCGGCGCTACAAGAGGCCCAGGCGCGTGGTCTGATGACCAGCGACCTGGCCCACGCCCGGCCCACGCCACGTGGTTTTGACTTTTTGAACGACCTGCAGGCGCTGTTTTTGCCCAAAACCTGAGGTGCTGGTTGCCGCATCGGTCAAGTCAGGGCGTGTCAGCGTCGATAACAGACACAATGGCCGCTGGGCCACAGCCTTGGGCGGGGTCTGTCGCAGGGCAGCAGTTTTGGAGATGCACACACCATGTTTTCGGTCTACGGCATGCAGGGGCGTTTGTTTCGCGGCAGTTTGGAGCAGTTGCGCCAAGTCGGTGGTGTGGGGGCCCTGACGCGCAGTCGTGCACTGTTGCCTACCGGAAAGCAGGGCGACGACCGACTCGCCGAATCGTTTGGCGCTTTTGTGGAGTCTGCGGCCAACAAGGCCACTGGCGATGACGGCCACCGCAGCGCCTTGTCGGCCTACACCGACACGCGCGACGGCAGCACGGTACGCCACCCCCTGACCCGGGTCAGTGACCTGATGAGCCCGCGCATCATCAGTCTCAAGGACAGCGCCACGGTGTTGCAGGCCTGGCAGGTGCTCAGCGAACAAGGCGTTGGCCAAGCCCCGGTGATTGATGCCAACAACCATTTGGTGGGGCTGCTGACCCGGGCCGACTTGCTCAACCCCGAGCGCCTGCCCTCACCCGATAGCCACGCGCTGGCCTGGCGTGCGCTGATGCTGCAGAACGTCACCAACATCATGGTCACACCGGTGCCCAGCGTGGCGCCCGACTCGGACATTCGCCGGGTGGCGCAGGTGCTGCTCGACACCGGTTTGCCGGGCCTGCCGGTGGTGGACGATCAGGGCTTGGTGGCGGGTTTTATCTCGCGCTCGGACATCCTGCGTGCGGTGGTGACCGACCCACCGCTGGACCTGTGGGGTTGACGTTGGCCGACTTTTATGTGGCCAAATGGCTCCTAGCCCTTGTCAGATCTTTTGACACAGCTATTTATATGGAAGCGGATTGAACCGCCGGACATGGCGTCAGCGCAGGGTCTCTGGCACGGCGCTTGGTGTGGCAGTTGTGGTTGCCGCATGGCCACTGGCGCGCAAGGTGAGTCCTCCGGCCTGGCGTTTGGGTTCACCCAATGCTGCGCGCGTGATCTTGGTGTTGTAGTGTGTGCGCAACTGTTGCACCATGGGGCCCAGCTCGGCGGCGTTCTTGATCTTGTCTGCATACCGGTGCATCACCAGATATGCGGTTTCAATCAGTTTGCCACTGAGTGTTTCCTGGCCATGGCGGATCAGTTCAATCACCGCCGCCTGCGGGTCACCACGCATGCTCATGGTCATTGCGGCTTCGGTCAGTTTGAGGATGCTGCTGTGGGCTGTGCGCACCAGCTCGGCATAAGGCGGGTAAATCGCCGCCGAACCTGCCAGCAATTCGGCCAGGGCGCGCGTGCCAGCAAAACGTTTGCCCACCGTGTCCACCACCTGTTCCACCTCGTCGAGCTGGATGGTTTTGTTGGCCAACTGGGCCAGCAAGGCCAGCAGGTTGGCGGCCGATTCAAAATCGAAATCAGGTGACTTGATGCGCTGGCATTGGCTGCGGATCGACGTCACCGCCTGCACAAATTGGCCCTGATCGATCAGATGGAGTGCCTCCACAATGCCGCTCAGTCGCTCCTGGCGTTCGTTGCCAGGGCGGCGTTTGATGAGGCGGGCAAAGTCATCGCGGCAGCGCTGCAGGCCTTTGCGGTTACCCGTCTCAAAACGCACCAGCGCCAGCAGCACCAGGGTCTGGCAGTCAAACATCTTGGAGTACAAACCGATGCGGGTGGTGCGGTCCAGCATGGCCTCTGCGCCTTGGCGGTCGCCACAGTAATAACTCATCAAGCCCAGGTTTTGCAGCCGGGTGATGGAGGCCGGTGTCAGGTCGCTGGCCAGTTTGTAGGTGCTCAGCGCCGCGTCAAACTTACCCTGCTCGAACTGGGCGCGCCCCATCACATCGTAAGCGTCGGTGTAGTTGGGCTCTTCGCTGATCAGCTTGTCCAGCACGCTGGTGGCGCGGGTCACCTGGCCTTCGTCCATGAGCGCACGCGCCACGCCGAGTCTGGCCCAGGGCAGGGTCTTGGCCGCCACCACCGCCTGGTAGAGTTTTTGCGCCTGCGCGGTTTTGCCCAGGCGCAGCATCAGCTCGGCGCCGACACGTGCCGCGTATAACCAGAACAAGCCTTTGCTCTCAAATCGCTGTTGGCACAAGCTGGCTGCGGTTTCGAAGTCCTCTGCCTCAATGGCGCTGAAGATGTCCTGCAGCGATGTTTTGCGAAAACGCGCCTGGTGCAGTCGCTCGGCCAACTGGTTGGCCTTGTGGGGTTTGAGCAGGTAACCGTCCAGCGCCGACTCGGCGGCTTCAGCCACCTTGGCATAGGTGGCTTCTCCGGTGACCATGATGAACACGGTGGCAAATGGCAGCAGCTGGTTGCGCCGCAAATCGTCGAGCAGATCCTGCCCGGTCATGGTCTCGTTGTCAAAATGCAATTCGCACAAGACCACGTCAAAGTTGCGAAATTCGAGCTGGCGTCGGGCGTCTTGCAAGCGGGCGGCCTGCACCACACGGCCCATGCCGAAATCTCGCAGCTGCGACACCAGCATCGAGCGTGAAGTGGGGTTGGCGTCGATCACCAGCGCGCTGCTGGTGGACAGGTCGTCCTCAGGCAGGATCACCGAGGGGTCCTGATGGGGGACAAAGCCCCGTGCTGGATACTCACCTTGCTGCCTCCTTGTGGTGCTTTTTCAAAATCATAGCACCCAGCCTGCCAGGGTTCAGCGCTGGCGCGGTCTCAGCCGTTGACGAGCAGTCCGCGTTGTTCGATGAACCGCACCACCTCGTCGAGCCCGGCCAGGGTTTTTAAGTTGGTCATCACAAAGGGCTTGAGCCCCTTGGGGGTGCTGCGCATGCGGGTGGTGTCCGCCGCCATCACCTCCAGGTTGGCGCCCACGTGCGGCGCCAGGTCGGTTTTGTTGATGACAAACAGGTCACTTTTGGTGATGCCAGGGCCACCTTTGCGCGGGATTTTTTCACCGGCCGCCACGTCGATCACGTAGATGGTCAAGTCCGATAGCTCGGGGCTGAAAGTGGCGGCCAGGTTGTCGCCACCACTCTCGACAAACACGATGTCGGCATCGGGAAAGTCCACCAGCATGCGGTCAATCGCCTCCAGGTTGATCGAGCAGTCTTCACGGATGGCGGTGTGCGGGCAGCCGCCCGTCTCGACACCCAAAATGCGCTCGGCCGGCAGCGCGCCGCTCACGGTCAGCAGGCGCTGGTCTTCCTTGGTGTAGATGTCGTTGGTGATGGCGACCAGGTCGTATTTGTCGCGCATGGCTTTACACAGCATTTCGAGCAGCGTGGTTTTGCCGGATCCAACCGGCCCGCCAATGCCCACGCGCAAAGGTGGCAGTTTTTTGGTGCGGTTGGGGACGTGGTGCAGGGGTGTGGTCATGGTTGGTGTGCTATTTAAAGTGAAGCTGCAAGCCCTTTTTATATAAGGGCTAGGACCTAAAAATCCTTGAATACTGTGATTCGTGCCGGGCGCTCAGGATCGCCAGCATGGGGGAGAAGGCCTGGCGGTTCTCATCATCCAGAGCCAGCGCCAAGTCCACCGCCGCCGGGATGTTCGCTGCCAGGGCAGAGAGGATGCGCTGGCCTGAACTCTGACCCAGCGGCACAGCCTTGATCGCGGCCTGCATCATGTTTTCGGCCCAGCCAAAGGCATTGGCCAGCAGACAGTCGCGCAGCGGTGCACCGGTGGCACTTGCAGCCAGCGCAAAGGCCAGCGGGTAGGTCGGTTGAAGGCTGGCCAGCAGGGCGATTTGCTCGGGCTGGGCGGTGGTGTGGTTGCGTAACCACTCCAGCAGGCTGCGGCCCATTTGCTCGGTCTGCGCGCGCAATTCGCTGCTTTCTCGAGTCTGTAAAACCCAGGCATTGAGCTGGGCGATGCGGGTGTGGTCGGCTTGCTTCCAAGCCGGAATCGCCTGGGCGATGACTGCCAGATCAGCACGCGCCAAGCTGGTGTGGAGTTGCTCCACCAACCAGTCAGCTGCTTCTGTTTCGCTAGTGACCAGCCCAGCATCGACGGCGGCTTCAAGACATTCTGAGTACGAGAATCCGCCGATCGGCAAGGCCGGTGAGGCCAGCCACATCAGCTGCATCAGGCTGCTGTCGTGCATGCGTGATGTCCTCGCCGGTGCTCAGTGGTGGTGGCCGCAACCCGGGCCGTGCACGTGGGGCTTAGGCGCCTCCGGGCTGGCCGGTGGTGTGTGCACATGGTCATGGCTGTGATCGTGGTCGTGTTCATGCCCGTGGTGGTGGCCACCAAAATGGCCGCCGGTGGCGTAGGCGCCGTTTTCCGGCTCAAACGGCTCGGTGACCTCGGTCACGATCAGGTGCATGGCGTGCAACATGCTGGCCAGCACATGGTCGGGCTCGATCTTGAGGTGGTCGGGCTTGAGCTCAATCGGCACATGCCGGTTGCCCAGGTGGTAGGCGGCGCGGATCAGGTCAAACGGCGTGCCATGGTCCGGGCAAGCGGTGATCTTGAGCACGGCTTGCGGCGCGGCCCAGACCTTGATCAAGGAGCCGTCATGCGCCACCAGTACATCGCCACCGCGCGCGACCGTGCCGCGTGGCAAAAAGATGCCAAGCTGGCGCCCGGTCGAGTCGGTCGCGTCAAAACGGCTTTTCTGGCGGACATCCCAGTCCAGCTCGACGGTACTGGCACGTTTGAGCAGCACTGCTGCCAGACCGGCGCCTTGGGGGATGAGTTTGGAGACGTGGATCATGGGTAAATGAGCTGAGGAATGCGTACGGATGAAAAGCAATAACTGTACCGCGTTGGCAAGGGTTTGCGCCAGCACGACGCTCTGCCGCCATGTGGGTGGGTGGATGTTTGGCCCAGACTTGCCTCCTCAGGTGCAGGTCAATATACTAACAATCGTTATAACCTGAACTGGAGACCCCCATGACCGCACTCAAACTCACACAGATCGGCAACTCGGTGGGTGTGATCTTGCCCAAAGAGGTTTTGGCGCGGCTGAATCTGGAAAAGGGGGATAGTTTGTTTGTGACCGATGCGGCCAATGGCATCACGCTGACACCCTACGACCCCACGCTGGATGTCCAGATGCAAGAGGCGCGGGCGATCATGAAAAAGCGCCGTAACGTGTTGCGTGAACTGGCCAAATGAGTGCCGAACGCCAAACCTGGGTATGGATCGACCATGCCTTGATTCACGCGGTACACGACGAACAATTGGCCGAACACGGCGGCGGTGCTGGTGTGCGCGATGCCAACTTGCTGGACTCAGCCTTGGCGCGACCCGAGCAGTTGGCAAGCTACGGCATGCCTGACGCTGCAGACTTGGCGGCCAGTTACGCCTATGGCATTTCCCGCAACCATCCCTTTGTTGACGGTAACAAGCGCACCGCGTTTGTGGCGATGGAACTGTCTCTGGCGCTCAATGGTTTTGACCTGGTGGCGTCGGATCTGGAATGCGTCACCACCATGCTCTCAGTCGCCGCTGGCGACATCGAAGAAGCCGCGTTCGCTGCCTGGATTCGCACCCACATGCAGCCGCGTTGAAGCGCAGGTTTGGTCGTGGTCAAGGGTCCAACGTGAAGGCCGAGAAGGCCACACTCAAAGCTCCTTGGTCATGAACACACTGTACGGGTCCAGCACATAGCTGGCAAACGGCCCGCATTCCACAAAACCTTCGCTGGCATAGAGCTTCTGGGCGGCGACAAATGGCGCAGGGGTGCCGGTCTCCAGGCTGATGCGCTGGAACCCCCTGGCCTGAGCTGCCGCCAGGATATGCCGCAGCATCGCGCGGGCCACACCTTTGCGCAGGTGGGTGCGGGCGGTGCGCATGGATTTGAGTTCGGCATGCTCCGGGCTGAGTTGTTTGAGCGCGCCGCAGCCCATCAGTTCATCGCCGTCCCAGGCGGTCCAGAAGGTGATGGACTGGTGGCGCAGGGCGGCCAGGTCAAGCGCGTGCACACTTTCTGGCGGCGAGCTTGAGTGCATGTCGTCCAAATGCTCTTGCAGCAGGGCTTGGATCGCGCTGCCTTGCAAATCGTCGATACGGATGTCCATGCGGCTCAGAACAAGAAGTAGCGTTGTGCCATCGGCAGGCTCACCGCAGGCTCGCAGGTCAGCAGCTGGCCGTCGGCACGCACGCTGTAGGTCTGGGCGTCGATCTCCATGGTGGGCAGGTAGTGGTTGTGCACCATGTGCTGTTTGCGCACACCGCGGATGTTTTTCACCGCACTCAAGGTTTTTTGCAGGCCAAAACGTTCCTGGATGCCGGCCTTCAAACCCGCTTGTGACACAAAGGTGAGTGAACCACGCGCCAGCGCGCCACCAAACGCCCCAAACATCGGCCGGTAGTGCACCGGTTGTGGTGTCGGGATCGACGCATTGGGATCCCCCATGGCGGCCATCGCGATAAAGCCGCCTTTGAGGATCAGCGCCGGTTTGACGCCGAAAAACGCCGGTTTCCAGACCACCAGATCGGCCCATTTGCCGACCTCGATGCTGCCCACCTCGTGGCTGATGCCGTGGGCAATCGCCGGGTTGATGCTGGTTTTGGCGATATAGCGTTTGGCGCGGAAGTTGTCGTTGCGCTCTTTGTGTTCCACCAGCGCAGCCTCGGACTGGATCGCGCCCAGCACCAGCGGTGGCGCCAGCCAGCCACGCTGTTGTTTCATCTTGCTGGCGGTTTGCCAGGTGCGGATGATGACCTCACCCACCCGACCCATGGCTTGGCTGTCGCTGC